>JAAYEF010000012.1 GCA_012728875.1 Candidatus Cloacimonadota bacterium
AAAATACTCCTGTGCGAACTGAATGTGAACGCTTGCGACGAACTTTGTCGGTAAGCCGTGTGCGGGAAAACCGCATGCACGGTTTGATGAGGGGGGCAGGAAGAATATCCTGCCTCTACTCTACCGGCATACACAAAATTTATCCTGAACCGAGTGGACAGCCTCTATATCCGGGCGGCGTTTTTTGAAAATGATACGGCGGATTTTCCCGCTTTCATAGCTTTAAGCACAGGCGGTCGCTTCGGTCCAAACGATGAAATCCGGCTCAGGAAAAACTTCAACGACCTGTTTTTGCCGGATGCCTATGTTGTGAGCAATTTCGAAGCTGATGCAGAGGGATTCAACTCCATGGAACGCTTTGTGATCAAAGCTTCAATGGCAGCTCCCGATGCCGGGACCGAAATACACTTCCGAAGCATCAGCATCAACGGCAACTACCGCTCCTACACCTTCACCCTTGGCGGAAGCCAGGACGATGTTTTGCGCTTGACCCCAAGCTTGGAAGCGATGGTTGGCTCACTGGATGAGATTCATCCCCGTGAGAAAGGCCTCACCGGCATGCACCGTGGGCTGGAAATCATTCTGCTGATTACCTTTGCCCTCATGATCACTTGGCTGGCCCAAAAACTGCTGGGTCAAAACTTTGCCCTGTACCGAAGCAGACGATCAAGGGGTCACCTTGGCTTCTTTCCACTTTTCATCATTGTGCTTGCAGTTATGGTTGGATTCTCATTTCTGCTGGTAACCTGTCAGAATCGGAAAAGCATAAACCCTGGCGGTACTGGAATTACGGAAAGATCGTGGAAATAAATCCTGGAATAAATTAGTGATGAAAAAGGCCCGGTTTTTGCCGGGCCCATTCTTTTACAGTCTTTCTGGTTTTATTTTGTTGAAATCCCGTTGGCGCTGCAGGCGATAACCTTGTAAAAAAGTCTGGGATGGGTCAAGGGTCCATTCCACCAAGTGTTGGCGGTTTCACCCAGAAGGACATATTCACCCCAGGGTTCGTTGCAAGCCCAAACCATATAGTGAGTGGCGTTTTGCACTGCGGGCCACTCCAGCTTGACTGTGGGGCTGGCGGTTTCTGTCAATGACATCGTAAGTTCAGGTGCACCAAGCCAGTTCAGGTTTACCAAGACTTCAACAGCAGCTTGGGCGCTGTCTGTACCATCGCTGACCGTGAAAACCAGGTTTTCGCTGCCATGCCAGTTTGGAGTGGCGGTGAAAAGGACGTTTAAGCCGTTGATTTCAACGTTGATGTTGTTTTCGCCGTCGCAGGAGAGGGTGAGTTCGTCTCCATCCGGGTCATGCACAAAGTCGGCAAAATCCACCAGCAGGCTGCCATTCATGTCAAATTCGAAATATGCGGGCAGGCTGATTGCGGGCGGGTTGTTTGTGGTATAAATTGTTAATTTCAGGTTTGGCCTTATGTTGCTTCGAGATCCGCCATGAAAGACGTCGCCCATATTACTAGTGTCGGTGCGGCCAAAGATATAGCCGTTGGAAATCTGGGTGTAGCGAGTGGAGCCGGTGTTGCTTGCGGAGCCAATGCGGTCGAAAGCGGTGTCCACCACGATGTTTTCCTCTCCGTTCCACTGGAAAGGCTGATCCAGTTCCAGCATGTTCCAGCCAAGGCTTTGCGGATGCCATGAGTCCACATTCCACACCTGGGTCAGGTTTGCCGCTGGGATCCACGCCGCTACATTTTGAGAAGTGGTGTGTCCCATGCGGATGAGATAGTTGATCATTTGCAGAGCAGGAGCTTGAGCCACATCGAAGCCGATGTGGGTGATGGTGGCGGGACCGCTGATGCCCAGAGCGTTCAGTTCGGCTTTGGTGTAAACGGACTGACCGTGCAGGCTTTGCTTGGAAACGTTGACGGGACAGCCGTCGGTGCCGCCGCTGGCGGTGCTGCCCTGGCCAAGAGTGATTTCCACAGGGGTGCCGATCACCAGATTGTGGGCGGCATCTGCAATATACTGTCCGGCTTGAGCATGAAAAGCAAGCCCAACAACGGTTGTGACGGGAATGGAAGGATCCGCGCTCAGATTGAAAGTGAGAACATGCTGGCCGTTGGCGCCAATGCTTTGGAACGGTGTGGAATCATTCAGAATGGTGATGCCGGGTGTGCTGCAGCTCAAGGTGCCCAATCCCGCCAAAGTGGCGGCGCTGCCATTGTTTTTCAGCACGATGGAAATGGTGGCATTTTCGCCAGGATCGAGGTTTCCATTGTTGTTTCCGCTGTCCAGCAGTTCGATTTGAGCAAACTCCAGTTCCGGCGCCTTCAGGTTCAGGCTGAATTCGTGGCTCCAGGGTCCAAAACCGCTCATCGTCATGGTGATGATGAAATCCGCCTGGGTTGTGTTGACGATATCGTCGGCAATGGTGATGGAGAAAGCGTGGTTTACAGAAGTGGAGGCGTTCACCGCCAGGCTGTTGATCTGGTGTGAGGAGTTGGTAATCGTGATACCCGGGGTCACACAGCTCAGAACGGCGGAAAGGTTTGTGGCGGGGCCGTTTCCGCTGTTTTTATAGGTAACGTTGAGCCAGCCGTTTTCGTTGTATTCGGGGCTGTTGTTGTTCGCGTCGACGTAGGTCAGGCTGGTGATTTCCATTTCTGGCATATTGTTTAGAATCACGGGGATTTGGTTGATGAGTGTGATTCGGTTTTGGGCTGTTATCACCAGAGTGGCGGTTCCGGGACCGCTGAAAGCCGTGATGGGCAGACTGAGGCTTCCATTGGCGTTGGTGATGGCGGAGCCGTGGATCACGCCGTTTTGGCTGATGGCGACTCTGGAATAGGGCGCGGCGCCGGTGACTTCAAAAGTTGTGTCGCCAATGTAAATCTGAGCGGGATAGCTGGCATTGTTCGCAGTGGGAACGCCCAAATACATGGAAAGAGAGGGATCGCCCATGATGTGATAGATTTCCCAATAGTAGTTGCGCAAAGAACTGCCGCTTTGATTAACAGCCATATTGCCCATGAAAACGTTTTCGCCCAGGGTGGTCGCCCAGTTTGAATAAGCTTCCTGATGGGTGTGAAAAAGCGCGTCGTAGGCGCCAAGTTTGCTGGAATTGTAAGATGGCGCGCTGCCATTGATGCCGGTCTTGTAACCAACAGCCCAGTAATAGTCTTCATTCCAATAGGTGCTGTTGATGCCGCCGATATAGGCAACTCCGCCTGCATTGTCTTTGCGGATCACCGCTTCGCCGAAACAGACAGAGCTATAGTTGAACCAGTTTGTGATGCAGCAGTTTCCAACCATCACGCCGTATTTTCCGGTGTTGGTCATGGCATTTACATGCGATGTGGTGAAAGACGGATCATACCAGGAAGTTTCACTTCCATGAGCGGTGTAGTTTATGAAAGCCCTGCCTTCATTGGCTTGGGCTCTGATATTAGCTGCGTTTTGTCCGGATGCGGGATAGAGATAGTTGTTGCTGGTGATTCCATTGGCGGAATTGAAATATTGAGAGGTGGCATAGTTGATGGCGCCGTTGCCATGAGTGGAGGCGTAACTTGCATCAACGCCAGCGATGAGGATGGTTTTGCCCAGATAGCTGAGGTCCGGCATCTGGGTTTTTTCATAGGTGATGGTTTTGTTGATCACGTTGCTGAGTTCCGTGATGCTGGATACGGAAAAGCGGCCGTGATACATTTCGGGCAGATAATCATTTCCGTTCAGGCGCACGTAAAATTGGTCTGTGATGTGACCGCTTGGGCTCACGGTGCTGGAATTGGGTTTCACCTGGATGGTGCCGGATTCATCACCGATGATGAGCAAATATGTGGGTGCAGGGTCAGAGGATGTGGCGGCGTTCCAAACGCTTTGCATGTAGCTCTTGATGGCGGTGCTGGTGTTTGCCATGGTTCCGCCGCTTCCAACAGTGGCAACGGTTACGGCGATGCCCTGCTGGGTTTTCCAATCCACGAAACTTTGGATGTGGCTGGTGTAACCCACCGGGCAGAGGATCACCATTTTGGAAGGATGGCGCACCAACTGGGTGCGGGAGCCGCTGTCCCAGTTTAGAAGAGTCTGAGCATAGAGTTTGTCGAACTCCCAGGAGGCGGTTTTTTCCAGCATTTCGCTGGTGGCAAAAAGATCCGGATCTTCAAACTCCACTTGCAGTTCCAAGTTTTCCATCACCTGCAGGGAGCCATTCACAGGGTCGTAGCGCACCGGATAAAATTCAAGGGCAAAAACCCTCACTCCGCGCATGATGCCGACTTCCTCCACCCGCACCCAATCACGGGTTCGGAAACTTTCATTGGCATAGGCTTCCTGGTTGATTTCAAAAGGTATGGTGGCAAGATCTGCAGATTTTGAAACGGGTGCCTGAGCCGGCATGATTGGATGTAGAAGCCGGTTGGAAGCGGTGTCCAGGCTACGGATGGAACGGGAGTTTTGCTTGAGATTCACCTTTGCGCCCAGAGGCACATAAATCATCTCGCGGCGCATGGGCAGTTTGGGTTCGCCAACTTCGTTGGTGTGCCCCCAGCCTTCAACGAAAAGCTCGTCAAAAAGCCCTTCTTTGGTCTGCACTTCGCGGATTTGGATGTGTCCCAGGCTGAAATTGACGTCAAAGCCATAATCGCTGTTATTGCTCAGAATCAGTTGATTTGAGCTTGATTCCAGCTCAATTTGCCTGTTTTGAGCAAAAAGTCCCAGACTGATGACAAGCAAAGTCAACACGAGGACTAATGCTTTGGCTGGCTTAAAGTTAAACATGTATAGCTCCTTTAAAAAGCGGGATTGTTACTCTGGAGAATTGTATTCTGTTGCAATTATTGAGCCAGAAAACATGGACAAAAAAGACCCGGAGCCGCATCTCAGCTCCGGGTTAAGCCATATTGGGATTATTTACCTTTAACTGTCTCCCAAATCCAATCTGAGATCAGCTCCAAAGCCACAGGGGAGAAGGTTTGCGTGATGTTCACATATTCCGCCGGCAGACCGCTTTCGCTTTCTTGGAAAAGATGGTTCAAGCCAGGCATCTCTTGCAAGGTGATATCCTTGTTTCCACCCTTTTTGAGCGCCGCTTCGATGGCGGAAAGGTTGGGTTCATAGGGCACTTGCAGGTCTTTGGTGCCGTTCAAAGCCAAAACAGGGCATTTTGTCTTTTCAAGCCATTCGGCGGGGTCGAGCCTGATGAAATCGAACATCCAGGGGCTGCAGATCGTATCCATCTGCTGTTTGAAAAGCTGGTCGTAAGTCATGCCAGCGGGGATGGTGATGCTGCCATCGTCCATCCTTTCCTTCAGAAAGACTGCAAAATCCTCTTCAAAGCTTTCCAGTTCTGAGGCTTGGATCACCAGTTCAAAGGCTTCGGCATTCACTTTCAGGGTTTGAGCCAGTTCATCTTTGTCTATACCGGAAGCTTTGAAAATATGTTCCTGCTGCATGAGGAGCAGCTTGTCGCCACGCACTCCGGTGCCAGCCAAAAGTACGATGAAACCCAGATCCTTGTTCTGAGCGGCAACGATGGGGGCGATGATGCCGCCCTCGCTGTGGCCGATCATGCCAATTTTGCCAATATCCTGGCGGGTTTTCAAATACTTCACCGCACTTTGGGCATCCAGCGCAAAATCGAAGGTGTTGGCTTCATCATGCACGCCTCCGGAGCCGCCAACACCGCGGTCATCATAGCGCAAAACCGCAATTCCCTTGCGGGTGAGATGGTCTGCGATCACCAAAAACGGCTTGTGGCCCAAAATTTCTTCATCCCTGTTTTGCGGACCGCTGCCGCTGACCAGCACCACTGCGGGGAAAGGTCCCTCACCCTCTGGCAGAGTCAGGGTTCCGGCAAGATTAAAGCCCGCTTCACGGTTCGGGAAAATCACTTCCTCCTCCCGGTAGGGAAAAGGCGCTTTAGGCTCTTGGGGACGCTCATAAACCGGAGCTGCAAGTTCTTCGCGTTTAAGCATTAAGGGAATCTCCATCGGGCCTTGATGGAAGCTGCCCTGCAGGGCTTCATCCTCCAGTTTTCCGCTGTAGCTGAGCGGGGGAGCATCCAGCACAATTTCCACCCAACCGTCCAAAAAGCTGACCCGGCTGGCTGGGAGCCCGAAGGCGTCCTGGTCCGGGCTGTCCATTGTGGCGGTAAAGCCCTCATCGCTTTTTTCGATGTGAAACACCAGACGAAACTTTTGTCCGCCCGCATCCAGCATCCCGTTCCAAGTTCCGGTGATATCCTGCGCTCCCAGGATGGCAAAGGCCAACACAAGCAGCGCCAACAGCATCATTTTCATCTCTTTCTCCTCGTTTGTTAAAATATCCTTTCATCTTCCATGTTTTGAAAATGAGGCGCATCTGTCAAGCAAAAATCCCGCTGGTTTGGGGATTAACGGAGATATCAGTGAAGCAAACCGAGGCTGGAAACTGATTTTGCCCAATCATAAATCAGTTCAAGCCTCTTTAGCCGGGCTCTGTCATATACGAACTTCCACTGGGAAAAACATTTCCGCAGTTGACAAATACCGCATCTGGATTATATTGGTTTGCTAAGGTAAAAATCAATCAAGCAATGACAAAGAAAAACATTTACGTTCTGGAAGCAATGCCTGTTTCAAAGGCAATTCTCAATCTCGCCCTGCCCAGCGTGCTGAGCATGTTGGTGAATATTCTGTACAATCTGACAGACACATTTTTCATCGGCAAGCTCAACGACCAGGCGTTGGTGGCAGCGGTGTCCATTTCCATGCCTTTGTTCAGTTTCCAGATGGCAATATCAGGAATTTTCGGGGTTGGCGGCGCCAGCTATCTTTCCCGGCTCTTGGGCAGGAAGGAATATCACAAGGCCCGCGAAACCACCAGTACCGCCGTATTCAGTTCTTTGATCGTATCGATCATTCTGGGTGTGGCGGGGATTTTGTCCATCCCGCTGTTTTTGAAGGCTGTGGGAGCCACCTCGGAAACCATGCTTCCCGCCAGCCAATATATGTATTGGCTTTTGCTGGGCAGCCCCTTTGTCATTTTGAAATTCACTCTGGTTCAGCTTGTGCGCGCTGAAGGAGCCGCGAGAGAAGCCATGTATGGACTTTTTATCGGCACCGGCGCAAACATAATTCTTGACCCTGTCTTCATATTTGGCTTGAACATGGGTGTAACCGGAGCCGCCATCGCCACCGTGATTGGTCAGGGCTTGGGCATGGCATACTACATTTACTACTACCACAGTAAAAACGCCGTGGCAGCGCCATCCTGGAAGCTTTTCCATCCCCGCTGGAGTATCTACCGCGAAATTTTGCTCATCGGAGTTCCCGCTTCCATCAGCCAGATCATGATGAGCGTGGGAAACACCGTATCCTACAACCTGGCCTCCATTTATGGCGTGAGCGCGGTTGCCGCATTGGGCGTGGCTTCGCGGGTGTTTTCCATCCCCATCTTTGTGTTCATCGGCGTTTCCATCGGAGTGCAGGCGCTCATCGGCTTCAACTATGGAGCAGGCAACTATCCCAGGCTCAAAAAAGCCCTACTTTCCGCCGTGCTGATCAACCTGGGACTCAGCGTGATTTTCACTCTGATGTTTGTGATTTTCCCGCGTGCGCTGATTGGAACGTTCATCAAGGACGAGGAAATCCTTGCTTTCGGCTGCAAAGTGCTGCGAGCCTATGTGTTCGCCATTCCCTTCGCCGGAGTGGGAATGATCCTGATGAACAGCCTCCAGGCGATGGGAAAGGCCTTGCCTGCCTTCATCGTATCCATCTCGAGGCAGGGGCTGATCTATATCCCAGCCCTTTTCATCCTGAAAAGCCTTTTCGGCTTCGACGGGCTCATCTTTGCCATGCCTGTGTCGGACTTTCTGATCACCGTGCTGTCCGGCATCTTTGTGGTGACCATTGTAAACAAGCTGCAATACACCGTTCCCGCACCCTCATCGCAGGAATACATTTTGCCCATGCCGGCGGATGAGGCTTAAACCAAGCCGCCATGCCGTGAAAGGGCTAAGTGTAGGCTCTCTACCGCTTAATACGACACCTTAACAAAGTAAAAATAGTTTCTGTCGTTCATAATCGGACCCACCCAGGAAACCCTTGATCCTGTCTGGCTGAAAGATCCCTGATTGCTAACGTTGATCCAGATCCAGCTATCCGGATAAGGGGAGGCATACACATTGTAATTACCCAAACCGTAGGCGTCCCAGCTGAGTTTGATGCGTTCCGGGATAAAGCCAAATGCATCCAATTTTTCAATGGTCAAATTTTTGGGAGCATAGGGAATGTACCAAGCTGAAAAGCTTTTGTCGCTCTGATTTGAGGAAACATTGCTCAAGCTGATGAATCCAGGATCCATGGCATAATCCGCCTTGCTGGCTGCAATGGTTCCAGACCACCAATATGGAACCGTCAAAGTGTAGCCTCCCAAAGTCCCGGTCGTAGTGCTGTAACCACCGCTGGCAGTGATGGTTGCTCCTGACACTGCCGATTGGGGATACTGCAAATTGGGCCTTCTAACGTTGCCGCTGATCGTGTATGTGGGCGCTGGTGCGAGCTCTATGACTCCCACGCCGTAATGCTGCATCCCGCTGTAGGAACCACCCCACTGCATGCTGTGCATTTGATGGTCCCAGGTGTCATGCACATAAATGGTGTTCGAAGTGCTTTCATAGCCCACTCCCAGCATGCTGTGACCTGAAATTTGGATAATCACGGGTCTGCCTGCATTTATCTCGGCTTTATACTGATCGAGAGTGAAGCCGAAGCCCGTATCGACATGTCCGTAAATATATTGGTTATAGTTTTGGATCACGGTATAGCCGCGGGATTCAAAAAACAACCTCAAGCCGTGGGTTCCATCTCTGCCGCGTGGAGTATCGTTTTCACAGTCCGAATAGTCGTGTATAGCACTGCCGTTTGTGTAATTATAGAATGTGGTGCCACCATCAATGTTGCCCCACCAGTCCTGATTCGTGCCCATGAAGTCTGCGGTACAGTCAGCATATGTGCCGGTGGGGTTTCCGCTGCCAAAGGGATCATTTCCGGATTGTCCACTCCCCCTCCAAAAACGGTTAACATGACCCTGCGTGGTAAGCCCATCATAGCCCTGTTGGGTGGCGCTGAGCGGGCATTCTCCGCTGCCCCAACTGCCATTGTTCAAAGGCATTTTGCCACCGTTTGTGGGTCCGGTGTACATGCGCAGATAATTTTTGCGATCATAATATCCCGCCATCATGGCCGCGGCGGTGGCGGAACAGCCGTAACACCAGTCAAAAGCAGGCACTTCGCTCAAAACCACGGAAGCGCGGGTGAGTTGTGCCACGGGACCGGGTTCTCTAAGGTGTTCCGGTATTCCGGGAACAACCACGCGATCAACCAAACGTCCTTCGGAATCGACATACCGCTCAACAAGGTTTTCCAAGGCGGCGAGACCAAAAACCAGAAACACCGCCAGTGAAAGCAATAGCATCTTTTTCATGTTCACATACTCCTTTGAAAAAAATTGAATTGGATGATGAATCTCGTATCAACATATATTCGTCAAGTGTTTTATTTTGATCACTTAAAAGGTTAAACCGTATTATCTGTTGACAAAACTGAACACTTACAATTCTGGGTAAGACAAACTCGTTTTGGCGCGGCAGGCTTGCTGTCCAGTGCCGAAAACCCAGACTTATCAAGGACACAAAGTGAAACAAGAAAACATTCGCAACTTTTGCATTATAGCCCACATCGACCACGGGAAATCCACATTGGCAGACCGGTTTTTGGAAAGCACAAATGTGGTTGGAAAAGTGGACGTGGCGCAGGTTTTGGACACCATGGAACTGGAGCGTGAAAAGGGAATCACGATCAAAAGCCACGCCGTGCGCATGATCCACCACTACAAGGGACAGCAATACGTCTTGAACCTGATCGACACCCCGGGACACGTGGATTTTTCCTATGAGGTTTCGCGTGCGCTGGCATCCTGCGAAGGCGCCATCCTGCTGGTGGATGCGTCGCAGGGCGTGGAAGCTCAAACCATGAGCAATCTCTATCTGGCTTTGGACAACGATCTGGAGATCCTTCCCGTTTTGAATAAAATTGATCTGCCCAAGGCGGACATCGAAGGCTCGGGACACGAACTTTGCGAAGTTTTGGGATGTTTGCCGGAGGATATTTTGCGGGTGAGCGCCAAAGCCGGAATCGGCATCACCGAGCTGCTGGATGCCGTCTGCGAAAGGCTTCCGGCGCCGACTGGCGATCGCAGCGCCCCGCCCAAAGCCCTGATCTTTGACTCCTATTTCAATATGTATCGCGGCGTGGTGGTCTTGGTGCGCCTTTTTGAAGGAACCCTGAACAAAGGCGACCGCATCAAGCTTTTTGCCACGGAACGCGAATATGAAATTGAGGAAATCGGCCATCTGGGCTTGAAATTCACCTCCCGCGAAAGCCTTTCCGCGGGGGAAACCGGCTACATCATTGCAAACATCAAGGAAGTGGCGGACGCCCGCGTTGGCGACACCGTGACTCTTGCCAAAGGCGGATGCGAAGAGGCTTTGCCGGGCTTCATGGAGCCCAAACCGATGGTTTATTCGGGAATTTTCCCCATCAACGGTGAAGACTATGAAAACCTGGTGGAGTCGATCGCCAAGCTCAAGCTCAACGATGCTTCCCTCACCTATGAAAAGGAAAACTCCGCCGCTTTGGGCTATGGCTTCCGTTGCGGCTTTTTGGGCATGCTGCACCTGGAGATTGTGAAAGAGCGGATGTATCGAGAATACAATATCCCCATCATCGCCACCACCCCCAGCGTGCGTTTTCTGATCACCCTGAAAAGCGGCGTGGAGATCGAAGTGAACAACCCCATCGATTTTCCCGATCCCGCCCACATCGAACGCATCCTGGAACCCTTTATGGAAACCGAGATAATCGTGCCCACCGAATATATCGGCAACATCATGAAACTGGCGCAGGAACGCCGCGGCATCCAGAAAAACATCCAGTATATCGATGAAAAGCGCGTGGCGCTGCACTATGAAATGCCGCTGATCGAGATCATTTTCGACTTTTATGACAGGCTGAAAACCGTGAGCCGCGGCTACGCTTCGCTGGACTATGCTTTCAAGGATTACAGACCCTCCGACGTGGCGAAAGTGGACATCATGATCAATGGCGAAAAGGTTGATGCCATGAGCTTTATCTGCCATCGCGACAAGGCCCACAACTGGGGAAAAAGCGTCACCGAAACCCTGCGCGACGTGATTCCCAAGCACCTTTTCAAGATTGCACTGCAAGCCGCAATCGGCGGAACCATCATCGCCCGCAGCACCATCAACGCCATGCGCAAGGACGTACTTGCAAAATGCTACGGCGGCGACGTTTCCCGCAAACGCAAGCTCTTGGACAAACAAAAGGAAGGCAAGAAAAAGATGAAGGAGATCGGTTCTGTCACCGTGCCCCAGGAAGCCTTCCTGGCGGTGTTGAAAGCGGAAAGGGAGTAAGACCTTGAAACGCCGGCTTTTGGCTTTGTCCTTTTGGCTGGCGCTCTGCCTCGGTTTTGGGCTCAGCGTCCAAAAAATCGGTTTCATTGCCGATTTTGATGTGGACGAAATGCAGTTGCTGCAAGCTTCCGGGCTGCAAACCGGGCTTGAATATGAGCCTGCGGATGTGAATGCCGCCATCGATGCCATGCGAAATTGGCTGCAAAAGACCGGGCACCCCTTTGTGAAGATCTACAATCCAGAGTTGATCCCGCTTTCAGAGGATGGCATGGAACTGGTCTTCCGCATTCAAGAGCAGGTTTCCGCTCAGCGCTGCCGGGTTAAATTCCGCGGTTTGCGCTATTTTACGGAGGCAAAACTGCGTGAGATCCTGATCCTGGGAGAAAATGCCGAACTGCCGCTGGCGGAAATTCCCCGGCTCATGGACCGGATTTTGGACGAATATCACCTTCGCGGCTATCTTTTCGCCAGCATCCAGCTTGACTCCCTGGAACTGGAAGACGGCTTCACCGCCCTGCTTGCCATCACCGAGGGAAAGCAGCTCAAACCGGAAAAGTATTACTTCCAGGGCAACAAACACACCCGCGAGAAAACTTTGGTGAAACTCGCCGGCTTTTCCCCAGAAAAGGTGCTGACCCCGCAGGACATCCAAAATGCCGAAAACAACATCCTGAGCAAGACTTACATCGAGAGCTGCCAGATCGAACCGGTGGATCCCGGCAGCGTTCTGATTAAAATTACGGAAGGCAAAATGACCTCGCTGGAAGGGGTTTTGGGCTTCACCCGGGTCAAGGACAAAAACGAAATCACCGGACATCTGAATCTCAGTTTTTTGAACCTTTGGGGCAGCGACCGCGCCCTGGCTCTGAACTGGCGTAAGCTGCCGCAATCCAGTCTTTTGGAGTTTGCCTACCACGAATCCGGACCGGACCTGTTTCCCTTGGCGGCGGATCTCCGGCTTTCCCGCGCAGAGGAAACCGAAAGTTGGATCAAATCCTCTCTGGCTGCGGATATCTATTCATATTGGTCCGTGCATCGCTATGGGCTGGAACTGTCCTATCAAAGCATCAACGAATATCTGCCCCCGCAGAGGGACAGCCTGCTCGTGCAGCGCAGTTCCTCCAGAGCCATCGGTGCTTTTTGGCGCATGGACAGCCGGGACCGCATCTTCAACCCCGGCAAGGGGATGCGAACCGACCTGACCTATCGGCTGGTGAACAGCGAAAGCCGCGGCTGGAGCAATGCCCTGGAAGCGAACCACATTCAATATATCGGCATCACGCCGCGCTGGACCTGCGCTCTGGGACTGCATTTGCGCAGCCTTTCAGATTCCACGGCTGCGGATCATGAACTTTTCCGCATGGGGGGTTACAACTCCCTGCGCGGCTACAGGGAAGACGAATTCAGCGGCTGGAGACTGGGCTGGGGCTCGCTGGAGCTGCGCTGGCTGATCAATTCGCAGGCCAGGGTCTATCTTTTTTACGACCACGGCCTCCTCGTGTCCGGGCAAACCGGGCTGAGATCAAACCTGTTTGCGCCCGGAATTGGCATCAAGCTGCGCACCCGACTGGGAATTTTGAGTGTGGAATATGCCTTGGGAAACCGCGAAACCGGCCTCTCCGATCTCGGGAGCGGGATGATCCATGCCGGTTTGGATGCGCTTTTTTAGCAAATGCCTGTCCAGGTTTTGGCAATCATCAAACGGCGTAGGAGATTGGTGGATTTTCGGATGCCCGCTTTTTTATCAAACACAAATTTTGGGCTTGACCGGATTTGCGGGCTTGGATAAGGTGTTCACGTTGGGTTTTAGACTTCAACAAAAGAAAAACTTGGGAGAACGGTGGTGAAATTCAATCAGGGCGACAAAATTAACAACTATCAGATTATTAGAAAACTGGGCGAAGGCGGCATGGGCGAGGCTTGGTTGGCTCGCGATCTCGTGTTGGAACGGGATGTGGCAATCAAGTTTTTGAATCCCCTGCTCACCCGCGAACCCGAATTTGCCGAACGCTTCATGCGCGAAGCCCGCATCCAAGCCAAGCTGACCCACAGCAACATTGTGAGCCTTTTCACCTTTTTCGAGCTAGAAGAGCAGTATTACATGGTGCTGGAATATGCGCCGGGCATCACGCTGAGGGAATTGATTGGCAAAACTGGTCCGATCCCGGAAAAACGCGTGCTTGGCATCTTTCACCAGCTTCTGGGGGCTCTGGAATATGCTCACTCCAAGGGAATAGTCCATCGTGACATGAAACCCTCGAACATCATGATCGACGAAAGCCACCACGATGCGGTGAAGGTGATGGACTTTGGCATCGCCCGCATCATGGACGACATTGGCCTCACCCGCACCGGAACAAAGATGGGAACCATCAGCTATATGAGTCCCGAGCAGGTGCGTGCCGAAAAGAATATCGACCAGCGTTCAGACATCTATTCCCTGGGCGTGATCCTGTATGAAATGCTCAGCGGTGTTTTGCCATTTAACGCCAACACCGGCAGCGAATATGAGATCCAGCACACGATTGTGACCGAACCCATCCCGGATCCCAGGAAAATCTATCCATTCATTTCTGAAGATACAGTGAAAATGCTGGATTGGATGACGCAAAAGGACAAGGAAGCGCGTCCACAAAATCTGCGGGATATTATCATGCCGGAAATTATCGGAGAACCGGAATATAGTGAAAACGATGTAACTGATGAAGAATATGAGATCCAAGATGATAATGAGAAAGAAACTGTAAATAGGGGCAGTTACATCATAGTAATAGCCATTATTATAGCGTTTTGGTTTGTAATGTTTATAATTGCAATGGTATTAAGGGGATAACTTTTTCTGCATTAAAAAACAAGATGCTCTCATTAATGCAGTTAAGTGATGAAGTTTCAAAAACAATGCGGTATAAAGGTTGCCCAATACAAGCACAGCAATTTCCCAAATCCCTTCTTGCCCATTCCATAAGCCCAAATATAATATCGATATAAGGAAGAAAACAATGAAAAAAACAAGCATACTGATATTGACCATTTTATTGATCATGGTTTTATCTTTTTCGGCTTGCAAAGCAAAAAACAAAGCCGCTGAAACCAATCAAACAGAACAAAGCTCCGACAGCGGTTCCGGCGTCCCAGCCTCGGATACCGAGCACAGCAGCTCTGCAGCCCAGCAGGAAGGCGACACAAACACCACCCGATAGGCTCCCAAGTTTTATTTGGGAGGAGTTTGGGAAGTATTTAGGTTGTTACCGGGCTCGGGCCAAGGGAGAAGGCAGACTGAAAGTCTCAAATCCAGTTTGTTTTTTCGTTCTTGGCACAGCGCTAAATAAACCTTGACGTCTCAGCGCATTCCTGAGATTATGATTTGCTTAAGAAAAAGCAGACCAATACACGATTTTCAAGGAAATGAATGATGTATAAAAAACTATTGACCCTCGCTCTTCTGGCTTTGAGCAGCTTGGTTTTCGCGCTCAGCCTGGAGCTTGATATCGACCCTGCCGCTTTTGGCGGCAATCACCGTGTCGCAGATGCCGCTCCGATCTTGGAGCCCGGCGTGCCGGCGTTGAACTTTGTGCCGGTGCGGATTTTGCTCCCCTTTGGGCACAAACTGGAGAATCTGACAGTAAAGCTTTCCCCGGCTGAGCTTCAGAGGGAAAATCTGCAGTTGGATTATGTGCGCGCCCAGCAGAAAATCTCGCAGCCGCAGGAGGATCAAACCCTCCCCGATCCCCGGATTTGGAATTCCAACCAAGCCTGGCCGTATGAGGATTTCCGCTTTTTGGGAATTCAATCCATGCGCGGCTTCCAGATCGCTGTGATCAACATTTATCCGTGGAAATATGAGCCCGGGAGCCGGCGCATTTTGGCTTCCAGCAGCGTGCAGATCGAAGTGGAGACGGTTTTTGACGAAAATGTGGCTCAAAGTTCGGCAAATTTCTATAGTGCAGCGCGTGGAATCGAAGACCTGCAGGGTTTTGTTTTGAACCCGGATCAGGCTCACAGCTACGAAGCCGCTCCCGCCCATCGGAACCACAGCCCCCAAAGCAGGCTCATCGATCTGGGCAGCCCAAAGAAGATGCTGATCGTGACGGATGAAGGCAGCGCTCCGCTGTTTCAAAACTATATGCAGTGGCGCAGCAGCCAGGGGATCAGCAGCTCATTGTTTTATACATCAGATATTTACAGCGCCTACGATGGGGTGGATAACGCAGAAAAAGTGCGCAACTTCATCATTGACGCCTATCAAACTTGGGCGAATTCCGCCACTCCGCTGGAATATGTGATTTTGGGCGGCGACGATGAGATCGTGCCCGAAAGAGGCTGCTACGGCAGGGTTTACGAAACCGTGGATAACCGCATGCCCACAGACATGTATTTTGGCAACTTGGATGGAGACTGGAACGCAAACACAAACAACATCTGGGGCGAGCCGGAAGACAATGTCGATATGCTGGCGGAAGTGCATGTGGGGCGTTTTCCCGCTGAAACGGCGCGTGAATTCAACAATATGTTCCGCAAAACCGAATATTATGTGAACAACAGCACTTTCAGCAACAACATTTCCATCATGTTCGGTGAAAACCTGAACTGGAATCCCGTGACCTGGGGCGGTGACTACAAGGACGACGTTGCCACCCATATTCCAAACACATATTCCTTGCGCACCATGTATGAACGCGACGGCAATTACGGCGATCAGGGGGTTTGGAATGCCATAAATCAGGGCGCAAACGTGATGAACCACATGGGCCATGCCAACCAAACCTATCTGATGGGACAAAGCAACGGCAGCATCGAACGCCTTGACAATACGGAATATGGCTTTTTGTACACCCAGGGCTGCTATCCCGCCGCCTTTGATCAAAGAACCAGCGGCGACGGCGAATGCATTGCAGAACATCTGGTCACCACTGAGGGCGGGCTTTTTGCCTTCCTCGGCAACACACGCTACGGCTGGTATATGCCGGGCAGCATCAATGGCGCCTCGCAGTTTTATGACCGCGAATATTTCATTGGACTTTTTGAAACCTCGAACACCACTTTGGGAAAGGCTTTGGCATATTCCCGTCTGCAAAACCTGAACCAAGCGCTCAGCAGCGATGTGATGCGCTGGTGCTACTATGAAGTTGTGCTTTTTGGCGACCCCTCCGTGGAGGTGAAGCATCCGGATCCCAGCCTGCCGCTCTTGAGCCTGGAAAGCTATATGTTTTCTGATCTTGACGGAGACGGCGATGGCAGCATCAACCCCGGCGAAATCATTCGCATCCACCCCGTGATCCGCAATCAGGAAGGCTGGGCGCCGGCTCACAATGTGAGCGTTTCGCTTCAAGATCTGCCCGAGGGAATCCAACTTATGGGCGACAGCTTGCAGATTCCGCTCATCGAGCCGGGTGAGACCAGCTCTGGGGACGATTATTTCCTCATCCAGATTTTTCCAAACGCACCCTACGGCATCAATTATCTGAAATTGAAGCTGGAAGCTTTCCACCCTGTGACCGGGGTCAGCACTGGCTCACGCAGCTATGAACTGAGTTTGGATATCACGATGGTGGACCGAAATTTTCCTTGGGATTGCCAGATTCAAACGAAATCTTCGCCCATGGTTTATGACTTTGACGGCGACGGCAACCCGGACATCATGTATCTGGATGTGCAAGGCCGAGCCTATTATATCAATGATTCAGCGGAAGAACTCTGGGATTGGTATGCCCCACCGCAGCAGGATGTGATGCGCAGTGCTGCGATGGGAAATCTGGTCGGCGGCGAGGCACTTGAGATCGTCTATGCCAGCCGCACCGGAAGGGTTCATGCAGCCACACTGGACGGAAACCTTGTATTTAACTATGAAGCCGGCAGCCCTGTGCTTTTCAGCCCGGTGATTGCGCCCATCGACCATAGCGGCGAAAACAAAGTGATGGTTGGCACCCTGAATGGATATTTGCATGCGATCAATCCCAATGGCACTGCGGCTCAGGGATTCCCGGTTAATCTGGGTTCCTCGCTCTACTCGGAAATTGCCGCGGCGGATATTGATGGCGACGGTGCCATGGAGATCATCGCCGGCACCCAGCATGGTTTGCTGCATGTGATTGACGGACAGGGCAATCCCAAACCCGGCTTCCCGCTGAGCGTGAGCGGAAGCATCAACGGCGCACCCACAATTTTGGACAACGGCCGCATTGCTCTGGGAACGAACAACCGTTTCAAACTGATTTCACCCACGGGGGAAACCCTGGTGGAAAAACCCATTCAGGCAGCCATGGCGTCCAGCCCCGTTTTGGCTGATTTGAACAGCGACGGCGCCCTGGACATCATCTTTGTAACCATCAACGGTTGGCTCTACGCTGTGGATCAAAATGGCGAAGACTTGAGCGGATTTCCGGTGCAGATTGGCGGAGTTTTCAACACCCCGCCGCTGATTGCGGATTTGGACGACGATCCTCAGTTCGAAATTCTGGTTTCAAACCACATCAACTCCCTGTATGTTTTCAACCACGATGGAACCATGCTGGAAGGATATCCCTTTGTGACATCCTTCAATGGCTGCACCCCGGGTACCATCTGCGATCTGAACGGAAATGGCAAGCTGGACCTGGTGAGTGGATACTCCACCGGAGTCTTGGTTTTGAACCTGCGCGTTGCCGATAGCGGAAACCATCCCTGGCCCGTATATCGCGGCGCTTTGAACCGCCAGGGCAGCCATGCCGCGGCGCCACAAACCCCGGTTTCAGACCCCGTGCTTCCCGTTTTGGTGGACAAACTGGGTCAAAACTATCCGAACCCCTTCAATCCCAACACCACCATCGCTTTCCAAAATGCCAAGGACGGCGTGCTTTCGCTTGCCATCTATAACCTTAAGGGACAGCTGGTGAAGGTTTTGCACGATGGACCCCTTGCCGCCGGAGAGCACCGAGCCGTTTGGGACGGTTTGGACGAATCCGGCCGCCCGGTGTCCAGCGGATTATATTTTTACAAGCTGCAAACCAAGGATTCATCCATCACCCGGCGCATGCTGTTGATGAAATGAAAAAGGGCTTGACTTTTATTCAGCCAAATTTTAAGATACAAAAAAAATAAACTCCAAGGAGAAAAACCATGCCCAAAGTATTGATTGCCACAGAAAAACCTTTTGCCGCTCCCGCGGTGGAAAAAATCAAGGCCGTATTTGAGGCCGCCGGATATGAGCAGGTGTGGCTGGAAAGCTATACCGATCCTGCAGACTTGCACGCAGCAGTGGCGGATGTTGACGCCATGATCATTCGCAGCGACAAGGTGGACGAAGCGGTTTTCAACGCCGCCAAAAACCTTAAAATCGTGGTGCGCGCCGGAGCAGGATATGACAATATCGACCTTGCCGCCGCCACAGCCCACAACGTGGTGGCCATGAACACCCCCGGGCAAAACTCAAACGCCGTGGCAGAACTGGCCCTGGCAATGATGATCTATATGGCCCGCGGGAAATTCAACGGCAAGAGCGGCAGCGAATTGGCTGGAAAAAAGCTGGTTCTCTACGGCTTTGGCTACATCCCCCGCTTCCTCACCAAGATGGCGCAAGGCATTGGAATGGAAGTGTTTGCCTACGACCCCTATCTCAGCGACGCCACCATCACCAAGGAAGGTGTGACCCCGCTGCACAAAGTGGAAGATATCTTCTCCACCGGTGACTACATTTCCCTGCACATCCCCGCCACCGCGGAAACCAAAAAATCCATCAATTGGGACCTGCTCTCCCTGGTGAAGGATGGCTGCATTCTGGTGAACACCGCCCGTAAGGAAGTGATCGATGAAGACGCTCTCCTCAAAGCCTTTGAAGAAAAGAAAAAATTCCGCTATGTGAGCGACGTTGAGCCGGATTGCTCCGACAAACTGGCTGAACTCTATCCCGATCGCAGCTATTGGACACCCAAAAAGATGGGCGCCCAGACCGGTGAAGCAAACATCAACGCCGGAGTGGCTTCCGCCAAGCAAATCATCGGCTTCCTGGAAAAAGGCGACACCACTTTCAAGGTGAACTGATCTGGACTTAAGGCGGTTTTCCGCCATCCCAAAATATAATACACCCCGGTTTTATGCCGGGGTTTTTTGCGTGCCATCTTGAAGTAGCTTGCCGGAAAACATAGAACAGGGAGGAAATCCATGGATTGCGCTCATAAGCTCCTGATAACATGGTGGTTAAGCGTATTGATGCAAAGAGCTGGTTCAGAAAAACGGACTATTTGTCGATCGCAACCGTAAAAAAGTCGGACTATTTGCCGGTTGTAACCGTAAAAAAGTCGTACTATTTGTCGGATGTAACCATAGAAAAGTCTTGACAAGAATTACAGGTTTGCGATTTTAGATTCGAGGTGAAAGATGGCATACATCGAAAGAGAACTGGAAAAAAAGATAATTCCGCTCCTGGAGGGAAAGCGGGGATTATTTATCCTGGGTGCCCGTCAGGTTGGAAAAACAACTCTGCTTAAAAGACTTATGAATCTTGTTGGGCGGGAGAAATCATTATATTATGATCTTGAAATTCCATCCAATCTGGCAATATTTTCCCGGCCGATTGAGGCCATGGTCGCCAGGCTACGTCTAGATCGCGGACAGAACACAGAGCGGACCTTCGTTTTTTTGGATGAAGTTCAATATGCGGGGGATTTATCCAAAACCTTGAAAATCATGGTGGATCATTACAGCGAAGAATTCAAATTCGTGATGACCGGATCATCTGCGCTGCAAATCAAACACAATTTCAGTGAATCGCTGGTTGGGCGCAAGGAAATCATGGTTTTGCATCCGCTCAGCTTCGCCGAGTTTTGCCTGTTCAAAGGTGAAGATAAAATCGCTCCATACTTGAATCTACCCCTTTCAGAAAACAATCCGCTGCTCACTTTGACCGATCGCTTGGAAGCGCTTTTGGGAGAGTATATCATCTATGGCGGCTTTCCCGAAGTGGTGAACCAAAGCGGCAAAAAACGCAAGATCGAGCTTCTAAACGATATTGTGAGTTCTTATGTGTTGAAAGACATCAAGCACATTCTGCGGCTGGAAAAGATCCAGGAATTGAACAAGATGATTGCCTTGTTGGCAAGAAGCATTGGCAAAGAGATCAATATCAGCGAGTTAAGCCGCAATGTGGGGTTGCATCGTGAAACGGTGGACAAATATCTGATTACCTTGGAAGAATCCTTCATTATCAGCATTTTACGTCCTTTCACCTCAAACTTGGAAAAAGAACTGCGCAAAATGCCCAAAATTTATCTGACGGATACCGGTATCCGAAATATGCTGAGCAACAATTTTTCAGAACTCGACACACGAGCCGACCGTGGTGAATTGGTGGAAAACATTTTCTATCTCAACCTGCTCAGAAACAAAGAACTAACTGCCAGCCTTGGATATTGGAAAACCAAGGGCGGCAAGGAAGTTGATTTTGTGGCGGAGGATGGTGGAAAGATCCACGCCTATGAAGTGAAATACAGCCAAGCAAAAGCAAGTGATTTTTCTTCCTTCAAACAGTCATATCCCCAGGCTGGGTGCAGCACCGTTAGATTCAATTATCGATATAAGCACGGCGAACTGCCGCTTTGGCAGATTCCACAGCCATAAAAAAAGCCCCGAATATTTCCGGGGCTAATACATTTCCTATTATGTGGACGCTTATTCGCTGACCGCGACGGGCATCACGGATACATATTTCCTGCGGGTGCGTCCGCGGGTTTCAAATTTCACATGGCCTTCCACCAGGCTGTAGAGGGTGAAATCCCTGCCCATGCCGACATTTTCGCCGGGGTGGAATTTGGTGCCTTTTTGGCGCACAATGATATTGCCTGCCAGAACATGCTGGCTGCCATATTTTTTTACGCCACGGTATTTGGGATTGCTGTCCCGTCCGTTGCGGCTGCTGCCGCCACCTTTTTTATGTGCCATTATTCACCTCCTCAGATCCGGATTCCGGTGACTTTGATGTTGGTATATTGTTCACGGTAACCTTTTTTAACGCGGTAACCTTTTCTGCGTTTGTGGTGGAAGATCACCTTCTTTTTGCCTTTACCGTGTTCGATCACTTCGGCAAGAATTGCTGCGCCTTCTACGACGGGCTGTCCAACCAGAATCTCGTCATCTTTGCGAACGAGAAGAACCCGGTCAAACTCCAGGGATTGCCCCGGTTCCGCCGTATTCAGCAGGGGAACGCGCAGGATTGCGTTTTCTTCAGCCCTGAACTGAAATCCTTTGATATCTACGATGGCGTACATCTTGACTCCTTATTTTATTGCATGAGAAATCACATTTTTTTGAGTACGTACTTTCGTCAAGCGGAAAAATGAAAAATGCCCGGGTTCATCGAAATATGGGGCTTAAAACGCAGTTGCAATGCCGGATGGTGCATTTTTCCCAAACTAATACCGATCTTTTGAAATAAGAGATTTTTTCAGAAATTTTTCCTATGGCGGGCTTCGGTTACAGGGCAGCGGATGTGATATAATAGAAATAACTTGACTTTATTTCCTGGAAATAGAAAATGGTTTTGTTTGGTAAACTTACAATAAATTTGCTGAACAAATACAAGGCCCGCGTCCGCCGAGATATAATCTGGCAGAGCTTTTGGGGGGATTTGTTCTGCTGATGAAACCAGCGGTCGGGAAGGAGGAAATGATGCCTCGTTTACTAAGAGTATGCCTGTGTTTTATTTTACTGGCAGGGCTGTTTTCATGTGATAAACGGATGCCCACCCAGCCGGAACATGGCTCTGGGGCGTTGCATTTTTCCGAGGAAATCCTGCCTCTGGAAAATGACGAATACATCTATCGCCAAAGCGTGGAGGCGGGTCCGGAGCTTCAGGAAGGTTTGCTTTTTTGCTGGAAGGTGGAAACTTTAAGCGGGGAAGCGCCTTCGGGCTGGTTTGCCAATCCCGATGGTTGGCTGTGGTTCAGAACTTCTGAGGGAGATTCAAATATTCCGCTTTCCCAGCCTGGAGCACACAGAACGCTTTGGACGAGCCGATCCAAGCTGGATTTTGACTTTTATTCCCTTGACGGAAAGCTGCGGGATTTGATTGTGAAAGTTGAATTGCGGGTGAAAAAAGCGGATGGAACAACAAGCGATTACCACTGTGGTTTCAAGAGTGAGCGCCTGCTTTCCAGCCGGCTTGAGACGGATTTTACCGAGGGTGCGGTTACGGGGGCGGGGCTGGAATTCAGGCTGCATGAAATTGTGCAAAATATCTATGTGGAAGGGCTTTCTGGCAGCCATTTCATGTTCCGGCTGAACATTTTGAACAACCGTCTGGAAGTGATTTCGGAAGGCGAATGGCACAGTTCTTTGGAGCTGCGTGACGCGTACCGGGTGAAGCTGGGCTTGAACACTGAGCCCGCGCTATCTCCAAACGCGGTGGGGCAATACACCCAGTTTGAATCTTATTTGGTGAGCCGTCAAGGCTTGGAGGAAGCCAATCCGAAAAGCATTTATTTCCGAGTTCGGGACGGTTTTCAGCCCCAGGCTTTAATCTATGGCCAAACCCTGGTGGGATTGGGACAAAACCATTACTCCATCGACAACACCCTCCATAAACCTGAATTCTATAACTTAATCCCACAAAACGGAAATCGCTTTAACAGATTGCTTTGGGAAAATGAGACGGGCTGGGAAGCGATTCACTCTCCAGATTTGAAGCTGCATCTGCAATGGGGGTTTTCGGGACAATTTGGCGGAACATTCCCTGGTGGCGAACTTGATGTTACCAATAACCCGTTTGACCATGAATTAAATCTGTGTGTGGACGCAAATACAGGCACCTCGTATTACAGCCAGGTGGATTATTTTTATTTGCGCTTCAACGCAGCCCCGTTTCCCACACAGCCCCACTTTGTGAATCCAATCCAGGTGACACACGCTGGCAAAACCTGGCTGCGCGTAAAGAATCTTGACCACAATGCGCAAAGCCACATCTTCAGTGGTTTGAGCCCTGGGGATTATCAATTTGAGGTTTGCGTGGTGGACGCGCAGGGCACCGTGAGCGAAGCCGCCACCACCACAATCAGCCTGAAGCCGAAGGTGCCATTTGCCAATCGCAGCGGCATTTTGATTGTGGACGACAGCCGTGGAGACCTATCTTTATCTCCTGAGGAATATGTTAACAACTTTTACAACACGGTAATACCCACCCAATGGGGCGCTGTGCAAAGATATGAAATCGATCCTTATGGAGCATCCCGGAACATTTCCTCCGTTTTGCTTCAGCAGTTCAAAGCCGTTGTCTGGCATTCGGATAACTCGATGTACGCGCCAAATCTTTATTACAGCATGGATGCCCTGGAGATTTATCTGGATATGGAAGGCGCGCTCCTGATTAGCTCCACTTATAAATTGGCGACATATCTTCAAACTATTTGCGATTATTATCCCTCTTATGCCGCCAGCCGGTTTGGACTTCACGGAAGCCAGGATTTTGGGGTTTTGCCCACAACCAAACATTATTTCATCCGCTCGGAAGCTCCACAGAATCAGGGAAATATGAACCTGAGGATAGACAACGCTTTCAATTCAAATGTTCGGTTGCGTCAGGGCTTGTGTGGGATAAGCTGGTTTAATTACAAATCAAGCTGGCCATATTACCACCGTTTTGGCTGCAAGGCAGTGGATCATCCTGTTTATCCTCCCAGCCAGGAAGAATATGACCTGTATTCCAATAAATATGTGGGCTATCAGCATGGGCGGATCTTTGTGTTTGGCGTCCCTCTTTCATATCTGGAACCCCAAGACGTGGCACCGGCTGTGGCAATCATCCTGAATCGTTTGCTGGAACCATCCAAAACAAGCTGGAGGAGAAAATGAAACGGATTTTTTTGATTTTAGTGGCATTTAGTTTTGCCATTCTGGGAGCGCTGAGCCTGAAACCGGAAGCTCCGGATAAAGCTCTTCACCAAGTGGCGCATGAAGCCAGCAGCCTGGAGCTGTGGGTGAGCAATTATGGCACATGTCATAATCTTCGTTATCCGAGATATTCACCTGATAATCTGATGTACGCTGGCGCCATCTGGATTGGTGGGAAAATCCCGCGGCGCGATGAAGAAGGACGCAGACTTTTTTGGCTGCACCCGGACCCATATATCGACGACAGCATAACCCACGAAGGCGCCCCGGATTGGAACGCGGAGCTGAAACCCGTTATCGACAGCCTCACCAGCGTTGGTATTGAAGGAGATTTAGCCCTTTTTGAACTGCTTCCCACATACAATCCCAGAGCGGCTTCCAACCCTCGTTACACCCAGTATTATTTGCAAGACACGGTTTTACAAAGTTTTCTGGGATTTCCTTCGCCGCGGGGATTTATTTGGCCGGACCCTCTGGATAATTATTGCTTCAGCAGCCCGCAGCCTGTGGCGCACGACAGTCCGGGTTTTGAAACACTCACGGGTTTTTTCTACGATTTTTGTCCTTTGGGCACGCCGGGAAAAAGAACTATGGGACCGCACACCGGCTTTGCGCATCACTATCCATTGGGTTTGGGCATCAAGAGGGAATCTTTTGCCTGGAACCTCCAACACCACGACCGCTTTGTGATTTTCCGCATCACGATCTACAACATGAACGAGCTGGACGAGATTCAAGACCTTGCCTTTGGAGAATATGTGGACGCGGATATTTATCCAGCCGGGTGGGAAAATCCCCAAGCAACACAAGACGACATTAGCGGCTATGATCTTGTGGGTGAATATGCCTACAGCCGGGATTATAATGGAGACCTTGGTTTGAGCCCATTCTGGGTTGGAAATAAAATCATTTGTTACGATTTTGAGGGCCAGCGTGCCGCTTGGGCCTGGCATTTAGAACTTGGACCCAATGATAATGATCCCAGAGCTCTGGCTCAAACCAACAGGCAAACCGCCAACGAAAAATATTGGCTGATGACGGGGCGCAACCCCAGACCCAATACGCTTTTCCCCCTCAGAAGCCAGGATGCGAACATCCCGGTGCAGGAACAGCCTTATAACTGTGACACCCGTTTTTTAAATGTCATCCACGGCAGCCAGCCCAGCGTTCAGAATCCGGATCCAGCAGGCAGACTGAACCTGGCTCCGGGAGACAGCCTCACCTATTACAGCGTCTATTTTGTGGGAGAGGGGCACCAGGAAATGCGCGAAATCGCCCAACGCATCGACAATTTCATCGCTTCGGGAATGGAAATTGACCCCAACAGCGGCTTAAGCTGCATTCCGTATTTAAAAGAACTTGAATTTGTGGACAATCAGGCTGCCAGGCTGCATTGGCATTCCTACACGGATCCAGCCCATTTCGAACTGCAATACAAAGCCTATGAAGACACTGCTGCGCAATGGATTAGCACCCAGGTTCCGGGAAATAGCCGCAGCCTGTGGCTTTGGGATCTGGATCCCGACACCTGGTATGAATTCAGGGTGGCAGCGGTTTACCAGCCCGGTCCCGAGGAAGTATATCTGGAAAGCAATACCAGGATGACCAAAATGAACTTACCTGGAGAATTTGAACCTGAAACACCGCCGCTGACCCTCAGCCTGGAAAACTTTCCCAATCCTTTTTCCCACAAGACCATGATAAAATTTGACATCAACTCCGCCAGCCCGGTTAAATTGAGGATTTTTAACGCCAAAGGTCAGCTTGTAAGAGAATTGCTCAGCGCCCAGAGCGAGCCGGGAACTTTTTCCAAAATTTGGGACGGCAGAGACGACCGTGGCTCTTTGTGCGCACCTGGCATATATTTCCTCGGCTTGGATTGCGCGGGCACAAAGCTTGTGAAAAAGGTCTTGCTGCTGCGCAACTGAGCTAAAGATATCCAAACAAAAAACCAAGGCTCATGTTCAAATATTGTGGAAGAGACTTTCTATTCGGCATCATGTTTCAGGGTGTCAGTCACTTCTTAATCAAGCCTTAATCAAGTCTTAATAATTAACGCTTGATTAAGGCTTGATGATCACTTGATTAACGCTTTCGGCAAAGGAAGACTCGTCCTGAAACAGGTTGACTTCCAGCCGGTTTTCACCCTCCATAATTGAGTTGGAATAAAAAACTTGACTGGAAAACCAAGTTTGCAAAGTTTGAAAACATGAAACAAATTAAGAGAGCGATATGGAACTGACCGAAGGCACCAAACTGGGCATTTTCACGATTATCAGGCAGATCGGAACTGGCGGGATGAGCGAGGTGTATCTCGTAAAAGACAATCTGGATCGGCTTTTTGCACTTAAAACCATGTCCAGCAAGCTTTCCTATGATCCTTCCTTTCGCCAGCGTTTCGAGCAGGAAGCCAGGATCATGGCTTCGCTGAGCCATCCCAACATTGTTCAACTGCACAGTTATTTTGAAGAAGATGGGAAGTATTGTCTGGTGATGGAATATGTGGAAGGGCAAAGCCTGAAAGAGCTGAGCCGGAAAATAGGCCCCATCCCGGAAAAACGGGCATTGAAGATCTTGAGGCAGATGGCGGAAGCGCTGTCTTATGCTCACAGACGGGGAATCATCCATCGCGATGTGAAGCCTTCCAACATCCTGCTGGATGCAAACGATAACGTGAAGGTGATGGATTTTGGCATCGCCCGCATGACGGAAGGACCGGGGCTCACGCAAACCGGCAGCCAGATGGGCACTTTGGTCTATATGAGCCCGGAGCAAATTCGAGACAGCAAAAACGTTGATGAGAAAACGGACGTCTATTCCCTGGGCGTCAGCTTCTACGAAATGCTCACAGGCAAGCCGCCTTATAACGAAAGCGATTCCAACGATTTCGAAATCCGGGAAAGCATCGTCTATAAAGAACTTCCCGATCCCAGAAAGGTCTATCCACATATCGGGGAGCATAGTATGCGTCTGCTGGATGGCTTCACCCGCAAAAACAAGGAAGAGCGACTGTCCTTATCAGAATTTCTGGCTGGTCAGCAGCCGAACACACTGGGATTTTTGGAAAGCCAGGAAGCGACGATTGAAGAGATAAGTAACCACGAAGCTGAAAATCCATCTCAAAGGAAAGCGTCATCTTTAGGTAAAATCATGGCCTTGGTTGTTGTCCTGGCGATTCTAATTGTTGGTGCCGGGATCATGTTTCATAAAAATAAGCAAAAAACAGGGAATACACCTGAAATGATATTGGTGGAAGGTGGAAGTTTCCAAATGGGCTCCAATGACGGTGATGATTATGCAGAACCGATTCATAAAGTTACCGTTTCTTCATTCTGGATTGGTAAATATGAGGTGACCCAGAAGGAATGGATGGAGGTGATGGAATATAATCCATCAGAGCGGAAAGGCGAAACCTTACCTGTTGAAAACATAAGCTGGTATGACGCGGTTGAATATTGTAATGAACGCAGCATCCGGGAGGGATTGACTCCCTGTTACAGCGGCAGTGGAAGCAATATAACTTGTGACTGGAACGCGAACGGCTACAGACTGCCCACAGAAGCGGAATGGGAGTATGCCGCTCGGGGAGGCTCGAAAAGCAAAGGTTACAAGTATTCTGGATCTGATAAGATCAACACAGTGGCGTGGCATAGTGGAAATTCCGGAAGGCGGACGCATGAAGTGGGCGGCAAGAATCCTAACAAACTGGGTATTCACGATATGAGCGGTAACGTCTTTGAATGGTGTTGGGACCTCTATGGTTCTTACCCCAGTGGCGTGCAGACCAATCCGCATGGCGCTACGGGCGATTCCGACCGTGTGCTACGCGGTGGTTGCTGGGACGCCAGTGCCGGCTACTGCACCGTTTCGTATCGGGGCCTCAATGATGCCACGAGCAGCTACAGCGATATTGGCTTCCGTGCTTGCAGGGTTTCCCCTTAATTTTTGAACATGTTTTGGGAGATGGCCAAAGGTTTATGAACCCCAATTTTACGTCTCGGAAAAAGGAAAAAGCTTGACAAAAAATCATGGATTACAAAGCTTGAATAAAATGTAACAAACAAAAGGCATTGATATGGAATTGACAGCAGGCATGAAGCTTGGGATTTTTACGATTATAAGGCAAATCGGAGCCGGCGGGATGAGCGAGGTGTATCTCGTGCGGGACAATCTGGATCGGCTTTTTGCACTTAAAACCATGTCCAGCAAGCGTTCCTACGATCCTTCCTTTCGCCAGCGTTTCGAGCAGGAAGCCCGGATCATGGCTTCGCTAAGCCACCCCAATATCGTTCAACTGCACAGTTATTTTGAAGAAGAGGGGCGTTTTTGTTTGGTGATGGAATATGTGGAAGGTGGCAGCCTTAGAGAATTAAGCCGGAAAATTGGTCCCATCCCTGAAAAGCGAGCGCTGAATATCCTGAAGCAAATTGCGGAAGCGCTTTCTTACGCCCACAGCAAAGGCATTATCCACCGCGATGTTAAGCCTTCTAACATCCTGCTGGATGCAAACGATAACGTGAAGGTGATGGACTTTGGCATTGCCCGCATGACCGAAAGTCCGGGATTAACTAAAACGGGCAGCCAGATGGGCACTTTGGTCTATATGAGTCCGGAGCAAATTCGCGACAGCAAACACGTTGACGAAAAAAGCGATATCTACTCCCTGGGAGTGACCCTGTACGAAATGCTCACCGGCATGCCGCCTTTTGATGAAAAAAACTCCAGCGACTTTGATATTCGGGTGAACATTGTACAAAATGAACTCCCAGATCCCAGGGACATCTATCCACATATCGGGGAAGAAAGCCTTCACCTGTTTATCGGGCTTACCAAGAAAGATAAAGAAGAACGTCTGTCATTATCAGAACTTCTAACTGATATGCTACCAGAAAAACAGAAATTAACAGAAAGTCCTGAAAAGACGATTGAAAATGAGGGTTACAACGAAGAAGAAAATCTTCCACTAAAGAAAAAGGGAATTTTAACCAAAGCCATACTTCTGATTGCGTTTCTCGCGATTCTTATTTTTGTTAGTTGGAATCTTGGTAATAAGGAAGAACAGAATAAAGAGGAAGAAATTGTAGAAGCGAGTGAAGAGGAGCAAGTTTTAGAAAAATATGAACAGGAACCAAAGATTGCGCTTGAAATGGTATTTGTGGAAGGTGGGAACTTCCAAATGGGTTCTAATAGCTTACCTCTAAGCGAAAAACCGATCCACAAGGTCACAATCTCTTCTTTTTGGATTGGGAAATATGAGCTTACCCAGAAAGAATGGAAAGAAGTGATGAATAACAACCCTTCAAATCGGAAAAATGACAATCTTCCGGTTATCAATGTAACTTGGTACGATGCGGTTGAGTTTTGTAATAAACTAAGCATCAATGAAGGCTTTACTCCCTGTTACAGCGGCAGCGGCAGCAGCATCACCTGCGATTGGAATGCCAATGGGTACAGATTGCCCACGGAAGCGGAGTGGGAATATGCTGCTCGAGGCGGCTTGAAAAGCAGAGGATATGAATTTTCTGGATCAAATAACATAGATGCTGTAGCGTGGTATGCAGAAAATTCTGGAGATCAGACACACGAAGTAGGCTCCAAAAAGCCCAACGAACTTGGTATCTACGATATGAGTGGTAATGGTTGGGAATGGTGCTGGGATTGGCATGAGGGTTTTTATTATGAGATTAGCCCAACCCACCACCCGAAAGGACCCAATACAGGGACTTTCCGCTCACTTCGTGGCGGTGGCCATGGTCTTTGCGACAGCGATTGTCGGGTATCATCCCGCCTTTTCAACTACCCGGACGGTAAATACAATGGGGCCCTTCGAGTTGTTAGAGCACATTTTTAATTGGGCTTTGGCTATTAATCTGGTCTTTCCTTTATGGCTTTTACAGCTTGCAGGCTTCCAAACCGGCTGACCTGATTCCCTAGACCTTGTTCCCGTATTCCTGCTCCATCAAAAAACTTCATCTTCAAAAAAGCCCCGGAATTTCCGGGGCTTTCACATTATCCTGATTTATGATCTTATTGCAGCAGCACCATCTTGCGTGAAGCAGAGTAACTGCCGGCGCTCATGCGATACATATAAATTCCACTGGAGACGGGCTTTCCATGGTCGTCACGTCCGTTCCAGAGGGCGCGGTACCAACCTGAAGCCTGGGTTTCATCCACCAGCACACGGATTCTTTGACCCTTGGAGTTGTAGATTTCCAATCGCACGGGTGTGGCGTCTTTGAGGCTATAGCTGATCAGGGTTTCCGGGTTGAAGGGGTTGGGATAGTTGCCCAGAAGTTCCGTGGCCGCCACGGGGATGAGTTCGTCTTCGTTGGAAACTGAATCCAGATAGAAGTTCAGAGTGGTGGTCTGGTTCGGGCTCACAGTAACGTCGTTTGCAGTTTGGCTTTGGTAGCCGCTGGCGGTGCAGGTTACATTATAAGTCCCGATGGGCAGGATCAGCGAATATGCTCCGGCGGCGTTGGTGGTGGCGGAAACAGCTCCCACGCTGACTGTGGCACCTTGGACGGGCGCATTATTCATGCGACGCACCACTCCGGCGATCAGTCCGATTTCCTCGGCTTTTTCCAGGATGTTTGAAAACGACGGAACAGAGCTTACACCGTTTGTATAAATGGCTTTCACCGCCCAGCGATATTCAGCGTTGGGCAGGGTTTGCCAGCCTGAATCCGTGAACAGCGGTTCATTGATGATTTCCGGAGTGAGGCTGGTCCAGGCTGATTCATTGCTTTCCTGGCCGGGGCTGAAGCGCCAGAGCTTGTAGCCCACCAAAGAGCGCTGAGTGGTCTGGCGTCCCTGCTGTGCCTGCGGCAGGCTGGGTTCATTTCTGGAAAATCCAAGATGCTGTGCGCGTGAGGGATGCAGGGGCGTGGCTGCAAAGCCGGAAGCTTGGGTTTGAGCCTTGGAATCTGAGCGGCGGGTGAGGTCTTCATCATTGAAACGGATGTTCACAACGGGGCTGTGCTCGGTCCTGAGGTTTCCGATGTAGATGTTGTCTATGAACCAAACATACCACATTCCTTCCTGATCCGGTCCATCCAAAGCGTGGAAGGCAAGCTGCACCTGCATTCCGCCATAGTTTTCCAGATCCACGGTGATGGGCGAGGAATAGTAGTTCCAGCCGCCGGTTTGGGCTGATGCGTCCCAAAGCTCCGTCCAGTTGTTGCCGCCGTCTGTGCTGATTTTCACATAGTAGTGATCCTGGTTCACCGAGCCCAAAAACACGTAGGAGTCAAAGCGCAAATATCCGCCGGGAGGGCAGTTGAAGCTTGGTGTGATCAGCCATTCATCCTGATGGGTGGAATCCCAGAACAGCCCGGTTTGATAGCTGCCCTCTGTGGGTGTGGCTGCTGGGCCGCTAAGCTGGACAGTTCCCACGCGGCAGAAGCTGTAATAAACGCCCTGGCCGTTCGGTCCGCCGGTGTTTGTGATCTCCTGGCTCCAGCCTGAGGGCGGGAAGCTTGGGTCTTCAAAGCTTTCGCTGATCTGGATGGCGTTTGGATCCGGAGCGGTCCAGCTCAGGTCCACAGCGGTTCCGGTCACATTCACAGTTGCCTGCAAGGAGTGGGGAGCATAGGCAATTTCGCTTAAGGTGATGGTTCCCATATCGTGGTTTGCGGAACCGATGGTGATGCTGCCCAACGAATTGCTGTAGCCGGGTGCCATGATCACATAGTCGTAAGTGTTGTTGGCATAAACGTTTGGAATGTTGAAGCTTCCGGTGGCGGTGCTGTTTGCGCTGTAGTTGTCATAGCCGGAAAGCTGGATGGAGGCTCCCGCAATTCCGGTCTGGGTATCGCTGGCAATCACGGTTCCGGTCACATTCACCATGGGCAGGGTGGGCAGTGAAACGTTCAGAGTGGCGTCTTCATCCTCGTCCAAGCTGATGTTTTGGGTCTGGGTCTGATACCCGTGCTTGCTGAAGCTGACGCTGTAGTCTCCGGGCATGATGTTTTGGATGGAATACTGTCCCTGGGCGTTTGTGACAGCGCTGTGTCCGCCGCCCACAAACTGGATCTGAACACCTGGAAGCGGTGTCCCGCCCGGTCCGGTCACGGTTCCGCTCAAGGAAGCCATGCCCACCAAAATCATGCCCAAACGCAGATTGGCACGGTTGGGAGAAAGGGTTCCGGTGGCGGTTTCAGAACTGTTTTGGGTGTCGCTTTGAGCGCGAAGGGCGGTGTTGACCGCTGTTGGGGTGTAATACACGGAGGCGTTTTGGGAATAGCTGCCTGGTATCACATCGCAGAAAACATCGATCAAAAGGTTGGATTCACCGTCCCAGTGATACATTTCATCGAAACTGTGAACGTTCCAGCCCGTGGAGGGGAGGAATTCATCCTGATTCCAAACTGTGGTGTAAGCTCCAGCCTCGAAGCTGGTGGAAAGTGCGGTCTGGTCGGTTTCTTTGATGCGGATGGTGAAGTTCGTCATAGGCGAGCAGTTATTCAAAGCCTGCACGTTGAAGGCGATGGCGGTGATGAACCCGGTGTTTGCTCCAGCATCCTGCAGTTCAGCTGCAGTCCAAAGATATTGCTGGCGGAAGCTTCTGTACCAGGTTCCATACGGTGTTGGAGAGCCTGTTGTGGTGTTCACAGTGGTTCCATCCCCGATGGAGATATAGGTGGTTCCGGCTGACAAAACCTCCACGTTCAGGTTTCGGGTGCGGTTGTTTTGCTCAATTTCATCCCCGACAAGTTCGACAGTGGCATAGAGATAGGTGCTTTCTGTAGCGCTGGGCACCCAGGGGACGGAAACCTGCAAAGTTTCCAGGGATTGGATGCTGGGGCCAGCCACGGTGTTGAGCAGGATATCTCCTTCCTTGAAAAGCTTGACCTGATAATCGTTTTGGGTGTTGCTGCCATAGTTTTTGATGCTTACAGTATAGTTTGAAGCGGCTCCCACGCTGGGGGTTTGGTTTCCAGTGATGTTTATGGCCCCCAGATCGTTATCGATTGGTTCACTTGAGTAGAAGATCGTGGTTTTGGGGAACCTGGCCACGGCTGTGGCGGCAGGAGGCCCGGCTGGATCGTAAGTCGTGCTGTCTGCTTGAAGTTTAAGCGTTCTCAGTTGGGTTCCGGTTTGGCAGAGGAAGTTGTCTGAGGAGGAATAATAGCTTGCGTCCATGGGGCGCAAGACCATGATCACCAGGTTTCCGGGAGTGTGGAAATATGGGGTTTGCAATGGTATGGTGATGGTGTTTGCGCCGGAGGGATATTGCACGGTTCCGTCGAAAACCAGTTGGAGCTGGGTGGACGGTATCCAGCCGCCGGTGAGATCCGTTTGTCCAGTGCTTCCCAGCCAGATTTTGGTGGCGCCGTTTGGCATGTTGGTTACAAAGTTGTTGTAAAATGCCAGGGAAGTGATGGTTCCGCTCACAAAGCCCAGTTCGTCCGCATAGATCAGGGTTTCAAAGATGGAGTTTTTCCAAAAGAAATCCATTGGCATGCGGTCGGTTTCGTTCCCTTCGCCAATGGTGACCGCTTGCAGTCCTTCAGGCTGCACTGCCACGTTCAGACGTGCGGTTTGGTTGTTTGTGGCAATGCCGTCACCAGGCAAAACCACTTCGCCATAGATCGTGTGGCCGCCTGGTGTGGAGGGTGTCCAAACCAGATTAAGATAGATGGTTTCCTGCGGTGCAATGCTGGTGCCGGGAACCGATACCAGCTCTCCAGCTTGTTCGCTCACCAGCTTGACGGTGTAGTTGCTTTCCGTGTTGGCTCCGTTGTTTTTGATGCCAATCACATAAGTGTTTGCCATGCCGGCGGTTGGTGTAGTGTTTCCAGAAAGCGAAATGGCGCCAAGATCGTGTTCCAAATTTACGGCGCTCACAGATGCGGACCAGCCAAAATAAATAACCGAGGCATCGGAAGTGAAAGCAAAGGTCATTGAGTTTGAACCCAGGATTTCGGGCGGCATATTTGTGCCGGTGTAGCCGTCAGCAGGTCCGATTGGGGGAGCGGAACTGTTTGGCCCATCGTAAATTCGCAGCCGGTCATAGTTGTTTTCCAACTGAAATTCGTGGAAAATCACGTGGATGATGGAGCTTGGGGTTTGCGCATTGAATGTGAAGGTCAGGTTTTCGCTCAAGCCATAATTATTGTCTGGACCGCCGGAATCGTAGAAGGCATAGGTCATGCCGTCCGGAATGCTGAGCTGCCCGTTTGCCATATTTATCACGGGTCCGCCGGTGCTGAAACTCCACACGGGGCAGTTTGAAGCATCGCCCATATCGTTGAAAGGCACGATCTGCCAGTAGTATGTGGTGTTTACATCAAGATCGGGAGCATGGGATGTTCCGTTCGTTTCCACAATAAAGGGCGGCGGGTTTACCGTGCCAAAATGAACCTTATATCCCTGAGGAAGGCCGCCTCCGCTCGACCAATTCAATGTTGTGGCCACCAATTGGTTTGCAGCGCCGTTTTGCGGAGAAACCAGGATTGCGGGGTTGGGCGGCTGGGTGATATCCACAGGCTGCATGTTGAAGCGGATGTTGGAACGGTTCATGGACGCGGTGCCGGTGGTTCCTGTGTCTCCATTTGCCGAGTCACTTTGGAAGCGCAGGCTGCTGTTGAATGTTGTTGTGCTATAATACACGGCAGCATTTTGAGCGTAGGAACCCGGAATCACGTGGGTAAAGATATCCACCAGGATGTTCGAGCCGCCGTCCCACTCGAAGGGACTTGTGAAGTTGTGAACGTTCCAGCCGAGCTCAGGCATAAAGCCATCTTGAAAGAAAACAGTTTGATAGTTGCCATCTTCAAAAGAGGAGGATAAAGCCGTCTGGGTGGTTTGTTTCATGCGAATGGTGAAATTTGTCATGGGAGTGCAATTGTTCAAAGCCTGAACATTGAAGGCAATGGAATTGATGTTTCCAGCTCCTCCTCCCAGGTTCTCCAGTTCCGAAGCCAGGATCAAAAACTGCTGTCGGAAAGCCTTGTGCCAAGTTCCGTAAGGTGCGGGAGCCCCGGTGGTGTTATTCACGGATGTTCCATCACCCACGGTGATATCAATTTGCGCATAGATATTTGCACAAAAGCCGATTCCAAGAATCAGCATCACAAAAAAAACAAAGTTACGTTTCATGGGAGATCTCCTTTCCCTTTGGTAAACATGGTTTTGATCTTGTATAAAGCTGTGCCGAAAAAAAAACGACATCTTTCAACATACAATTTTTAAGCCAGTTTAACGAAATTATTTGTCCGCAAGGCTGAAATGGCAAACAGCAGAAGCAATTTTCCGCATTTACACAAACTGAAGCGCATGATTTTGCCTTTTTAAGTTGACATCAAGACTGTCTCAAGATTTTGTGGAATTTATACATCCGGCTTGCCACAGCCTTGGAAAGTGGTGAAATTTCGGATGTGCCAGGAAGTTTTATGCTTGAAATACAAAATCTGTCGCGCAGTTTTGGCGCCATAAAAGCCGTGAACAAGGTCAGCTTCTCCGTTTCAGGAGGCGAGATCGTTGGCTTTTTGGGTCCCAACGGCGCTGGCAAAACCACCACGATGCGCATGATGGTGGGATGGCTGCAGCCTGATGAAGGTGCCATCTCTCTGGGCGGGAAAAGCATTTTTGCCGACCCTCTCGCCGCCAGCGCACGCATTGGCTATTTGCCTGAAAACAATCCCCTTTACGGCGAAATGGCGGTGGGCGAGTTTTTGCGCTATTTTGGCGAGTTGCGGCGCATGAACCCGGCGTTTTTGGATGAGCGCCTGGAATTTGTGCGAGCCGCCTGTGGCTTGGATGGCGTCTGGAAGCAGCGCATTTCCACGCTTTCCAAGGGCTATCGCCAGCGCACGGGTTTGGCTCAAGCCATCCTGCATGATCCTGAGGTTTTGATCCTGGACGAGCCCACAGGCGGCTTGGATCCAAACCAGATCATCGAGATCAGGGAACTGATCCGCCAGCTGGGCAAGGAAAAAACCGTGCTGCTTTCCAGCCACATCATGCAGGAAGTGCAAGCCCTGTGTTCACGCGTGATCATCATCAACAAGGGTCGCATAATTGTGGACGACAGCATCGAAAACCTGGGCGCCCACATCTCCGGGCTGAACCGCGTGATCATTGAGCTGGAAGCTCAGGAGCCCGATTTTTCCCTTTGGCTGGAGCAAAAAGAAGGCGTGAGCCTGGAATCGGTGGAACAAAGCGGTGCCATTCATCGTTTTCGCTTTTTAAGCCCTCCGGAACAGGATATCCGCAGGGAACTCACCGCCTTTGTCTTGGAAAAAGGCTGGCAGCTTGTGAGCATCTATCAGGAAAAGCAAAGCTTGGAAAGCATCTTCCACGAGCTCACCTCACAGGAAGCGGCGGAGGAAGCTCAGGAGCAGATTCCCTTTGAATCCGACGGCGTGCAAAAGCTGGTGGCGGAACTGCATCCCATCGATGGCGACCTCACCTGCCCGGAATCCGATCCCGGCCTGCCAAACAACAACAATAACAAGGATGAACAATGAACCCCGCCCTCACCATCGCCAAAAAAGAATATTCGCTTTCCCTGCGCAGCTTTGGAACCTACATCATTTTCGGGGTTTTCCTTTTGGCTTCAGGCGTCTGGTTTGCTTTGACCGCATTGAAGCTGCAGGTTGCCGACCTGCGGGACATCTTTTCCAAAATGCAGATCCTGTTTCTGTTTTTCATCCCCGCGCTCACCATGGGCAGCATCGCCCGTGAACGCGCCAACGGCACTTTGGAGCTTGTTTCCACCCTGCCCCTCAAGCTCAGCCACATCGTGTGGGGAAAGTTCCTCTCGGTTTGGCTGCAAGTGGCAACCGTTTTGGTTTATACGCTGGTCTTTCCGGTTTTGGTGGCGGTTTTTGGCGTGGGCATGGATCTGGGTGCGGTTTTCACCGGCTATCTGGGCCTGCTCTGCTCTGCCGCGGCTCTTGTGGGCATCGGCATCTTTGCCAGCAGCCTCACGGATAACCAGGTGATCGGCTTCATCACCGCCCTTGCCATCTCCGGCTTCCTGTTTCTTTTGGGCCATCTGGGAGATTTGATTCCGCTTAGGCTTTTTTCCGTGATCGAATATCTGGGTTTCGACTACCATCTGAACAGCTTTGTGAAAGGCGTGATCGACACCCGCGACCTGTTGTGGTTCGCCGCGGTAAGCTTCATCTTTGTCCTTTTGGCACAGTTGAGGCTGCAAGCCGAAAACTTGAGGCAGGAGAAATAAGATGAACACACGCAACCAGATTTACGGAACCTATGCCATCAAAATCCTCATCGCAGTGCTGATCCTGATTTTGAGCGGCTTCCTGTTTTTGCGTTTGGACGCCAGCCGTCATCGCTCCCACTCCCTGAGCCGCATCACAAAAAAGACCCTGCGTGAACTGGAAGACAGGGTCGTGGTGAAGGTCTTTGCCTCTGCGGAACTGCCGGGAGAATTTGGCACGCTGAACCGCACCCTGAAAGATATGCTGCAGGAGTTTCAAAACGTTTCCCGCGGCAAGCTGAAATTTGAATATGCCCGCGCCAGCGACCCGGAAGAACTGGCGGACGAAGCCATGCAATATAACATTCCGCAGATTCCGCTCACCATTTTTGAAAAAGACAGGATGGTGAGCAAGAACATCGTGTTTGGAATTGGCTTTGAAGGCATGGGAAAATCCGCTGCCATGACCCTGCGCCCCGGCATGGAGCAAATGCTGGAATATCAGCTTGTGAAACAGATCAACAAACTTCAGCGCAGCAAACTGCCTGAACTCACCGTTTTTGCTGATTCGCTGGCTTTGCTGAGCCAATATTCCATCTATCCGGACCAGCTTGCCACCTTCTTTTTGGAACTGGAGGAAAACTATGAGGTGCAACACACCAATCTGCTGACCGCGCCCAAGCAAAGTCCCGTGATGCTTTGCCTGGGGGTGGTGGATTCACTTTCCACCCTGCAGCTCTACCATCTGGATCAATACATCATGGCTGGCGGCAAGGTCGTCATGCTGCAGGATCGCGCTCTGGTGAGCTATGTCCAGCAGGGAACCGCGGTGGTGGAAATCTACAGCAGCCTCTTCAAAATGCTGGAACACTATGGCATCCTCATCAAGCCAAACATCGTTTTGGACCAGGATTGCGAAATTGGCATGCTGCCCGGACAGGGCGGACAGATTCCCTATCCCTTTTTCCCGCATTTGCAGCCTGTGGCAAGAATCCCCTACACCAGCGGCTTTGAAAACATCGTGATGAACCTGGCTTCAGAACTGGCGTTGATGCCGGGCACGAAGCTGAACATGGAGCCCGTTTTGCAAACTTCGGGAAAATCCAACATTCTGCTGGGACCTTGGTTCAACCTGGATGAAGCAGTCAAAACCGCGCTGGAGCCCGGCAGCTTGGAAATGCCCCCCATCCCCGTGGCGGCGGAATTCAGCGGACCCTTCAAGAGCTATTTCAATCATGCGCTCACCGACAGCACTTTTCACGCCTCCTCAGACAGCTCCAGGATCATCCTGTTTGCCGACAGCGACTTCAATCTGGAATTTGGCAGCGGCGGAGCTTATATCATTTTGAACGCGGTCGACCACCTTTTGGGCAGAAACGACATGGTGAAGCTGCGTTCCTTCCGCAGCAGCTACAACCGCCTGGGAGCGGATGTGTATCTGAACAAGCGCGGACGCCAGGTGGCGGATCCAGCCAGGGAAATGAGCCGTCTGGGCAGCATCTTCAAGCTCAGCGCCATCGTGTTGCCGCTGCTGCTTTTGGCGTTCGTCGGACTCATCAGCATGGGCAAAGCCAGGGAACGATCATGAAAAAAGATAAAGTCATCCTCTTGGTGGTGTTTTTTCTGCTCTTGGCAGCGGTGATTATTTTCAAGTTTGCCAAAAACAGCAAAGAGGTGCTCAAACCCATTTTCACTGCGGACAGCACGGCGGTTGCCAAAATCGAGATTGCAGACCGCGACACCAGCATCACTTTTGAAAAACAGCAGGCGCGCTGGATGATCACCAAGCCGGCGAAATGGAATGTGAAGGAAGACCAATTCCAGCTTTTTCTGCAGGAAGTGATCTTTCGCCACTATTCTCCCAAACCTGTGGCTTCCGGCGGGGAAGCCTTGGAGGAATATCGCCTCACCCGGGAAAACGCCCTGCGGGTCAAGGCTTTCAACAGCAAAGGCAAGCTTCTGAAAGAGGTTTGGTTTGGCGATCCGGGCAATCCCTACGACTATTTTTGCTTTCAAGGCGACAGCAATATCTACCAAATCCGCCGCAAAGTGCTGGCTTTTTACAGACCTCAGTTCGACGCCTGGCGCTCGCCCCATGTGGTCAGCGTAAATTGGGATGAACTGCTTGCCATCAAGGTTCGCCATGAAAAGGGCAGCTATGATTTGCTCCGCGATGGAGGGGTTTGGCATTACAAGGATCAAAAGGAGGAATTTGAAATTCCCCCCGGAAATCAAACCATGGGCAAAATCCTGAACAGCCTGGCAAATATGAGCGCCCACACCATGCTGGCGGAAGACGAAGCCCCTGCTCAAAATGAACTCGGCAGAGCAGTTTGTGACATCGATCTGGACTTGGTGGACAAAAGCCACATTAAAATCAGCTTCCACCCCTGGGAGCAGTATTATCTGATGCAAACCAGCCTGCACCCGGGCAGCTATTTTGTGATGGTGGCGGATACCCTGATGCGCTTCACCAGGGATGTGACCCTGTTTCGCGCCGTGGAGGGCGATCCCAGCCTGTAATTTGCTGAAAGCCATCGGGGTGCCTGAGATCAGGCGTCCAGACGCTAAAGCTTGAATGGCATCAAGGCAAGCCTGCCTCGGGATGCCTTTTGTCTTATTTGTGCTTCCGGATCTTCATGGCAGTCTTGTTTTGATCTGCTGAGGCCGATTTTTCTTGACAATTTTTTCAATTTTTCCCAAAAGCATTTTTGTCATTCAACGTAAATGGCGATAATTTTGAAAAAGGTAAAAGGAGCAAAGCATGAAAAGGAGCTTGTTATTGCTGGCTTTGATTTTGGCAGGACAAATGCTAATGGCTGAAGTGTTTCAGATAGGTACGGCTGTTAATAATCAGGATAATGCACCCATACACTTGGGAAGCAATTACAGTTGGAGTAAAATGCTGGTGACGGCGGCTGAACTGCAAACAGCAGGGCTGGTGGGGGAAACGCTCATCAGTGGCATCGGTTTTTCCATCTACGAACCAGTTCGCTATAACGAATTTCGAAGTCAGAGAATTTTCTTGAGACATGTTAGCTTTGACAGCTACCCGAATAATAATGAATATCCAGACAGCACCAATGCGACACTTGTGTTCTCAGGCTCGGTCTTTATGCATGGCAAGGACTGGCAACAGCTAACTTTCGATCAGCCCTTCACTTGGGATGGCACGCAGAATCTTGAAATATTGTGGAAAAACCATTCCGGTGCATCCGTAAACAACAATCCAAAATATGACAGCTACATTCCTGATGCAGGCAGAGATGTTTGCGCTTCTGGTAAAAGCTCAAGCGCTTTTCCAACTGCCGCTGGTACAAAAACGAAGAAACGTCCAATATTACAACTGATTACACCCATGAAGCCGGAGGCGGCTCTGCCAATATATCCTGTGGACGGAAGTGCTTTTTTCCAGGGTTCAAAGCTCACCTGGAAAAGCGGAGGTGGCTGCCCAAGCGGCTATGACGTATATTTTGGCAGCCAAAATCCACCGCCCTTGGTGAGCTCGAATCAGAGCCACACATATTTCCAGCCAGACACGGAACCGGGCAGCAGCTATTATTGGAAGATTGTTCCCTCAAACATAAGCGGTACTCCGGATGCCGTGCCAGTGTGGACTTTACGCACACCGGGAGCAGATGCTTTGGTGGAAAGCTTTGAAGGAAGCGTTCCGCCGGCAGGATGGGGCAACTTTGAAATCTGGAACTCGTCAGACAAGTATCCATACCATGGAACAAAGTATGCCATGGCCAGCAGTTTGGGCGATACCACCAGAAAAATGCTTTATACTCCACTGCTGTATATCGATGGCAACGAACCTTTGGAATTATTTATTCAATCCCAAAGCACACCAGAAACCAAACTGCAAATCAAATACTCCTCCGATGCCGAGAATTGGGTGGAACTGGGAGATCCCCTGAGCGTGGAACTTTATCAGTGGCAACATGTTAGCGTTGATTTAAGTTCTTTGGCGGGACAAAACCTGTATCTGGGTATTGAAGCTTTCAAAGGCTCGGGCACGGGAAACGCAAACCTGTTTTTGGATCATGTGAGCGGACCACGGCTGGCGGGACTGTATCCCGTTCCCAGTCTCAGGATCAGCAGGAATGCCGGGACCGTGCTTTTGGAATGGGATGAAGTTCCCGGTGCGCAGGGTTACCGCCTTTATGAATCCAGTGAACCCAAGAATTTTGGATCGCAACCCTTGGAACTGGAGGCAGACAGACTGTCTCATCAGCTTGGAACTGAAGCGCGTAAGTTTTTCAGAATCACGGCGGTATTTTGAGGTTTCGCGGAAATTAACGTTTGTCCCTATAGACTGAGCTTGTTCAAAACGGTTAAGGAAGCTTCCCGTGTGAAAAAAAAGTTTCGATCTATTTAGAGGCTGAAAAGCTTCGCCAAATTTTGCAGCAGGTTTTTAATCTGTTTGGATGGGGTGCATTTCCCGGAAGTGGTCGCGGAATCTTTACAGGTCCTGCCAGGCTGGTCTTTTCCAATTCGGATTTCTGAGAAGCGCTGCGGGGTGGTAGGTCACATGGGCGGGGATTTTTTGAATGAAATGTTCGCCTTCACGGAGTTGGCCGAGGCTTTGCCTTGTGTTTAGCAGGGTTTGAGCCGCCACCAGTCCCAGAACGAGGATGATGCTGGGTTTGATGATGTCCATTTGTTTGAGCAGATAGGGGACGCAGGCTTCGCGCTCCGCCGGCTGGGGATCTCTATTTCCCGGAGGCCGGCATTTCAGGATGTTGCAGATAAAGGTTTCGCCGCGTTCGATCCCGATGGCATTGAGCATGTTGTTCAGCAGTTTGCCCGCTTCGCCCACAAAGGGGCGTCCCTGTTTGTCTTCCTCGGCGCCGGGGGCTTCGCCGACGATCATGATTCTGGCCTGGGGGTCACCTTCTCCGAAAACAATATGGGTGCGGGTTTGCGCCAGCGCACATTTTTGGCAGGCGGCGCATTGCAGTTCAAGCTGTTGCAGGGTGGTGGCAGCGGGATCTTCCTTGATGAAAATATGCCTGACCCCCAGCATTTGCATCATGTCCAGATGTTGGCGAGCCACTCTTGCGGGACGCCGGGTTTTGGGGTTGGGTGTCGTGGTTTTGCCTTAATCGTATGAATCGCCGGGTTGATAGTCTTCGTCGTCTGCATCGTCGCCAAGGCGCTGCAGGGTTTCCCTGACCATATCTTCCTCGAGAGCGTCTTCGTCATAGTTTTCGTCGAGTTCTTCTTCGTCGTCCATGAAGGGAGAGGCTGCTTCCTCTGCCAGGCGGTTGGCTTCTTCGATTTCGGCAAAATAGTCCGGGATATCGTTATCCGCCACGTGTTCCATTGCCACCACGGCCAGCTTTTCCCCCAGCTTTTGTCTCACATAGCTGGGAAGCTGGCTCAGGCGGTTTGCCTCCAGCTTGGAAAGCAGGCAAAAGAGGTAGTTCAGGTCTGCTTTTTGCAAAAAGTTTTCGATTTTTTCGTCAATCATTTGATTTCTCCGTTTGCAGGAAGTCCGCCACCGGGTTCAGGTAGCGTCCGATCCTGTTTTCTTCGGCTTGGATGATTGCCAAAACCTCTTTGATGGCGTGGTCCAAGTCGTCATTTTCCACCAAATATTCATAATCTACGATGTATTCAAGTTCTTTTTTGGCGGTTTTGAGTCTTTTCTGGATCTCCTGTGCGGCGTCCGTGCCGCGGTTGACAAGCCTTGCTCTCAAGATTTCCATGGAAGGTGGCAGGATGAAGATCTTCACACAGGGCACGAGAGCGGGGTCGATCTGGGCCGCGCCCTGCACGTCGATGTCCATGATCACGTGTTTTCCCGCCTGCAGCCTGCTTTTGATGAAGCTGAGGGAGGTGCCATACCAGCGGTCGAAGACCAGGGCGGTCTCCAAAAAATCCCCCGCATCCCTGCGCGCCAGGAATTCCTCTTCGGAAACAAAGTGGTAGTGCCTGCCGTTGATTTCTTCACCGCGGGGAGAGCGGGTGGTGTAGGAAATGGAGTATTCCACCCCGTGATGCAGTTTCAGCACCTCCTGGAGGATGGTGGTCTTGCCTCCTCCGGAAGGTGCTGACAGGATGATGAGAAAATTTTTGTTTTTGGTGAGCAAGGGTTTTAGGATTCGATGAAACGTCGATAGTCCAGGGCGCTCATCAGGTTTTCCAGTTCGTCGAGGTTTGAAAGGCGAATGCGGAAAAGCCAGCCGTCTTCGTATGGTGATTCGTTGATGATCTCGGTGCTGTCTTCGGCATCCTGGTTTTTTTCTTCCACGGTTCCGCTGAGGGGGCTGATCAGGTCTTCGGCGGATTTCACGGCTTCGATGATGCCGCAGGGCTGGCCGGCAGAAACTTTGGCACCCGCTTCGGGCAGTTCCAAATAGACGATGTCGCCCAGTTCGCTTTGGGCAAAATCTGTGATGCCGATGATGGCCAGATCGCCATCCACCAGCACCCATTCATGGCTTTCGTTATAATAGAGATTTTCGGGTATATTCACGATATCCTCCCAAATTTAATGGTTTGTTTGGTCAAGACTTCATAAGGCGTTTTTGTGTCAAGCAATTGTTTGACGGCTGCATTTTTGCCTTGACCAAAAGGGGCGGGCGAGCAAAATGGACTGTGGTTCATGAACTTTGGCAGGCGCTGCCGCCTCTTCAAACAACGCCAAAACAAGGAAAAAAGAAAAATGACACACGCTTCCGGGAAAAAGGTTCTCGCCATCCACGACCTTTCGAGCTTTGGACACACTTCGATGATGGTTTTCATCTCCATCCTGTATCGCATGGGGCTCAGGGTTTGCGCCCTGCCCACTGCCATCCTTTCCGCAAATACGGACTTTCCGGGTTCGCACTGGGTGGACCTGAGTGAACATTTTGAAAGCTTTGCGGAGCATTGGCAGGAACTGGGACTGGAATTCAGCGGAATTTGCAGCGGGTTTTTGGCATCGGCAGCGCAGGCGAAGCTGGTGTCGAAGCTGACCCAAAAACTGCGCGGACCCGAAACCCTGGTGCTCACAGATCCCGTGATGGGCGATAACGGCAGGCTTTATGACTGCTTTGGCCCCCAGATCGTGGAAGCCATGCGCGAACTGATTCGCCACGCGCAGATTGTGACCCCGAACCACACCGAGGCGGCTTTGCTGACCGGGGAAGACCCGAAACTGAGGGTGGATCGGGAGATGATGCTAAAGCGCTGCCAGAGGATTGCGGAAATGGGACCCGGGCACGTGGTGGTGACTTCGGTGCCCACTGAAAAGCCGGATGCGCTGATCACCATGCACTACCACGCCCGCGAACACAGCCTGAACTGCCATTCCTTCAAAGCCAGAGCCGGACACCATCCCGGAGCAGGGGATTGCTTTTCGGCGCTGCTTTTGGGCGGTCTGCTCAAGGGCTTTGGCGTGGAAAACTCTGTGAAGGCGGCGGTGGAACTGCTTTCCGGCTTGATCGCGAAGGATCCGCCCCCCGGTTCGGACTGGCGGGAGGGGATTGCCCTGGAAGAGCTGCTGCAACAGGATTTGGAGGCTTTCTACCGCAGTTCCTGATAGATGCGCCGGATTTGCTCCGCGCTCACTTCCAGGGGGTTGTTTGCCATGTTTCGGCTGCCCAAAACTTCCTGCACGCTTTTGGCGATAAATTCATCCTCAAGCACGGGAGCTGGTGGCAAATTCAGGCTTTCGAGCCAGGCGGCAAATCCGTCCATGTCCATGTTCAGGGCGGCAAAGAGCGCATCCAGTTCGGCCTTTCTGGCGGGCGCAAAGAGTTTCATCACGGGGAGCATGACCAGAGCGTTGCTGAGCCCGTGCGGCGTGCCGAATTTTGAGGTGAGCGGATAGCCCAGGGAGTGTTGCAGGGTGGTGCTGCCCTGTGCAATGGTGATGCCTCCATAGAGCGAGGCGCGCATCAGCTTTTCCCTGCCGGAGATATGCGCTGGGTTTTGCAGAACGGCTTTGAGGTTTTCAAAGATATCCCTGGCGCCGGCGTGGATGAGCGGATCGGCAAGGGCTTGGCGTTTGTTTGAATAGATGCCTTCCAAAAGGTGGGAAAGCGCATCCAGAGCGGTGTTCAGGCTTACTTCGCAATCCAGGCTGTGGGTGTAAACGGGGTCGCAGATCGCCAGGCGCGGAAAGGCGAGATCGTGTCCGAAGCCGGCTTTGATGCCGGTGTCCGGATTGGTGAGCACGGAATATTGGGTGACCTCGCTGCCGGTGCCGGAAGTGGTGGGAATCGCCACCAGGGGCAGGGCGTTTCTGAAAAGTTCGATCCGATAGATCTGGCTGCGCTGCAAAGCGTTGGCTGCCACCAGTGCCATGGCTTTGGCGGCGTCGATGGGGCTGCCTCCGCCGATGGCGATCACGTAGTCGCACTGCTCTTGGCGTAGAAGCTGGGCTCCTGCCATAATCGTATCCAAGTCGGGATTTTGGGGAACCTGATCGAAGTGGGCAAAGGGGATGGCAAAGCCCTTCAGAAGCTTGGTGACGTCATCCAGCGCACCGCTGGCTTTGGCGCTGCGTTTGCCGCTTACCAGCAGGGCTTTGGAGCCGAGCTTGAAGATGTGGTCCGAGGCTTCCTGCAGGGCGCCGGAGCCGAAAAAGATGCGTGTGGGAAGATGGAACATGGTGGGTTACCTCATTGCAAGTAAGTTTTGCGCCCTGGCTTTTGCGGTCAAGGTTTTTTTGTGTGCACACTCCTTTGTGGGGGCGGAAAGATGATCCGCCATCCTGCAACTTGGGGAAATGCGTGATCCATCCCCGATCCCGGTGGCGAGATAGGGGTTCCTGCCTCCGGATTTGACAGCAAAAAAATCCCCGGTTTCCCGGGGACAAGGACATTCTCCATGTGTTATAAAGGATCAGCGAACATCATGGGCCGTAACGTAATAGAAGCCATGTTTGTCCATCGCTCCCCCCGGGTGCAAAAACCAAGTTTGATCCAGGTTTGCCTGCAGCAGGTTGAATCCGGAATATGGTTCCGGGGAATAGTAGAGGTCATAATAATCAGCTCCGGGAACCTCATCCCAGGAAACGAGGAGGTCAAACCCCAAAGGCGTGAGCGTAAAATCCACAGGTGGGCGCGGTTTGGCATCCGGATGCACCCAGAAGCGACCAATGGGGCTGAAAGTTTCCAAACCTGTGCTGTCGAAGGCTTTAACCCGCCAATAGTATAAATTGCCGGGGGCGCAAAAGTCTGTCCAAGCGTAGCATGCGGAAGTCGTGCGCGAGCCGGGGTTCTCAAATCCGGCGGATAAATCCCAATAGACGGTATAGCTTACATAATCTTCCGGGTCGGGGTCAAAGGAAGGCTGCCAAAGCAATTTGTTGCTGGTCAAGAGCACAGTTTCGTTGTTTGCGGGCGAAATCAAACCGAAGGGGAGGGGCGCTTCCGGCACAGCGACATCAAACCAGAAATGGCTTTGCAGGCAGGAAGTGGTCTGGTCATCAAGGTCGGTGGCTTTGACCCTCCAGAAATAGCGAGTGTCGTCAGATAAAACATAAGCCGGCACCTGAAAGAAAGACTGGTTCAAGCCATTCCAAGTGTGCAAACCTTGATTGAAACTGGCATTCAAAGCCATTTCCAGGGTGTAAACCACCAGATCCCCGGGTGTGGGGTCGATGGCTTCCTCCCAGTCCAGAAGCGGCGTGAGAGTTTGAACAATGCTGCCATTAGCCGGAGAAATCAGATTGAACCCGGCAGGTGCGTCGCCGATGTCGCTTGAGCGCCAGGGGTCGAAAAGAATGTTGTTTGAAACGGCGTTGCCTTCACCGTTGGGATTTGTGCTGTGGTAGGGACCACTGGAAAAGCCCCACCAGTTGTTGCGGGCATCAATGATCAGCCCGCTATCGTTTATCACGCCAAAGCTTGTGTTTCCGTAAATGCTGTTTCCATCGCCCACTTCAGGTCCACCAATTACCGGATTGGCGTTTCCGTTGCAGTAGATTCCCAGTTCGTTGCCGTAGATATAGCATTTTGAGATTGGAGTTGAAGTCCCGTCCGTCATAAAAATGCCTTTTGCACCGTAACGGATAACGCAACCGTCGATGTAGGATGCCTGGGACCGATACAAATAGATATTGCCGTTGCCACCTGCGTATTCAAGCAGGCAATTGCGCAGATAGGAGCCTTGAACGCTTGAAGGCATGAGTTCGAGCCCGTTCCAGCCGTTCGCGGCACCGCTCAGAGAGCTGAAGCTTGCTCCATCGGCCTGAATGCCGGCAGGAGAACCGTAGTGATCACCTATGGTCAATCTTGTGTTTGGTGAGAAAAGGAGCACCAGCCCTGAATTTAGCTTCAAAATGGCGGTGCTACCACCCGCTCCGGCAACTTTGATGTCGCCAGTGATTTCCAAAGCTACGCCGGGATTGCTCCAAACATAGGTCTTGGCTTCGCTCAAGGTGCCACCCGTCAAACGTATCCGGTTGGGGTTGTTTCCGCTATAGCTGCAGCCGGTTCCCTCCACGGCGTCGAAGTTTGTGGAATATAACGTCATGGGATAGGCGCCGTTATTTTCAAAAGAGCTGTTTGTGACCTTGAATCTGCCGCCGGCATCTTCCCTAATGGCAGAACCAGGGTTGTTGCGAAAAATACAGTTGTTGAAACTGGGGCCGTTTCCCTTTACTAATATGGCGGCATCATATCCACTGTAATTGAGATATTCAAATACGCAGTTTGTGAACAAGCACTGTGAATCGACCACATAATGATTGAAAAGTAGTCCGCCCGGAAGCGCAGACTCAGAAACGCGGGTGAAAGTGACCCCTTCCGCTTCAAGTGAACCCTGGGCGTGACCATAAACTGAACCAATGATGATGCTGGCGCCTTGACCAAGTTTTACCACGGTTCCGGGCATGATCTTGATGTGGGGAAACGGGGATGAATAGGCTATGTCCACATTCGAACCAAAGTAGTAGGGCACTCCCGGATTTCGCCAAACTCCGCTGCTGACCACTGTCGAGCTTCGAACCTCCACCATGTCCACATCGTTGCCGCTAAAATCGTTAGCTTCACCCAGCAGCCTTACGTATTCAGCCAGAATTGACAGCGGATAACTGCCACACCCGTTGATGATGTTTGCGGATATGTTTTGTTCGCAATTATAGGTTGTAAATATGCCTGTGCCAGAGCAAGATGTGATGGTGCATCCTGTCACAGTGCTGGTGGGGTTCGTGAAATTCAGAGCGGGGGAGTTATCGTATCCGGCATCGCGGATGAGGCAACCGGAAAGTATGCTGTTGCCTGCATCCCAATTGAAATAAAAGCCTTTCCAGTGTCCGCGGTTGGATTGTTCCCCCCGAAAAGTGGTTCCTGTGGCTTTGATGACAAGCCCTCCATTCAGAAAGATGCGTGCGCCCTGGACAAATTCCAGGATGCTGCCGTTGGGCATCGTTAATATGGGACTTTGGGAACCACCGTTGAGGTCTGCTAGAAAAAGAATGGGCGTGGTTTGTGCCGTCCAGGTGGAGGTTCTTTGCACTGGGCCGCCAGGGCAATGGATGCGATCGTCAGAGTTGTTCGTATAGATGTTGCCAGAACCCAAACAAGATACATTGTCCACATACAGCGACATGGTCTTGAGGTTGTCGCTGAATTCGCAGTTGGATATGTAGAGGTTTTTGGCGTTTTGGTTTTGATCGAAGATGGCATAGTTCGCGCTGTTTGTGAAAACGCAGTTGTTGAAATGGGGGCTTCCACCATCAAGTGTGATCATTCCCTGGGTTGAACCACCATACTCAAAAACACAATGCTCAAACACAGAATCGCTGTTCCAATTAGTGAAGTAAATGCGGTTCCAAAAACCCGGGCTGGGATCGGTGGAATTGGCTGTGAAGATGATGGGTGCGCCGTTCGTTCCCTCGGCAATGATCTGCCCGCCGCCACCATAGGACCCAAGGGTAAGAGAAGCTCCCTGGTTGAATTTTACCTGTACCCCAGCCTCGATGGAGAGTGTGCGCCAAAAACCAAGCCTCACATCACCACTGAGGATATAGGGGGACCCGGCCAAATTCCAGATTTGGCCATCTCCGATGTCACCACTAATGGGAGTGTCTGCCAAGAGTGTGCCACCAAACAAGGTGCAAAGAATCAAAAAAAACAAAGCCTTTTTCATGGTGAACTCCTTTCTTTTTTTTGGTTGTGAGAAAAACAACAATTTGTTCTCATGCACATACAACATAAAGGTCGATCAGAAATCATGTCAAGAACAATATCATGATTTAGACTGAATGATATTACAAAATTGTTGATTACTTTCAACAGTGGGGATGAATGCAGGCAGGCCATGGTTTTGGCTGTTGACATGGGGCTGAAAGGCAGACACCATCAGCCTTAACGGCAAATCAGAATTACCTTGTGATTTCTGCAATCCCTCCTTTTTCGCGAAGGTCGGGAAGGAATTTTATTGTGAAATCTTTAGTGAATATCGAGTGAAATGGCAGCTTGCAGCCTGTTTTTTGGGTTTGATCGATCGTGGTTTTATAAAAATGCTATTCCCTGATGGCACGGACGTAAAAGAACTTTTTGCCTGCCTGTCCGCTTACTTCAAGGCTGGTGAGGCTTGTGGAAGTGAGTTCAATCCAGCCGGGTTCGGAGGGGTCCAGCGGAATGTCGGATTGGAAAACCTTGTAGGTGAGCGCATTGGGCACGGGGTCCCAGCCCAGCAGCAGGCTCTGTGGGTTGAGCTGATTGATGCGCAGCTGTGGCGGGGCGATCACCACTCCCGGGTTCACAAACAGGTGGGACACAATCAGTTCCGCCTCGCTGGCATTGCTGGGAGCCAGTCCGCTCATCAGCCAAAGATTGATGTGCAGAAGCATATCTTCGGATTCGGCTGGGTTATCCATTCCGGTGTAGTGCCATTGGTCGATGATGAAGCCGGGGTTCGGGGGCTCATGGTAGTGCCCGTGGAGGCTTTGAAAATCGATATAATCCGGCTGCCAGTCGAAGGAGTGTGAGGTCCAGGAGCCTTCCAGAGCCATTTCAAAAGTGCGGTTGTTTCCCTGATGGTAATAGGGTTGGACGCTGTAGCTGCCGCAGGGATAATCCGGATCGCCCCAGCGGGAAAATTCGATATCGATTTCGCGGTCATCGTCCTGATAGAGAAAGAGCCCCGCCACCACGTTGGGGTCATAGAGGTCCACCCTGCTTTCCAGCCAGAAAAGGTAGCTTCCCCAGCCGGCGGGCGCCAGGGTCCACAGCTCGGCACAGTGCCAAACGTTGTTGATCTTGCGGATCTTGAGATGCAGCCTGCCAGTGTCGTCCACCCAGACGCTTTCTGCGGAATCGGAAAAATGGTTCGGTCCGGGACCGTAGTAGCCGGATTTAACCCACCAATCCATGCCGGCAAAGCTGATCACGCGCCTGTTGGCAGGGTTTGCGAAAAGCCCCGCCCCAAGCAACAGCAACGCCCACACCAGCCAGGTTTGTTTTTGAAAAACTCTCATTTTTGACTCCTTATAAACAAGGCCGGAGTGTTCGTCCTCCGGCCTTATCTTCGGGGCTTGCGCCCAATAAATTTGGTTTTTCTGTTACTCCACGGGCAGGAAATTCAGCAGGAAGTTGATTCCCAGGGTGGAGATGATGGTTCCAAAGATCACGCTGACCACGATGAGCAGCTTGAAGTAGTCCTGCGCCTTCAGCATGCTCACCAGTTCGATGTTTCGCGAGAGGTAGGCTGAAGCGGCGTAGAATTCTTCACCGATGAGAGTGTAGTCGCAGGTGGTGATGAAGAAGGGGATCTGCGTGATGGCGTCGGAGGCGGCAATCTGGATGGCTCCGGCCTGGTTTCCGGTTTCGGTCATCAGCAGGGCTTCGGCGTTGAAATAGCCCATGTAGAAGATGGTTGCCACTTTTTCGCGCACTGTGATTCCATTCACCGCGGCGCTGAATGCAAACTGCGAATCGGAGACGAAATAGATGTCTTCAGCATTGTAGGCGTCGGTGCGTCCGGCTTCGTTGTAGGCGGTGAGCACCATTTCCTGAGCCAGGGGCAGCACAAAATAGTCCACGTGCGGAGAGATGATGCGGATGTCGTATTCCGCCGTCTTTTTGGCAATCTGGTTCAGGATCATCATCGCGGAAATGGTGCAGGGATCACCCAGGGTGCCCCAGCCGGGCACGAACATCACGGGACGTCCCATCTCGGTGGCACGGCCAACGGCGTTGTCCAGTTCTTCCAAACCCGCAATGGGTCGAATATACAGGTCGAAGCGGCGAGCGCGGTAGAGCGCCACCACCACCATGATGCCCATGATGATGGAGGCAATCAGGGTTGCCCATTTCGTGGTGTCGAACCATTCATTTTCAGGGTGCATGAATTCGGGCTTCTTGCTTGGATCATGATCCGGCAGGTCTTCCTCATCGCTCCAAAGGCCCTGACCATCGGTCACCAAAAGCTTGTAGGCATAGGAGCGGGAGTTCATATCCAGTTCCCTGCGCATGATTTTGCGCCAGACGCGGTCGTTCTTTGCATCCTTTCCAGCCAGATACGCGGGATGCTCAAGCACAAATGTCTGCTGAGCCACAAGCTCATCAAGCTGCTGCATCCTCTCCAATTCGGCTTTCGGGCTTTCGTTTTTGGGAGCTTTTTTCAATTCATTGATCTGGGCTTCCAGTTCTTCCACTTCGGCCACGGTGTCCTTTTTAAACAGAGAGGGTTCAAAACCGGCGCCGGTTTCTTCATCGATCGCCACCAGGAAGCTTGGATCCACCAACACAAGATTGGTTTTGGGATCGACCATGGTGAAGAGCGGGTTTTCCGAGCTGGGATAGGAAATGGTGTGGTCGTAGGATCTGGAAAGCGCGCCAATGCGCATGCCGGGGCTGAAGTCGCTGAGGCGGTCACGGCTGAAGATGTCGTAATAGATGTTGTTCAGCACCTGATCGTGGTTACTGAGGTCCGCTCCCACAAAGCGACTGGAGGACTCCTCCCAAGATACGATCTGAGAAACCGCAATGTCGGAAAACTTCTTTTCCCCAACCAAAAGAGCGCTGATCTCGACCCGGAAATCCTTGTGCGGATCGCGTCCCTTGGGGAAATGGGCAAAGATGGTCTTATCCGGATGGGTTTCAATCACTTCCTTCAGCAGGGTGCCGTCGTTTTCAAAAAAGCGGAAACGCAGCTTGGAGATGCTTTGATGTCCGTTTTCGGAAACATCATAGTTCAGGCGCAGCTTGGTGTTGGCTTTGTTTTTCCATGCGGCTTGAGACACAAAGGCAAATGGCCTGCCAAAGGAGATGATGAGGTTGTCGCCTTTGTCGTTGGTTTTGTCCAAAACCTCATAGTGTGGCAGCTTGGGCAGGTCGCTGCTTTGCGCAATCACCAATTCACGTCCCAAGGCGGCATTCCAGTAGCCCTTCACATCCATGTAACTTAACACCGGGATATAGTTTGCCAGGCTGGTTACAGGGGGAATGGGTGCCACAAACTGTTCCGAGACGGCTTTGGCATACAAAACCTGTCCCCGGTAGGGAGTGGGTATTTGCGCTATGGGGATGGATCCCACCTGCCAGACAGCGTGGAAGATGGAATCCGGCGCGGTGGCGTTGGCTTTTTGGTTTTGCTCAAAGAGGGGCAGCAGGTTCCTGGGCATCAGCCAGGGCTGCCAGGCAACGATGTCATTTCCGCCCTGCGGGGGTGTCCATTCAAAGCGGAATTCGTTTTTATCCTCCAGATAGGAGGAATAGAAAATGGCGGTGGCATCCGGACGGTTGTTGGTGGCCTGAGCGTGTTTCACCTCGGTGGCGGGAAGGAATTTTCCGGTCTCCGTGACAGGAACCACGCAGTAGTAATAGGGCTTTTCGTCCAAAAGACGGGCAAAAACGGCATTGAACGCCGAAAGCCTGTAACCGGCAAAGACCTGGTTTCCTTCCGGGGATTCCTGTTCCACACGCTTGGCTTGGTTGTAATATTTTTGGACGGGGATGTCGCCCAAAACCATGAAGTGGGGCAAAACTTCAGCCAGGAACTTCGGATCGCGGGGAATGGTTTTAAACAGCGTGACGCCGTCTGCAACCTGCTGCTTTTCAGTTTTCAGCTTGCCGGGAGCGGTCTCAAACTCGATCAAAAGGCCAAAGCCTTGATCCGTATAGTTCAAGGAACCGCCCACAACGCCAACATCGGGGTCCACTTCTATCTTGCTGAGGTAGAAAAGGCTGTCCGGGCTGAAACCGCGGTAGATGTTATATTGGATCACGCGCTGGGATTTGTCCAGGGGAGTCCATTTCAATTGGATCCCGGCACCCTCGTCGTTCGGAATATCCTCCACGGTAAACTCTTGGATCCGGGCATCTTTTTTCACGTCGCCGCCACATCCGGAAAGCAGCAGCAGCGCCGTCAAAAGAACCGGGACCAGTGCGAATAAATATCTGCGCATCAGTAGGCTCTCAATTTTTTTGGGTTGAAAGACCAAAGCGGGGAAGCCTTTTGCCGGCTTCCCCAATATAGGTTCAGAAGTTTAGCCAAAGAAGGCGTGCTTCAAAGCCAGAAAAACGTCGTTGACAAGGAATTGGATTCGCCCGATCAACAGCGAAATACGCGCCATCACGGTGAGTCCGAAAGAGGCTCCAAAGCCCACCATCATGAACCATTTGCCGATATCCACAAACTTTCCATAGACCCCGGTGTGGGCCTTTGAAAAGAAGAAATAGAGCAGAACGGCGATGGTTCCGATGAAGATGAGCGCCAGGTTCACGCTTTCCAGGGGCACCATGGCCTGGCGCATCTGCACCAGGATGCTGTTGTGCATGGCCAAAGCCACGGAAGCGCCAACTCCCATCATGGAAAAGGCAATTGGATAGCGTGACAGCCAGCTCAGCTTGCGGGAAAAGCGCAGCAGATAGAACATTCCGATGATGCTGGGAATGATGAGTATCCATTCCTGCTTCAGGAAGATGGGCTGCACAAAGAAGGGGATGAAGGTACGTTCGTAAACCAGCACCAGCGAATATCCCAGGGAAATACCCACCAAAAGCTGTTCGGACATCTGATAGAGCGGGTTATCCTTGTAGAGGAACGAGAAAATGCAGAGGGTGAAAAATGCACCCACCAGATTGCTAAAGAGTTCAAATGTCATGGTATGCTCCCTTTATTTCTTGCCTGTGCGGGCGCGTTGAATGAAATAGCCAATGTTTCCGATCAGGATAAACACGATGATCATGATGTGGGCCACAGACTGCGCGTTCATACCGATGCGGGCAACCTTGAATTTGTATGGAGTGTTTCGTGTCATGCGATTCAGCGCACTCCAGGTGCCGGCTTCGAAATCGTCTTCTTTAAGCTTGCTCACGTCGATCACAATCTTGCCATCGGACTGGGTCTTTGCCTGACGGATCTTTGCCTGATCCGCCAAAGCTTGTGTGGAAACAAATTTCTCATAATCCGCAGGGGTGAACTTGGCTTCGGTTTGGGTGGTGATCTTGATCAAATCCTGAATGTCGGATTTTTCCAGGAGGTCTTCACTGAAGGGGCGTCCCGGCACGTGCTTTTTGCCACTGGCGTCCACATAAGGGATGAGCGGCTGACCCGGTTCGCGATAGGCGGCAAAGACGTCCACCAGCTTTTCATATTCCGCTGCGCCCTTGAGCCCTGCCAGCATGCCAATGAACTGTCCTGTCTGCAGATAAGGGTATTCATCAGCAGCCATCACAGCGGTTACGCCCACGGCGATGTTTGTGCCAAACTTGGGACGGGCATAGGCAAGCCAATATCCGCCGGCAACCGAACCGGAAAACTCGACCACCAGGTTCATTTCGGTGTAGTTCGTGATTCCCTTCATGATGGGAAGGTTTTCCACCTTGCGACCCTCGGCATCGGTGGGCACCGCGTTGGCGATGTTGTCTCCCATTCCGATCACCGTTGCCATGATCAGGGAAGCAGGAATATAGCCAAAGTTGCAATAGTCCGTTCCGCTCTTGATGTGAGGATATTCTTCCTTCACGGTGTTGATGGCCATGTCGATGATGGGTGCTCCGGTTGGCAAAAACGACAGGAAAAAGACTTTCACATTGCGTTCAAAGCAGTGACGGATGATGGCAACCTGCATGGGATACAGTTCCGGCATGGTGGAAGCATCGTGGTAGAAGCTCAGCAGGATGGCCCTATCTTCGCGTCCGGCAAAGGAGTCGATCATCTGATAGACGTTTTCTGTGGGCGGCGAAGTAACGTTGTCAGAGTTGTAAGGCAACATCAGGGGAATGATGATCGCCAGAGCAACAACGATGTAAACCCAGCGGCGATCAAGCTTTTGGATGCGTTCAAACAGGGTGAGTTTTTCTTCCATGATCATTCTCCTCCCAGATAGGAACGTTCAATTCCCAAAAGGATCTTCAGGGTGGTGGCAACGCTGCCAAGCCCCACGCCAAGCATGATTCCGCGCTTGGAGGCAAGGTTTGGAACGTCCAAAATCCACTGCGAAATATCAGGCAGATGGCGGCTGATCTTCACGCCGAGGGGAACCTGGGCCAGCATCACGATGATGGCTGCCACCAAGAGCACCGTTGCCTCCGCAGAGCGGGCACGGAAGGCTTTGTATGCCGCGGATGCCATGTAAAACGCCAGAAGCGAAAACATCGTTGAGCTCATCGGCATCTGCAGGTTTTCAAACAGCCACATATAGAGGCCGCCTTTTTGCGTGCCGCCGATGAATCCGGCCAGTGAGGTGGCAATGAATCCTGCAAAGAAAAAGAAGCTGTATTGCCACTTTGGAGCCTTGCGGCGGATCTTGCCATAGTGCATCATGGAGAGGCTCATCACGCCAAGAAGCATCCCGAAAGGAGCCATGGCTCGAGCCCAGGGCAGATAGAAATCATAGTAGAAAACGTCCTGGAGCAATCTGTGTGGCACAAACACCCATGCCAACCAGATGAAGCCTCCAAGGATCACGACCAATAGCGGTATGGTTTTCTTCATTAGGGACCTCTTTTATTTTAAGGGGAAAAATTGCATCAATCCGGTCATCTGGAAGCTGGCCAGAACGGCACCGGCAATAATGAAAACGAGGATCAGGAACTTGAAATAGTCCTGAGCTTTCAAGGTGCCCAAGAGCATGGGCTCGCGGTTCAGATATGCCGAGGCGGCATAAAGCTCTTCGCCGATCAGCGTGTAGTCGCAGGTGGTGATGAAAAAGGGAATCTGGGTGATGGCGTCCGATCCTGCGATCTGCACGGCACCCACAGCGTTTCCGGTTTCGGTCATCAGCAGCGCTTCAGCGGCAAAATAGCCCATGAAAAAGTTTGTGGCCATGCGTTCGCGGATCATGATGCCGTTCACACCTGCCACATAGGCAAACTGCACGGAAGTGAGATAGAACACGTTGTCCTTTTCATAGCTGTCCGGGCGTCCCACCGCATAGTGGGCTTCGCGCACGATTTCCTGGGCAATGGGCATCACGATGTAGTCGTAGCAGGGAACGATCAGCTTGGTGTCATATTCCGCGGCTTTGCGAGCCACGAGGCTGAGGATGCCCATGGATGCCAGAGTGGCAACGTCGGAAAGACCGCCGTTTCCCATGCAATACAACATCGGGCGACCCATCTCGGTGGCGCGGCCAATGGCGTTGTCGATCTCCTGCAAGCCCGCAATCGGACGCATATAGAGGTCTTTGCCTTTTTTGGCAAGGTTCACAAAGATCACCACCATGGCGCCAAAGATGATCACCGCAAAGAGCGAGAGCAGCTTGTTCCAGTCGAACCAGTTCGAAATAGGCGAATAATAGACATAATCCTCGTTCAAGGTGTCTGGCACCGCTTCCGAGAACAGCCCTTTGCCGTTTGTGCGGAACATGGAATAGTTATGTTTGCGCTGTTCGGGTTCGCGCACCGAAGCCACCAGCTTCATCATTGAGCGGCTGCTTTTGGCTTTCAGTGCCTTTTGGAACAGCGGATTTTTTTCGTAGGCTTCAATTTTTGCCTGCAGCGCTTCGATCTGCTTTTCATCGTTTTCCACCTTTGTGGCAAGCGTCAGGGCGCGTTCCGTATTTGGATCGGTCAGGGCTTTTTTGTTTTTCTCCAGCTCAGCCTTCTTTTCCTGCAGATCTTTTTTCAGGTTCTGGACCGTGTTTTTGGCTTCGTCCAGATAGATGCTGGTGGACAGGGTGCTTTTGCTTTCCGTGTTCAGGGTAAAGTCGATCTGCGAAGGCAGCAGGGCAAGATCCAGAGCCTTTTCACCGTCCTTGAGTTTGCGGGAAAAGCGCTGGCCGCCCATATATGTATGGAGGGTGTCGTTTTTCACAAAGTTGAAGCCCAACACAGGCTGACCCACGTTTGCGAGGTAGTTCACCGTCACGTCCAGATTGTTTTCATAGGAAGTGTTGGTTTTCACCTGAGTGAACGCACTGCCGCGATAGCCTTTGCGATACACCACGTTTTGCATGGACGAAACATCCTGACCGTTCAGGAAAAGCTGGCGGGTCGGCATGTATGCCACCATCACGGGGTCCGGCTTCAGATATTGCACCAGTTCATAGTTTTCCACCAAACGGGACTTTTCATAGATGATGCGCCCGTTTTTGGGGTGGACCTTGTAGGGCTGGGTGGCAATGGTGATGCGCACTTTCAGGCTGTCCTGAGGCATTTTGTTTCCTTTCAGGGAATACCTTTCAGGAAGCTTCAGATGGATGATGTTGTCCTGGTGAAACTCGTTTATCGTGGTAAAGGGTTTGTCGTTACCGGGTTCAAAGAAGTCAAAATAGATGTTGTTCAGCTTTTGGCTGTCGGTTTTGTTGATCTCATAGTTAATTTTCAGCTTGGTGCCGCTGGAATTTACGGAGGAAGTTTTAGTGATGGAAACCACCGGCTCCTGCCAGATCACGGAAATGCGGTCGCCTTTGTCCATGGGCTTGTCTTCCACTCTGAACACCGGGACTTGAGGCAGGTCGCGGCTATGTGTCAAAAGCGGCTGTGCGGCTTCGCTGAAGGGGGATTGGTTTCTGCTGCCATCAGAGAAAATAATCGCAAAGTGCGCTTCCTTCAGGTTTTCCCAGCTCAGGGGGATGCTCATTTGCATAAACTGAGCCAAGGGCACAACGCAGTTGTTTTTCAAGGCTCCGCCGCCAACGGGACCGCTTGCCACGGGGATGGCGTTTTCCCTGCTGGGAACTTCGGGGTCTCTCACCATCAGGATTTCATAGGCTTGAATGTCGCTGTGACTGATCGGATATTCCCATTCAAAGCGAAGCTCCTGAAGGTCTTCCAGCGCGGCGCAATACAAGCCGGGAGATGCAAGCGGCGCATCGTCCACCGGAGTTCCAGACACCGGCTTGGGAATGCCAAGATATTGCCCACGCTCGTTCACAGGAACCACAGTATAGTAATAGTTTATGGGCTCAGGGGTCGATCCCATGCTCTTGAGCGAAGCCAAAATGGTTTGTTGATTGAATTTAACCCCGGCATAGATGCCTTCATCTTCAGGATCCGCAGATTTTGTCTTCTTGGTTCGATAATAAAAATCCTTGGATTTCATCTGTGTGTAAAGGTTGTAGCTTTCGCTGAGACGAGCCATGATTTCAGCATCACGCGGCACTCCGCGATACAGGATGCTGCCCTTGGCACCGCGCTCGTTTTTCAGCTTGCGGGGTGAATCCAGGCTCACCAAAGGATTGTAGCCACTGTCGGAATAGAACATCTCGTCCGTGCCAACACCGGTTTTAACGTTCACCTGCACAGCGGTCACGAAAAACAGGGTGTCGGGATGAACACCGCGATAGATGCGGTATTCCTGAACTCTGCTTTCCTTGGGCAAGGGTTTCCAGCTTAGCATCAAGCCGTCTCCACCGTCTCCGCGGATGTCTTCAACCTTCAGGTTTTCAACGGTCTTTTTGCCAAGCTTTTTCTGATTCTCACCCGAGGGTCCGCTGCAGCCAAAGACCAGCAGCGCCAACAGCAGGATCAGAGCTAAAGCACGTATGTGCAATTTCATACGCAAACTCCTATACCATTTTAAACATTATTTCCAGTTTATATTGCATCACCTGTAAAGCGCCATAATTGTCAAATGCTTTTTTTCCACAAGGGTGGTTTGAGCCGGAGAAAACAGCCTTAATTGACATTTTTTTGGGGAAAATGCCCGGATCAGGGAAATGCCCATTCTGCTCCATTCCATAATCAAAAACCTTGGTCTCAATTTAATGTTTTTTCGCTTTCGCATGAGTTTCCAGTATCGATTTGCAGCTTTTTGTGCCTCCTTCCTTGATACCCTTGGTGCTCTTTCCCGTTGAATCCCCGTGTCTCTCCCCAATTTTTATCGGGAGAGAGAGGAAGACGGGCTAATCAGGACACAAAAGGGGCTGCAGGAGGAGCCTTGTTTGAAACAGTGGATACGGCAATGGTGGGAAAAGATTGTGGATTGGGAAGGGGTGGTGGGTGATACTGGATTCGAACCAGTGACCTCTACGATGTGAACGTAGCGCTCTAACCAGCTGAGCTAATCACCCTGCAATAAAGGGTGGTGGGTGATACTGGACTCGAACCAGTGACCTCTACGATGTCAACGTAGCGCTCTAACCAAACTGAGCTAATCACCCGCTTAGGGAATGCCATCCCAAAAAGCTGGCGATTTTTGTCAATCAGTTTTTCTGGATGGCTGTTTTTGGGCGTCCCGAATGAGAGCGGAATCCACTGTGGTGCTTTAAGTTAAATAGTCATAACGTCCAGCAGGTTTTTCACGGTTTTGTGTGGGATCCCAAGACTTCCATTCGCCCAGAAAATCCCATGCCTCTGGGTTTGAGCTTTGAAATGCTAATGCAGTCTTCCCGTCCAAGCGTGGGATTTCCGCCATTCCGCCTGGGATTTGTATTGGACATAATAGACCTTCAAGTCTGCCTGGGATTTATAGTTCACAAACCGGACAGTGAAATCGGAGTTGCTTTTGTAGCGCTCGAAATACCAGATGCAGTCCTTGTCCTTGGCGCGGGAGCGATATTCATCCACATACACGCAGATATCCGCCTCGCTCTTGTATTGGCAAACCCAAACCTTGAGATCCGCCCTGCCCGTTTCCATCACGTAAACGGAACCGGCATAGACTTTTGCAGCTAGCAAGATCAGCCCCAACAGCAGCAGCTTTTTCATTTTTCCACCTCCAATTGTTCTTTTCTTTGAGTTTAAAAAATGCCCTTTTTCTGTCAACCAAAAACCGCTTGGCATGGGAATATCCCTTCACAAAAATGGCTTGCCGAGATTTTTCTTGACAGAAAAAAGCACTTGGCACTAATGATAAGCTTGGCTTCGAAGTAACGAAGTCGATGTTCAAGGTTCAATGTTTAGTTAGGTAGTATCGATGAAAAGGCTTGTTTCCACCTTGGAGCCGGAAGCTCTTTCACGGGGTTTTTGGCTAATGGAGAACTGCCATTTTTCCACGATAGAAAACAAAAAAGAATTAAAATAGATCAGGAGACTTAAAATGAAATGCCCCGCCTGTAATGCCATCAATCCGGACCACGCCACTTTTTGCAAATCCTGCGGGAAAGCGCTGCGTTCGAATCTACGCACCTGTCCAAACGGCCATGATTATGATGCCAGCCTGCCCGCCTGCCCGCACTGCCCGCCTGCGCGGAACGATAATTTGGGGATGCAGCCCACCGCCAGAATGGGCGATGGCGCGGATAAAACCCGGCTGGATACTTCCAAGGCACGGCTCACACCCGGACAAGCCCCTTCCGCGTCCCAGCCTGAAGACCGAACCGTGATTTTGGGAGCCAAACCCTCCGTATCGCCAATCGATCCCATTTCCGGCGAAAAGCCGCGTCCCCAGGCAAATCGGATGCTCACCGGCTGGCTGGTGACCTTCGATCTGGACCCCATGGGCACGGATTTCAAGCTCTATCAGGGACGTCACATCATTGGCAGTGCGCAAAATTGCGATATTCGGCTCACCATTCCCGGCGTTTCTGCAGAGCATGCGATCCTGCTGTGCCGGAATGGAAAGTTTATCATTGAGGACAATCTTTCTTCAAACGGCACCTTTGTGAACGGCGAAATGATCGAAGACAAGGTCTATTTGAACGAAAACGACATCATCCGCATCGGCACCGCGGATCTTAAATTGAAAACGGTTTGAGGTATATCATGCGCAAACTGCTGATTCTGCTCTTGGTTTTTGCACCGCTTTGGGCGCAAAACATCAGCATTCACCACCTGAGAACAAACGCGGAAAAGTTTCCCCAGGAAGTGCATAGCACCGTCATGGCGCTGGATCAAAACGACGAACCTCTGCAAAGCCTTCGCGCTGCGAACTTTAAGATCAAGTTTGGCGGCGTGGATGTGGACAGCATTTATGGCGTCAACACCTTTGGATCCAGCGGACAGGGGCTTTCCATCTTGGTCAATGTGGACGTTTCCGGCTCCATGGGCGGAAAGCCGCTGGACAATGTGAAAAGCGGACTGCTGAGCTTTATCGACGAAAAACGCCCGCAGGATGAGATTTGCATCATGGCGTTCAGCGAAAAGGCGGAGGTGGTTTGCGACTTTACCACCGACACCGAGCTGCTGCGCAAAAGCATCAAGGACCTGAAGGTCTGGAGCGGAGATACTTCGCTGTATTATGCCATCCACAAGGGTTTGGACCATCTTGGCTCAAAAAAGCCCAAGCACGAAGGGCGCTACATGATTCTCTTTTCAGACGGAAAGGAAGAAAACCCCGCTGAAGCCTACACCCTGGAAGCGGCATTGGAAAAAGCGCGGGGCAAGAATCTGCCGATTTTCAGCGTGGGCTACACCAAGGTGGAAAAGCAGTTTTTGCAATATATGGAACGGATTGCCGACGAAACGGGCGGCAGCTATTACCATGCGCCCAGCCCCGAAAGTTTGAACCAGCATTTTTCCAAGGTTCAGCGCCAGATCCTTGGTGCCTGGGTGCTCAGCTATCCGGTTTTTGCTTTGGCGGGTGATGGCACGTTAAAAGAATTGAATATTACTTTGCAGATGGGTGAAAACAGCGCCAGCCTGCCCCGGCCTGCCGAAGTGCTGGTTCCTGTGGCGGATAAAATAGAGCCTGGGGATATCAGCGAAAACGGCAAAATACCGTTGTGGGTATTTTTGATCATCGCTTTCGCGGTCCTGCTCGGCATCGGACTTTTGCTCTTCTTTTTGAACCAAGGCAAGAAAAAACGCTTGGCTGAAGAACAGAGGCGCCAGGAAGAAGAGGAAAGAAGGCACCGCGAAGAATTGGCTCGTCAGGAAGATCTGCGCCGCGCCGAGGAAGAACGGAACCGGCTGGAGCAAACCCGCCGCGAAGAAGAAGCCCACATCCAGCGCGAACAGCAGCCTCAGGATCGTGATCGCACCGTGATTTTGGGACCCGGAGGCGCCGTTCCTCAATCCCAGGCTGCCGAGCTTGACATGGAAGTGATATATGGGACAGAGCAGGGTCGCAGCTTCAGGGTTGGAGCAGAAGGAGCCAGCATTGGCCGCGCTGCTGGAAACACCATCTTGCTCAACGACCAGGTCGTGTCTTCCAAACATGCGAAAATCTATTGGAGCGATGGGCAATTCTTCATCGAGGATCTGGATTCAATGAATGGAACCTATGTGAACGGTCAGAGGGTCACCATCAGCCGCATCGATAAGGGCAGCGTCTTCAAGATTGGTTCCAACGAAGGAAAATTCCATATTAACTGAGGCCAATTGTGAAAATTGAAGAAAAAGCTCGTTTTACGGTTGGGAACCTCAGCGATGTGGGCATGGTGCGCGAAAGCAACCAGGATTATTATGGAAGATACAGCGGCGATTTCGGAGAATTGCTGCTTGTGTGCGATGGCATGGGCGGCTACAAAGGCGGAGAAGTGGCTTCCCAGGTAGCTGTGGAAACCATCGCCTCCCACTTCCAAAAACTTGGGGCTCACTTTCAGGAAAGCAATGAACTGCATCAAGCCCTGAGCCTGGCTCAACAAAACATCGCTGCACATGCCCAGCATAACCCGGAAATGTCGGAAATGGGCACCACCGCGGTTGTTTTGCTCATCCGGGGTGAACACTATTGGATTGCCTGGATTGGCGACAGCCGCATCTATCTGCGCCGCGGCGGAGAGATCGAACAGATCAGCCGGGACCACTCTCTGGTACAGGAAATGGTGGATCATGGCTTGATCACGGAAATAGATGCGCAGGACCATCCCCGGCGCAACATAATCACCCGCTCTTTGGGGATGAAACCGCATCCGGCGGATGTGAAAGGCCCCCTTCCCATCTATCAGGATGACGTGTTTCTGCTTTGTTCAGACGGACTTACAGACTATCTGACCGCAAAGGAACTGAATGCTTATCTTGTTCAGGAACCCGAGCAGGCATGCCGCGAATTGGTGGATGAAGCCAACCGCCGCGGAGGTAAGGACAACACCACCGTGCAGATCCTGAAAGTGAACAGCGGCAAGCGTTACAAGGCAAAAAAATCTGTGGGATCGATCAATCTTTTGACCCTGATTCTTGCCTTCTTTGCCACAGTCATGGGTTTGGCGGCGACTTTGAGCCTGATGAGCACCTTCCACCTCGGCTTTTTCAAGAAGAATAAATATGTTAAACCTACCAATGGAACTGAGTTTATTACAAGCAGCCCCGACTCACTTCGCAAGGATTCCTTGAAAATCGGGGAAAGCGAAAAAGACAAGAAAAATGAGGCAAAAGAAAGCGCTAAAGGCAAACAAGAGAAGCAGATGGTAAAACCTGTAGAAAAAAAGGCCAACGAGAAAAAACCCGCCTCAGGAGATCAAAAACCATGAAAAACAAAATCACCATCTTGGTCTTGCTGGCAGCCCTGATCCTGCTGGGCGGCTGTGACAAAAAAGAAATCAACCGCTTGGCAAGAGAGGAGCGTGACAAACTGCAAGCCAAAATTCAGGGATACCTGGGAGAGGATTATTTCATTGAGGAGTTTTTCATCTCCAATGAAGGCTACAGCAACGGAAAGATCAAATATGAAATGGATTATGAGGCGCGGCTGAACAAGCAGCCATTTGGTGTTGGACCGCAAGTCCTGCCCGGGCACATGATCTTTGAAAAACGAAACCGCCAATGGAGCTGCGTGGAAAACGACATTGACCTTGCCAAACTTATGAAACTCCCCGAGATTCGTAGCAACGGCCAGATTTTTGATCTCAAAAGTTTTCTGGAGGGAATCGGCCAACTGCCCAATCAAATCGACCAAAAACTGCTGGATATGACGGCACTCAGCACCGAGGAAGAAAATGAGATTGGCGCCGATATGCGCAAACAGATCTTGGCGGAAGTCGGTGCAGGCAGAGCTGCAAAGTTCGACGTGCAGGGCATTTTCCGTAAAATAAGTGCCCAGTCATCACGCCGGGGTCTGGCTTGGCAATGTGACATCACTGCGGCTCGCGAATTCAACGCCTTTGCCGTTGCCGGAGGGAAAACCTTCATCAATTCTGGCATGTTGAGCGTTTTGGATCGGGATGACGAACTGGCTTTTGTGATTGCGCACGAAGTTGCACACAACGACCTGAAACACTGTGTGCAAATGATCCAGCATGAGGTTCGCGCCGGGCAGATCCACCCGCTGTTTGGAAATGTGGTGGGAGCCGCCTACTCCATCTATAAAAGGCCCTACTCCCAGGAGATCGAATATGCTGCAGACAAGCGCGGAGTGGAACTGATGATGGCAGCGGGCTATTCCAAGCAAGGCGCCATCTCGTTTTTCCGCAAGCTGCAAAAGTATGAACCCACCGCGGAAGACCCCACCATCCAGGCTGTCAACGATTTCATTTCCACCCACCCCACTGCGCAAAAACGCATCGAACGCATCGAAAAGATGTAAGACCCGATTTTGGATATATGAATATGGAACGCTTCTATTTTCAATTCCGCTGGTGGCACAGTTTCTTGATTCTTGTGATTCTGCTTTCGGCTCTTCTGATTTGGGCAAGCACCTGGGATTTTGAGCCGAAAGTGGAGCCGGAAATCCGTGTCGATCTGAGCCAAGTTCAGTTTGGTTTGAGCGACATTGCTCAGTTTTCCCTCAAGATTACGAACAATGCCTGGATCAGCTACGAGCTCGACCCTTTCGATGTTGTGCTGACAGATGGTGACGCAGATCTGATAAAATTCAAAAGCATTGAAAGATATTATGTTCAAGCCCGCTCGGAAAATCAGCCAATTCCATTGAAGGTGGAATTTGGGCGTTTTAGAGATATGCTTGGGCTTTCTCTGGATAAGCTGACCGTTAAAACGCAGGTTACGGCTCGCAAATGGTGCTTTCATAAGACTGTGGAAGTTACCAAAGAACTGCCACTTCCCGCTGTTTTCAGACAGGTAAACGAAATCAAAGAAGAGGTTGTGGGTGCTTTGTCCGAGCTGTAGAAGACAGATTGATTCCGACTCTGTTTTTTGCCCCTTTTGCGGAAAAAAGCCCGCCGACACTCCGATTCAAAGCAAAAATTCCTATGTGATCGGTCGCGCTCCGGGCTGTGACATCATTTTGGACAACATTCGTGTGTCCAGAAACCATGCCCGGCTTTCCCAGGAAGGCGGAAAATGGGTCCTGCAGGATCTGGGCAGCCAAAACGGCACCTTTGTGAATGGCAAAAGGATCTCCTCCACCTCCGTCAGTGCGACAGACACGATCGTGATCGCGGGAATCCCGCTGAGCCTGGAGGACGTGCTCAAGGCGCCTCCGCAACAGCTTTGGACCCAAAAACTGCGTCTGGCAGCGGCGAATCTCAGCTACAGTGTGCCCGAGAAAACCCTCATCGACGATGTTTCCCTCTGTTTCGAACCCGGGCAGTTTATCGGTTTGGTGGGACCTTCCGGCTGTGGAAAAACCACGCTCATGCTGCTTCTGAACGGCTATTTGCGCCCCAGCCGCGGCATCGTGAGGCTGAACAGCCTTTCCATCCACCACAATCCGGAAGCCTTCAAAGGCCAGATCGGCTATGTTCCGCAGGACGACATCATCCACCGCGAACTCACTGTGGAGGAATCTCTTAACTATGCCAGCCTGCTCCGCCTGGGCAGCAGCCTTTCCGAAAGCGAACGCCAAGCCCAGATCGACCGCATCATCAAGGACTTGGAGCTTTCGCAAAGCCGCACCGTGATGATCGGATCCACAGAGCGCCGCGGCATCAGCGGAGGCCAGCGCAAACGCGTGAACATGGCTCAGGAGCTGATCACCGAGCCGCTGCTCTACTTTTTGGACGAACCCACCAGCGGACTGGATCCCCGCACAGACCGCGAAGTGATGACTCTTTTGAAGGGAATCGCAGACCGCGGGCACATCGTGGTGCTCACCACCCACAAAATCGACCGTACAAACTTCGGCATTTTCAGCCACGTCATCGTGATGGGCAAAGGCGGCAAGCTGGCATACTACGGCAAGGCAAATGAAGCCGCAGCCTATTTCAAGGTTGACGATCCAGAGCAAATCTTCGACGTCTTGGAACGCCGTGACAGCCATGAACTGAAAAAGGAATATCTGCGCAGCCCGCAATTCAACGAAATGGTTGTGAGCGGCATGAACCAGATCCCATCCGAAAAAGCCATGCAAAAATCCCGCTTTGTGGTGAGCCCGATGAGCCAGTTTTTGACCCTGGTGAAGCGCACTTTTCTCATCAAGGCGCGGGATACCATGAGCACGCTGATCCTGCTCTTGCAGGCGCCCATCATCGGTCTTTTTCTGCTGCTGGTCTTTGCCGGCAATCAAACCGAGCAATACCTTCTGGCAATGCACTTTATGGCGTTGGTGGCAGCCATCTGGCTGGGCTGTTCAAATTCCGCCAGAGAAATCGTTTGCGAGCAAACCATTTTCCAAAGGGAAAACAAGGCTGCGCTCAGCCTGGGAGCCTATCTGGCGTCAAAAGTGACGGTTCTGGGCATCCTCTGCGCCATCCAATGCCTCATTTTAACCATCTTTGCGCAGATCTCTTTTTATGATTCCGGAATTTTGGGCATCGGTTTTTTCACCCACTATTTTGTTTTGTTCCTAACTTCCTTCACCGCAATGCTGATGGGCTTGGTGGTGTCCGCTGTGTCCAAAACCGGAGAAGCTGCCATGGCAATCGTGCCCATCATCCTCATCCCCCAGATCGTGTTGGGCGGCTTGATCGTCTATTTCAAAGACCTTGGGGGTTTTGGCAAGCTGCTTGCCGCCCCTGTGCTGAACCGCTGGGCTTATGAATTGACTCTGCTTTTGGACGGAACCCGGACCGCCGAACTGCTGCTGGGATTCAATCAGGATAACATCCTGCCAGACCTTCTTGCCATCTTTTTCCTTGCTTTCGCATTTGCCCTGGCCGCCTACTTCATCCTCAAGCGCAAAATAGAGCTGAAATAACGCTTTTTTAGCACCCCATTCAAGTCTCTCCACGCCAATCAGTTACATCAATAAAATGTCAAAAATCCCTCTTTTTTGCTTGACAGTCCCCCACTCTGCCTTATCATGGTGCCTAAATTTTTAAGAAACTGTTTTTGCAATCGTTTGCGTTCACTTAGATGAATGAGCTTCCATAACTCATCCAGAAGGGCGCAAACACAAGGAGACCTAATGACCAAGACAATGACCCAGGCGAAAAGAATCGCCTGTTTATTCAGAAAAGTCCTTTCCGGGAGTCTTTTCCTGCTGCTGTTTACCCTGGTTTTGGATACCTGGCCGGGGAAAACCGAAGCGGCATTGAGCCCCAGGACCTATGCCGAAGCCACCAAAAGCATGGTGGAGACCAGCAAACAATATCTGGGACGGCCCTATAAATTCCGCAATCCGCAGGGGAACATCATGGACTGCAGCGGATTTGTGCAATACATCTACGCACTGCATGGCATCAGCATTCCCCGCACCGCCAGCACCCAATATGGAGCCAGCCGCAGAATCACCCTGCCCGAAGCCCAACCCGGCGACCTCATGTTTTTCAAGGGCACAAACCTGAGTTCCAGTGCCATCGGCCACGTTGCCATGGTGGTGGAAAACAACGGAGACGGGCTCAAGATGATCCACAGCTCGTCCCGCGGCGTCGTGATTGACGACTACTACAAAAGTTCACACTACGTGAGGCGCTTCCTCTATGTTGGACGCATTCCCCAGCTTGAAGCCAAATATCCCCAAACCGTTGCGCCCACGCGAAACATCACCATCATTGGAGTTGGGGACATCATGCTGGGCACAAACTATCCTTCTGTGAATCATCTGCCTCCAAATGACGGACGCGACCTGCTGAACCCCGTGAAAGACATCCTTTCCTCTGCTGATCTCACTTTTGCGAACCTGGAAGGGGTGATCCTCAGCGGAGCCGGAGTGCCGAAAAAGTGTTCCAACCCCTCAACCTGCTTTGCTTTCAAGAGTCCGGACCACTATGGCGCCTACCTGCGCGATGCCGGCATCGACCTGGTGAGCCTGGCAAACAACCACGTTGGCGACTTTGGCGCCCCCGGCAAAAGCAACACCGTCAGGATCCTGGAAGAGCTTGGCATCAAATATGCCGGTTTGGCGGAATATCCCAGCGTTGTTTTCACCAAAGGCGACGTCCGCTATGGCTTCTGCGCGTTTGCTCCAAACAACGGCACCATGCAGATCAACGACTATAAGGAAGCCGCCCGCATCGTGAAGGAACTCAAATCCAAAAGCGACATCGTGATCGTTTCCTTCCACGGCGGCGCCGAAGGTTCAGACAAAACCCGCGTGACCCGCAAAACCGAACATTTCCTGGGTGAAAACCGCGGCAACCCCTACGAATTTGCCCGCATGGTCATCGATGCCGGAGCCGACATTGTGTTCGGCCACGGTCCCCACGTGACCCGCGCCATCGATATCTACAAAGGGCGCTTCATTGCCTACAGCCTTGGAAACTTCTGCACCTACGGGCGCTTCAACCTTAGCGGAAACCTTGGCTTTGCGCCCATCATCAAGGTGACCGTGAACGGCCAGGGCGAATTTGTGGATGCTGAGATCACCTCCGTGCGCCAGCCCGGCAAAGGCGGCCCCATCATCGATGACGGACATTCCGCCCTCAAGGAAATCATCAAACTCACCAATCTGGATTTTCCCGAAACTGAGCTCGTGCTCGGCCAGGATGGCAAGGTTACCCGCAAGGGTTCCGCCACTGCCGTCAGCCAACGCTAAGAGCCAACTCCGGTCTTGTGCCGGATTAAAAATAAAGAATAAAGCCGGTTTCACGCCGGCTTTCTTCATTTTCACCCCCAAAACCCGTTTTCAGCTTGACAGAGACTGATCCATCCCAGACTGTGATCTGATGCAAACACAAGGAAGTTCGATTATGCGTAAGATATTGATATTGGCAGTGTTGGCGCTTCTGCTCAGCTCCTGCGCACATGCTGAAAAAAACAGGGTGGAAATCAAAAACCCCCTCGGCGGAGAATGCAGCGTGCCCGGAACAGCCAAGCGCGGTGAAGAATTCATGAAAGCCTTTTTTGGCAACTACCACAGGCTCTTGGGCGTTTCCGCGCTGGACCCCTTTGCTGTTGATGATCCGAATTTGCGCCAGTGGACCTTTGGCGGCGCCATCAGTGACCTGCTCTTTGACTGGGAGGATCTGGATTCAGCCACCCAGGAGCAGTTTATCCAGATTTTGGACAAAATCCCCTTCCGTTTTCTGAATCTGTATCTTTTGGCGGATGACAAGGCGCTTCTTGCTTTCGAGGCTGGAAACTGGAACGTGATCTCCACAATGTGGGGAGGCTGCGGCTTCACCGATAGCCACAATCTTGGCATGGCAGCCTTTGCTCTGGATTCCGGAGTTTGGCGGCTCACCGGCTATGATCTCAACCTGGGGCGTTTCGGCTCCTATTGCAACACCCGGCTTGATGACAGACCCATCAAAATTGGGAAAAACGAATATGGCGTGATGTCCGATGACTTTGGCGCCGGGCTGTTTGGCATCTTGGATGGCAACCCCGTGGTACTTCTGCGCATTCCCCAAGTGTATGGTTATGGCCATGGAGATCCTGAGGATTTTGAATCCGAAATTGTTTTCAAACCCACGCGTGGACGCTTTTATGACCTGGAAATCACGAGCAGCGGCAAAAACTGGGACACCGAGGAAGAATTGAATCACTTCCGTCGCTGGACTTGGAACGCAAAATCAAATCGCTATGAACTGCAGGAATCTCGCGGGAATATCCAAAGCATCTTGCAAGACCCGGAATATTGGCTTCTGGATGAGGAGTTTTATTAAGTAGCTTCAGGGCAAGTCCAAGTTCTTCAATAAGATAAGATCATGATTGGTCCCCAGATCGGGCAGTAAGAATCCCGTCCGCTTTGGGGCTCTTTTTTCCCTGCTTCAAAAATGCAGTCTGCGCCGACCTGCCTTCCTCCTTGAGCCCTGAAGCTTTCCTGGAGCCTTCGAGCCTGTGTCCCACCCCATAAAAAGGCGGGTGGCTTTGGGGGGCGATCCGGGGACGAGATTGGCAGGGCTCCGGGGGAAGGCTGAACCAAAGTTTTTTGAAACAAAAAAAGCCCCTCCAAGGGGGGAGGGGCATCTATGTGATGGTATTGGAGATGTTTAATACATTCCGCCCATGCCGGGGTTTGGCATTGGGGCAGGAGCTTCGGGTTCGGGAATGTCTGTGATCACACATTCGGTGGTGAGCAGCAGGGCCGAAATCGAAACTGCGTGTTGCACGGCAGAGCGAACCACTTTGGCAGGGTCGATGATGCCGGCTTTCAAGAGGTCTTCAAACTTGCCGTTGTCGGCGTTGAAACCCATGTGAACTTCTCTGTAGCCTTTGAGCTTTTCAACCACCACGGCGCCTTCTTCACCGGCGTTTGTGGCGATCTGGTAGGCGGGTTTTTCCAAGGCTTTCATCAGGATTTCCACAGCCATTTTTTCTTCGTGGCCGCTGAGGTCTTTCATACCCTTGAGGGCTTTGGCAGCCTGGATGAGGGTGACTCCGCCGCCGGGGACGATTCCTTCCTCAACTGCGGCGCGGGTGGCGTGCAGAGCGTCGTCCACGCGGGCTTTCTTTTCTTTCATTTCGGTTTCGGTGGCAGCACCGATGCGAATCACAGCAACTCCGCTGGAAAGCTTTGCCAGGCGTTCCTGCAGCTTTTCCTTGTCGTAATCGGAGGTGGTTTCCTCGATCTGTGCCTTGATCTGCTTCACGCGTGCGGCAACGGCTTCGTCGGTGCCGGCGCCTTCACGCACGGTGGTGTTTTCCTTGTCCACAATGATCTTTTTGGCGCGGCCAAGATCGACCATGGTGGCGCTGTCCAGGCGGCGTCCCATTTCCTCGGAAATCACGGTGGCACCGGTGAGGACGGCGATGTCTTCCAGCATGGCTTTGCGGCGGTCGCCAAAACCGGGGGCTTTGACTGCCACAACGTTCAAAACGCCGCGAAGTTTATTTACGACCAAGGTTGCCAGCGCTTCGCCTTCGATGTCTTCCGCGATCACCAACAGCGGATGTCCGGAGCCGGAAATCTCCTGCAGGATGGGCAGTAGGTCTTTGAGGACGCTGATTTTCTTGTCGTGAATCAGGATGAAGGGGTCTTCCAGTTCGGCGATCATTTTGTCCGCATTGGTCACAAAATAGGGGGAAAGGTAACCGCGGTCAAACTGCATTCCCTCCACCTTTTCCAAACCGGTGTCGATGGACTTGGCTTCTTCGATGTTGATGATGCCTTCTTTGCCCACGGAAGCCATGGCTTCGGCGATGAGTTTGCCGATTTCGGGGTCGTTATTTGCAGAAATCGAGGCGATCTGCGCGATTTCATCGTTGCTCTTTATCTCTTTGGAGAATTCATGGATCTTGTCCACAACCACTTTGGTGGCTTTTTCCAAACCGCGCTTCAGATACATCGGGTTCACGCCGGCGGTCACGTGTTTCAAGCCTTCCTCGATGATGGATTGAGCCAAAAGAGTGGCGGTGGTGGTGCCGTCTCCGGCAACGTCGTGGGTCTTTTCAGCCACTTCTTTGCAGAGTTGGGCGCCCATATTCTCAAATTCGTCTTCCAGTTCGATCTCTTTGGCGATGGTAACGCCGTCGTTTGTGATCGTGGGAGAGCCAAATTTTCTATCCAATACCACGTTACGGCCGCGGGGACCAAGAGTCACCTTTACGGCATCGGCAAGCTGGTCCACGCCCTTTTTCAGGGATGTGCGGGCATCGTGTGAATACAGCAGTTGTTTTGCCATTGTTCTTATACCTCCATATGGTTTAATTAATTATAAAACTTGCTTAGCAGTCTCAACAACTGAGTGCTAAAACTAAGATAAGCCGTTTTCTGTCAAGGACAAATTATTTTTGGGGATTCATGTGGGAATTGTTCTTGGCAGAGTCCATTATAAACCTAAGCAAAAACTGCAAAAACCACCACCCAAAGCGGATCCTTTCCCGGCGGGTTTCCGCGAAAACAAGGTATTTTGAAAGACAACAAACTTCTGATGCCCAGATTGAAACACATCTTCAGCAACACCGATTGCCAGATCATGTCCAGATTGTTCTTGATTTCCAACAACTCATCAATCAGCCACTGCCCGCAGTGCAGCGGTATGGCTTCAGCCGCAAACCTTCGTGTTTTACCAACTGTGCTTTGATTCGATTCATCAGTGCGTCTGTCATAATGTCTCCTTGCTCGTGCTGTGATCAATGATCCGGAACCAGAAAAGCATTGCCCTGTATGTTGACAAATCAGGATGTATAACAATGCGACAGATTCTTGGGTTGACAAAAAATCACGAGCCTGGATATTGCATTTTAATAACAGTGACTTAATCAGGATAGTAAAATGAAAGTAATCGACTATATCTTAATGAATGAAAAACGGTACGATGAGGTAATCGGATATATAAACGAGCAGACTTCGCAGAGGTTCCGTTATCTGAATCTTTTTGATGATATCGCCAACGCCATTTTGGTAAAGCTGATCAAAAGCCCAGCTTCCACTGATCTCATGGAGATTCCAGCCGACTTTATCAATTCCGTATTCCCCAAGGCGGTGGAGAATGTGTTTAATTATTACCATAGGATATCATTCCAATTCTGCCATGCAAAAACTCAAGATTATGACCTATCCGAAGATATATCACAAGAGGCTATTAAACAGCTTTTATCGTCAAAGCACCGTATCAATGACGTTTATGCCTGGTTAAGGCAGGTGACGTATAATCTGCTCTGCAAGCACTACAAGCTTCAAACAAAAGAGAATGATATATTCAATTTGCTCTGTATAGAAGCAGCCTATATTCAGAATGTGATGGCATCTGGCAATACTGTAGATATTGAGGGATTGAATCCCATTATAAAAAAAGAACTGCTTTCCAGTAAGGAATATAGTGATTATGAAGCAGCACTTTCGTTTGATAATTTACACGATTATGCAGTTTCACTGAATGTAAGCAGGAAGGGAGCGCAAAAGAGAAAAAATAGAGTCATCCGTAATCTAAGGTCAAAAATACTACTTGCAACAGGTTGGCAAGCAGGTCACGAGATTCTGAACTACAAACAGTATGATGCAATTCAGAAGTTCATCCGTGAGCTTTTGAAAATAGGTCGCAGCGACAAGGATATCAAACAGAGAAACAAAATATATCCAAGCTTGGTGCAAGTTATGAATGGCATAGATAGGATTGATGATTGGGGCATAACAATGGTAGATAACCATAGATTCAGACTCCATATATTTCATATAGCCCAAGATAAGCAACCAATTAGTGCCACCTTCTTCATCGTCTTGAATGAGAGAAACCATATTTTTGTAGAGAGCTGCAAAAAGAATGAAATCCTCAAAGCGCATCAAATCCCCGCTAACTTACACATACACAAGGAAATGGGCAAGTCTCTGTGGACTTATGAAGAAATTATTTTTCTCATAAACGCATAAATCTTCAATTCTAGCGTCTCCATTTTGCTGTTTTTGACACTTATATATATAGAAACAAATTTCAAGGAGTGTCGAAATGAAAAAACTCATTCTTTTCTTGATCATGGCTGTCATCAGCCTAAATGTGATTTGTGCTGTTATTGATTATGCAGCGATAAATCACCAAACTCTTCCAGTCTATTCGGGTTCATTGAGTGATCCGATGGTAAAAATTGTCTATGAGGATCCCTTTGGAATGTATGTATTCGTAGAATACGAAGGTGTATTATATGTGTTCTATCTTTGATCACAGCTTTGATATGGCATGTCCAGTGCACCATATTTACGGTATTTATTATCTAATGTTTTATTAACATGTGAGATTTGCTTTATGAAAGAACCCATATTTAACCACTATCTTAAGGAGGATTAATGCTTGAAAGATTGTTTTTACTCTGCACGTTCGTTGCTCAGGAACTTCAACACGGATGTGTGACCTTACGTTGTTCTTATCTGATTAGTTGGCGTTCAATTCAGTCATGCTGCCCTGCCAACAAATCGGTGGAGGAGCTATGAGTAAGCTACGATGTGCAATTCTTCTGATCTTGCTGCTCATATACCTGAGCAGCATCCATGCGA
>JAAYEF010000013.1 GCA_012728875.1 Candidatus Cloacimonadota bacterium
CGGAGAGGTTTACATTGGTATTCAGTGCATTTCAAACGACGCCTTCATCTTCTTTGTGGACGATGTGACCGTTGAAGGCGGAGTATCTGTCGATGATCCCGGCGTGCCGGTTGTGGCAACCGCACTGTACGGAAACTATCCGAACCCCTTCAACCCTGAAACCACCATTGCCTACAGTGTGAAGGATGCCGGAGCCGTCAGCATCGAGATCTACAACGCCAAAGGCCAGTTGGTGAAAACCCTGGTGAACGAACACAAAGCCACCGGCAACTACAGCATCGTCTGGAACGGCCGTGACAACAACAACCAAGCTGTATCCAGCGGCGTCTATTTCTACAAGATGCTCGCCGGCAAATACAGCAGCACCAAGAAAATGATCCTGATGAAGTAATTCATCGGAGTCATAAACTTCAAAGCAAGCCCCGGGTTCTCCCGGGGCTTTTTGCATTTTCCAAATCTCGATCTGGAGGGGAGGGTTCATCGGGCTTATCCTCTCAATCACAAGGACTTGTTTGTTGAGCCAAGACTGCTTCTCCCTGGGTTCGTGCCCGGCTCCTGTTTGCTTCGCACCCGTTGGCCTCCCGCCTGTGAGCGGGTGGCTAAGGAGGATGAGACGAGTGGAAGGCTTGTGGGGCTCAAGGAGGAGGCAGATTCCACTATTTTATCCCAAATATCGGGACAAAAAAAAGCGCCCCTGAGAAAGGGGCGCCGCAGTTATCATGCGTTTTTTGTATCTTGAAGTTTAGATGAAGAGGTTCACGTTCGACTGTTCGGCTTCGGAGAGATAAGTTGCCACGCCGCCGATGCTTACGCCGTCCATCAGCTCTTCGGGCTGTACGCCCATCACGTCCATGGACATCTGGCAGGCTATCATTTCCACGCCAGCTTTCTGCGCTTGCAGGATCATCATTTCCAGGGAGTCCACATTCTTGTCTTGCATGCGTTTGCGCATCAGTTTGGGTCCGATGCCGGCAAAGTTTATCTTGGAAAGTCCCAGAGCCTTGCTGCTGCCAGCCATCATCATGCCAAACATCTTGCCCATGAAGTCCTTTTTGACCTTGGGTTTGTGCTGTTTTTTGATCACGTTCAAGCCCCAAAAGGTGAAGAACATGGTCACTTTTTTGCCGGTGCTGGCGGCTCCGTTGGCAATCACGAACGATGCCAGAGCGCGGTCCAGAGCATCGCTGAAGACGATGATGGTCTTGTTGCGTCCTTCGCTGGTGGCTCCAATTTCCTTGGCTCCGCCTTTCAGGACGGTGGCAACATATTTTTTCCCAATTTCCTCGATGCCGATCAAGGTGTTTCCGGTCATCTGACACCAGGCGGGAACGTCTTTCACAAAGCCGGGGTCGGAAGCGGAAATGCGCAGGGTGTCGCCTTCCAAAAGCTTGTCCATTTCCACCTTCAGCCGCATGATGGGGCCGGGGCATTGCAAGCCGCTGGCGTCAACTTCCACCATGCGCGCTCCGGGAGCAGCCTGGGCTTCTTTTTGATACATTTGGTCGTCCTTTTCGATATAATGTTTGGCGAAGATATCTTCGTTGTTTTGTTTTTGGGTCACCTGATTGTAGGTGATGTAACCGCCGGAGAGGTTTGTAACGCCCTCAAATCCATTTTGAACCAGGATGCGAGAGGCAAAATAGCTGCGATGGCCGGTGCCGCAGAAAACCAGGATTTTTTTGTTTTTGGGAACTTCGTCCAGGCGTCCGCGCAAATCATCCAAAGGAATGTTCAGCGCTCCTTTCAGGGTGCCCAGGGCAAATTCCATATCGGTGCGAACGTCGATCAGCACGGTGGTTTCGGGGTCAAGCTTTTCAATGTCGTTCCAGTAGATGACCTTGGAAATTCCTGCCAAAATGTTTTCCGCCACCATTCCGGAGAGGTTCACAGGGTCTTTGGCACTGGAAAAAGGCGGTGCATAGGCATGTTCCAGCCCCGCCAGGTCATACACGGTTTCGTTGTGTTTGATGCTGTGCGCCAGCATTTCGATGCGTTTGTCCACGCCGTCGAAGCCAGCAACCTGGGCACCAAAGAGCCTTCCATCTTCAGGAGAAAAGATGATCTTGATGGTGAGCGGCAAAGCATCCGGATAGTAGCCGGCATGGGAGGAAGAATGCACCACAGAAGTGAGATAGGGGATGCCTTCCTGCTCCAAAACGCGTCCGGAGATTCCGGCAGCAGCCACGGAGATGTCAAAAATCTTGGCAATGGCGGTGTTTATGGAACCGCAGTATTTGCGCTTGTTGCCTTTCACGATGTTGTCTGCCACGATGCGTCCCTGCTTGTTTGCCGGACCTGCCAGGAAGGTCGTGAAAGTCTTGCCGGTGATGGGGTTTGCCATGGCGATGGCGTCGCCCACGGCGTAGATGTCCGGGTCGGAGGTTTGCATGTAGTCATCCACCAGGATGCCTTTGTTCGGCCCCAGTTCCAGTCCAGCTTGTGCCGCCAAACGAGTGTCGGGACGCACTCCGATGGAAAGCACCACCAAGTCTGCAGGGATGGATTTTCCGCTGGCGAGGTTCACTTTGAGTCCGGCGGAGTCGCGCTCAAAAGATTTTACCGCTTCGCCCAGATAGAGCCCCACGTTTTTGGATTTCAGGTGTTGGTGCACCTGCGCGGCAAGGTCAAAATCCATGAAACTCATCACCTGCGGAATCATTTCCACGATCGAGACCATGACGCCCAGATGGTGAAGGTTTTCAGCCATTTCCACACCAATGAAACCGGCGCCGACCACCACTGCGTGGCGAACCCTGTGGGTATCCAGATATTCCTTGATGCGGTCGGTGTCTGGAACGCTGCGCAGGGTGAAAATCGCTTCATCCTCAATTCCGGGCAGAGGTGGTTTCACGGGCTCTGCACCGGGGGAAAGCACCAGTTTATCATAGCTTTCGGTGTATTCTTTTCCGGTTTTTACGTCTTTGGCGGTCACGGTTTTGGCTTTGCGGTCGATTGCGATCACTTCCGTGTTGTTGCGCACATCCACATTCAGCCTGGCTTTGAAGCTTTCAGGGGTTTGCACGAACAGTTGTTCGCGTTCCTTGATCACGCCGCCGATATAGTAGGGCAGGCCGCAGTTTGCATAGGAAATGTAGTTACCACGCTCAAACATGATGATTTGGGCGTGTTCGTCCATACGACGCAAGCGCGCCGCGGTGGAAGCGCCTCCGGCAACTCCACCAACGATGAGATACTTTGACATGATAACTCCTTGAAGGGATTGATATTAAGCGCCGGCTAAACTACCGGACGAGGGATTATTTTAGCCGACACATAAGCTTAATATAAGCAATAACCTTTCCTTTGCAAGTTAAAAAAGATTAATTGCTGGAATCTTGCCTATTTGACGGCTAAATCTTATGAAGTTAAGAAAGGCTCTTTTCTAGAATATTTGGACTTGATCAAACCTGTGTGAAATGGACAAAAACCAGGGATGTCCGGGCGGAAATCCGCTTGAAAGATGAGCTTATCTGCGGCTCTTTGATCAGATCATCCCAGATTCATTTACAATCTGCTTTTGAGGGTTTGCACATTTCATCTTTTTCCTTTATTGATCAAATTCGCAGGATTTATATTGACAGGAAAGCTTGGTGGAATTAGTATGTATTCCAAACTACGCTAAAAAAAGGAGTCGTCATGAAAAAAGAACGTTTCTTACGCATTCACAGTTGCCGGGAAGCTCTTTACGCAAGGTTTTTGCCCACCTTGTGGCAAGACGATGAGGAGGTATTGCTACGGCTTTCCGTTTTTAGCGCAACTTTGAAGCCTCTGTGACAGGGAAAAGCTTCCGGCGCCCGTCGAGCTTTCCCGGTGAAGGTTTTTTCCCGAAATCCGGAAAGTGAACCGGGTTTTCCTTTTATCCCTTCATCTGAAAAAAGAACACAGAGGAGAAAAAAATGCAAGCACTCGGCAGACAGATACTTGTTGAGTTTTACGACTGCGACATAGATATTTTGAAAGACGAACAGGCTGTTCGCAAAGCGATGATCGAAGCCTGTGAAATTGGCAAAGCCACGGTGGTGACCGACACCTTCCATTCCTTCAGCCCCTACGGCGTGAGCGGCGTGGTTGTGATTGCGGAATCCCACGTTGCCATCCACACTTGGCCGGAATATGGCTATGCGGCGGTGGATATTTTCACCTGCGGCGACACCATCGAGCCCTGGGACCTGTTCAACCACTTGAAAGATGCATTTAAAAGCAAGCACAGCAGCAATATGGAGCTCCGGCGAGGGCTCTTTGACAACGGCGGTGAACGCCTGAAACACAAACCGGATTGATTCATGTCACATTGGCACACAGATTTTCATACGCCCCATCTGGGATTGGCTTTCGAGGTTAGCGAAGTTCTTTACACCGAGCAGAGCCCCTTCCAAAAGATCGAGGTGGTTCAAACCCCCGGCTTTGGCAGGGTTTTGCTCTTGGATGGCGTGCTCATGCTCACCGAGCGCGATGAATTCACCTACCACGAAATGCTGACCCAGCCTTCGCTTTTCACCCATCCAAATCCGGAAAAAGTGTTGATCGTGGGCGGCGGAGATTGCGGAACCCTCACCCGGGTTTTGCAGCATCCGGGCGTGAAGCGCGCTGTGATGGTGGAGCTGGACGAGCGTGTTACCAGGGTTTCAAACCAGTTTTTCCCCTCCTTGGGTGAAGCCGCGAAAGATCCCCGTGCTGAATTGATCTTCACCGATGGCATCAAATATATGGCACAGACCCAGGAAAAGTTTGACCTCATTCTCATCGACAGCACCGACCCGATCGGCCCTGCCGTGGGGCTTTTCCAGGCGCCTTTTTACAAAGATTGCCACCGGGTTTTGAACGATGACGGCATCCTCTGCCTGCAAAGCGAAAGCCCCTGGGTGCCGGAGCTTGAGCAGATCATCCGCGGAGTGAACCGCGATCTGCGCTCCATCTTTCCCATCGTGCGCGTCTATGGCGCTGCGGTGCAGACCTATCAGGCGGGTTTCTGGCTTTTCCAGATGGGTTCCAAAAAGCACGACCCGCTGGATCCGAAAGTGGCGGAGCGTATCGACAGCGTGAAGCCAAACACGAGATATTACAATCGCGACCTGCATTTCGGCGCTTTCAGGCTGCCCACTTTTGTGAACGAACTGCTGGATTGAGAACCCGATATGATTTTGCAAAGCCGCCGGTAAATAAGAATACGGCGGCTTATTTTTTAAATTGATTCAAAAAAGGAAGAAAACATGACATTTGACTACACGCAAACCCTCGAAAAACTCAAATCCCGCCGCCAGGAAGCGGAGGAACTCCTTAAAAAGGTGGAAGCGCTGGAAATCCCTGCCGATTTAAGCTTCGCGGAGTTTTTCATCCAAACTCGCCAGGGCATCCTGCAAAATGCTGAGTTTGGCAGTCTTCTGCGGGAAGATCCCGAGTTTAAAAACGTCTCAATGGAGAGGCTAAACACCCTCATGGATGAATATTACGCGCCCTTGCAACCGGAAAGCGGATACGAAAGCTGTGTGGGAAATCCAGAGTATGCGGTCAAACAGTTCGGAGACGGCATGGGACAATTACTCGCTTCCATTTATATGGGTCAGCGTTCGGCGCGTCAATATTATATTGACGAATCGTATCTCTTTCTGGAAGCACAGCTTAGACATTTTTTGGAGCTTTATGACCTGGCTCTGGCTGGCGACACAGACCTGGAAACCTGGCAGGCGCGTTACCGTGCCAACAGCCTGGAAAATTGGGAGCTGGGAACCATTTGGGGTCGTTTTAAAGGCCTCAGTCCCCAGTATTTATATTTTAAGGATGTGGTTCAAAATGCTGACTTGGCAGACCTTCGCTATCTGCACCGTTATGGCATCCATGTGAATGAACACAGCCTCGCGATGGCGGATTTTATGGCATCCTATCCCGCTCAGGAACTGGACGAACTGGCAAAATTCATCGTGAAAAGCTGGGTGGATGGTTTTGTGCGTGGTCAAAAGGATTATCGCATCAAAAAATATGCCAATCTCATGTTCCCCATAGGGATGGAGCGTCTGGCGCGGCTCATGATTGTGGAACTGGATAAAATCGGCATCACCGCTTTGGTGGGACGCCCAATGAGCAAAAGCGTGAACGAACAATTTGGCTATGACCACCGTTTTGAAAGTGCTTTGATTATGGATCGTGAGTTTGTGGACATGGCTTTGGAGATCACCAAAAAGGTTATGGAAGGCTTGGCAGAGCTTATCACCGCTCAGGCTGGTCCCGTTTATGTGGAACTGTTTGGTGAAACACCGTTCACACCGGAAGCCAAGGCTGAAGCCCTCACGCTGAGCCCCCAGCAGCAAATGCTTTGGCGTGAGATGAGCGCCACCAACGCCAATCTCTATTACAAATATTATCGTCGCGATCAGACCAGCTTCTGCATCATCGCCTTCCCATCACCGGAAATTGGACCGAAATTCCAGGAGATCTTTGCCGATACCCTCCGGATAAACCTTTTGGACAGTGACCGTTACGCTGAGATTCAGCAAAAGATCATCGACGTTTTGGATACCGCGGAATACGTCCACGTGAAGGGAAAACCCGGCAACGACACCGATATCCGCGTGAAAATGCACACCATCACCGACCCTGACACCCAAACCATCTTTGAAAACTGTGTGGCGGATGTCAATATCCCTGTGGGGGAAGTGTTTACCTCACCCGTTTTGGAAGGAACCACCGGCACCCTCCACGTTGAGGACATCTACCTTGGCGGCCTGCGCTATCTCAATCTGCGCGTGCACTTTGAGGACGGCTGGATCAAGGATTATTCCTGCACAAACTTCCCCGATCCCGCCGAAGGCAAAAAGTATATCCACGAAAACCTGCTTTTGCCCCACGATACTCTGCCCATCGGGGAATTTGCCATCGGAACCAACACCCTGGCCTATCAGGTTGCCCGCAAACACGATATCCAGGCGCTTCTGCCCATCCTCATCATCGAGAAAATGGGACCGCATTTTGCCATCGGCGACACCTGTTACAGTCACGAAGAGGACGCTCCGCATCCCAACTTTGTGAATGGCAAGGAAATGATTGCGGTGGACAACGAAAAATCCGCCACGCGCAAGGAAGACCCCATCGGCGCCTACACCCAAAAACACATGGACATCACCCTGCCCTACGATATGCTGGCTTCCATCACCGCCATAACTGCCGACGGACAGGAACATTACATCATCCGCGACGGACGCTTTGCCGTTCCAGGAACCGAGGAACTCAACATCCCGCTGGATGAGATTTGAGTACGATGTAGAAAAAAAATCTAAATCAATGTGTCGCCGCATGACTGCTGGCAATACACATCCTAAACACCCCTCAAAGACTTTCCAAACCTTGTTTTGGATGTTTGTGAGGGGTTTTTTGTTTGAACTTGAGTCAGGGTCAAGGCTGGATTTGAATAAAGCTGGGTAATTTCTACCGCCACAGCTTTCGATCTGTAAATAAGTTTTCCAAAACCGCTTTTTGTGCTTGACAGAATCCCGCTTTATCGCAGAAGCAGAACAAGGTGAATATGCGTAAACATCTACTTTTCGTCATTTGCTTTTTGTTGTGCCTGGGGGCGCTGGTTCCGGCGTGGGCTAAAACCCCCAAGAAGGTGCTGCTCAAGGTGTTCGAGCTTCCCGATCCGCGCAAAACGGATGCCTATTCCCGGGCGAATCTGGCTGTGGTGGAGGCTTTCCGCAAAAAATTTCCCCACATTGAATTGCGGGCTTTTTCCGGCATTCAGATTGAAAGCATGGACCTCGATGCGGGTCCGCTGATGGCAATTGCCGGTGGAGTGGCTCCAGATATCCTTTACGTGAATTTCCGCCAGAGCGACACCTATATCCAGAACAATTTCCTGTATCCCTTGGATGAATTTTTGACAAGCGAAGACCCTGCCGCTCTGGATCTCAGGGTGGAAAAACCCGTCTGGCAGGTGATCCGCCGCACCCGCAAGGGCGAAAAAGAAGCCAAAACCTGGATGCTGCCCTATGAAACGCTGGTGCGGGTGCTGATGTATCGCAAAGACGTGTTTCAAAAAGCGGGCTTGGATCCGGATAAACCGCCCCGGAATTGGGATGAATTCTACCGCTATGCCAGATTGTTGACGGATCCCGCTTCCGGAGCCTGGGGCACGGTTTTGGCTTCGGGTCCGCAAGCTGCGTATGATTGGCTTCCCTTCCTCTGGGCTGCGGGCGGAGATGCCGTAACCTACGATCCCGTGAAGCAGGAATGGCGTGCGTCCTTTGCCGGTGACGCTGGAGCCGACGCCATGGAATTCTATCTGAAGCTGGTCACCACTCGCTGGAAAGACAACCGCGGGCGCGAACAAACCGGCTTTGCCCTGCGCGAAGGGGACTGGGGCTATATGTGGCAGGAAGGCAAGATCGGCATGCGCATGGACTATCTTTCCCAGCAGAATATGGGCGGGGTTTACGATCCAAACCTTTACGCCTTCGCACCTTCGCCGGCGGGACCTTCCGGACGCGGAGGCAGCGAAATCAACTGTCGCATGATGGGAATTTTTTCCGGAGCGGGAGTCAGCAACAACTCCGGCGTGGGCGACCGCGATCCGGTTGCGGTGCGTCAAGCCGCCTGGGAATACATTCGTTTTTACGATAGCGAGGAAGCCCGGCTGATCCGCATGAAAATCATGGTGGACAGCGGCTATGGGCGCATGCAAAATCCTGTGTTTTTAAAGCGTTACGGATATGAAGAATACCTGCGCTATGCCCCTGCCGGCTGGCTGGAAACCTTTGAAACCGCCATGCGCGAGGGTCGCCCCGAACCCTTTGGAGACAACTGTCAAAAAGTATATGAATATATGACCCATCCCTTGGAGGAACTGGTGGCGCTGGGCTTGAAAGGCAGACTGCCGGAAGATCCTGAAAAACTTCGCGAGCTGATTTTAAGCACTCTCAACAAAGGCGAAGCGCGCACAAATCAGGAAATGATCGGACGCATTCCGCCGGAGGTGAAAGTCAAGCGGGAACGGCTTGCGACCCTGATTGCCGCGCTCATCCTTCTGGCTTTCAGCTTCACGCTCTGGCGCGTTTGGAAGCTCCTTTCTCCGGAAAACCCCAGTCAAGGCAAGCTGCGCTTCAATTATAAGATCTGGGTGGTCCTGCTTTTGGCGCCGGCGGTGGTCACCATCATCGTGTGGAAATATCTGCCCATGATCACCGGCTCGCTGATGGCTTTTCAGGACTACCACATCGTTGGAGCCAGTCCCTGGATCGGGTTTGGAAACTTCGCGGAAGTCCTTTTTGACCCAAGTTGGTGGGCTTCCGTGGGTAAAACCCTGTATTACATGGCTTTGATGCTGGGTTTGGGCTTTTTCCCGCCCATCTTTTTGGCAATTTTGCTGCAGGAGGTCTCACGCGGCAAGATGCTCTATCGGGTTTTATTCTACCTGCCTGCGGTGATCAGCGGTGTCATCGTAATCTATTTGTGGAAGCTGCTTTACGATCCTTCGGACATGGGAATTTTGAACCAAATCCTTCTTTCGCTGGGCTTGCCCAAAAGCATGTGGATCAAGGACGAAGCGCTGGCGATGCTGTGCGTGGTGCTTCCCACGGTTTGGGCGGGTGTGGGGCCGGGTTCCCTGATCTATTTGGCGGCTCTAAAAAACATCCCACCAGAGCTTTATGAAGCCGCAGACATCGATGGCGCCGGCTTTCGTTCCAAGCTGCGCCACATCGTTTTTCCCAGCCTGAAAGGCTTGATCATCATCCAATTCATTTCAGCCTTCATCGTGGCGGCTCAAAGCAGCGATTTCATTTTGGTGATGACCTTTGGCGGACCCAACGAAGCCACCCGGGTTGCCGACCTCATGATCTTTGAGAAAGCCTATCTGTATCTGCGGTTCGGGCTTGCCACCGCGATGGCTTGGATTTTGAGTCTGCTTTTGATGGGCTTCACGGTTTTGCAGATCAAGTATCTGTCCAAGATGGAATTCCGCACTGTGAGGGACGACAGGGAACAGGCAGCATGAGCATCATCGGAAAAGTTGGTCGCAAATCCCCCAAGGTGAGGGCGCTGAACCTCAGCATCCATCTGGTCTTGATCTTGGGCGCCGTCACCATGGTCTATCCATTTTTGCTGATGATTTCCAGTTCCGTAAAAAGCAATGTGGACAGCACTCGCCTGAACCTGATCCCGGCTTATCTGCACAAGGATGAAGTGCTGTTCCAAAAGTATATGGAATCCCGCTACAACGAGGAAAGCAGCCGCCTGGCAGACAACCATGCCGGAGCCTGGCTGGCGTTTTCCGAGGTGGAACTGCCCCAACTGCCGAACCCAGCCGTCCATCAGGATTGGCAGGAATTCATAAAACTCAACCCACAAGGCGTTTACGATTATTATGCGGCGGAACACTACGGACGGGGCGTTTATCCTCTGAACCAGCGTCGTCTGCGCAAAATCCTGCGTGAGGAAAACAAGAACGATCTCACTGTTTTCAACCAAAAATACAACACCGGCGCACAGAACTGGGAACAGATCGTGGTGGAGGAGAAAGAGATTTTGGGGCGCAACTATGTGAGCCGTCCGGACGGATATCTGGGACGCTTCCGCAGCTTTAAGGAAGGCTTGGAAGAACGGCACCGCAACTATGTGAACCTCGATGGTGCCTTCGTTCAGATGGAATTGATCCCCCGCTTTGGAGGTGACCTCGCCGCCTTCAACGACAGCACCGGTTTGAACCTGAACTCCTGGCAGGAAGTGGTGCTCAGCGAGACTTGCCCCGCGTCGGGACATCCGCTGCGGGAACCTTGGCTGCACTATGCCCGCGAGGTGCTGAATATCCACCATATCAGCCTGGAAGAAAGCGCTGATGTGGCTTTCCAAGCCATGCTACGGCAAAAATATGCCAATATCGAGATGCTGAACTCCACCTGGCACAGTTCCTACCAGGCTTTCAACGAGGTGCGGGTTCCCAAGACCATTCCGGATAGCGGCGCCATGGTGGAGGATCTCACCTGGTTTGTGGAAAACATGGCGGCACCCGAGCATCTGCATATCCGCAATATTGGCAATCAGTTCCGTGAATTTTTGAAGAGTAAATATGGCACGATTGAGAAGCTGCAGGCGGCGTGGAAATGCGGCTATCCCAGCCTTGAAAAGGTGAAGCTTCCCGGCTCCCTGCCAAATCAGAACCTGCGCCAAGCTGCTTCCTGGCAGGATTTTGCACGCGGACCCGGGATCAATTGGCTGGAACTGCTGCCCGCCGCTCAAACGGAATGGGTGCAATGGCTCAAAATCCGTTTTCCCGGTCCCGACGGCTCGCTCGATTTGGCTGCATTCAACCGTTTTCATGGCAGTTCCCACAGTTCGGAGGAAGATCTTTTCCCCAGCCCGAACCTGCCGCGCACCGAGCCGCAAGCCGCTCTGTGGAAAGAGTTTGTGCTCACTCAAGCCGATGGCAGGCACTTCCGTTTCCACCCCGGCAAAGAGCTGGATGCCGCCTGGCTCGCTTTCTTGAGATCCAGTTTTGGCGATGCTGAAACCCTCAACCGGGAATGGGGACTCATCCCCCAGGATTTTGACAGCGTTCCGCTGCCCCTGCACCAGGTGGAATATCACATTTTCAAAGAGCATAAGAGCCAGATACGCAAGGAGTTCCTCACCCGAAACTATGCGATGGTGCTGGACCAGATGTTCAACGATGCCCGCTCTCTGCGCAACACCCTGATTTACACCCTGCTGTCCATTTTGCTGGCGGTGTCTTTCAATCCCTTGGCTGCCTATGCTTTGAGCCGCTTCAAGCCCCGGCTCAGCTACCAGATCATCATGCTTTTCATGCTGACCATGGCTTTTCCCGCCATGGTGATGGGCATTCCCAACTTCCTGCTGCTCAAGCGTTTGAACCTGCTGAACACCTTCTGGGCTCTGGTTTTGCCCGCAGCCGCGGACGGCTATTTCATCTTTCTGCTCAAGGGCTTTTTCGACAGCCTGCCCCGCGAACTTTATGAAAGCGCCAGCTTGGACGGCGCCGGGGAATTCCGCCTGTTCTGGCAATTCACGCTCTATCTTTCCAAGCCGATTTTGGCTGTGATCGCGCTCGGCGCCTTCAATGCAGCATACCGGAACTTCCTTTTCGCCTTCATCGTCTGCCAGGATCAAAGCATGTGGACCCTGATGGTGCACATCTACGAGCTGATGCAGCGAGCCAGCCTGTCCGTAGGATATGCGGCGCTGGTGATCGCCGCCATTCCCACTTTGGCGGTCTTCGTCTTCTTCCAAAACATTATCATCAAGGGGATTGTGGTCCCCATGGAAAAATAAAAGAGGTTTGATTTGCACAACGAAAAAATCCATCTAACCCGTATCCACCGCCTTCTCGAGAGGAAAAAAAAGCTGCTTATTGAAGAAATATCGCCACTAAAAGCTGAGTATTCCTCAAACGGAGATGATTTTCAACCCATTCAAACCGGCGAGATCTGGGGAAAACCCTGGGAAACCGGTTGGTTCCGGGTAAGTGGTCAGATTCCCAAAGAACTGGCCGGCAAAGACTTCCAATTGCTTTTCGACTGCGATGGCGAAGCCTGTCTGATCTGGGACGGAATTCCATTTCAAGGCTTCACGCCCAAAGTGGATTGGTATCACAAAGCTGCCAAAAATCTGTTGCCTCTCGCTTCGTTATTGCTTCCGGGAGAAGAAGTTAAGCTGTTGATCGACGCTTCCGCCAACGACCTGTTCGGCGCCCAAAAAGAGGAATATCGCCTGCGGGAATGCTCGCTGGTTTTCTTCGATGAAGAGCTGTATCAAAAGCTCATGGATATTGGCCTGCTTTTGGATTTGGCTGAAGCCCTGCCGGAGGGAACAGTTCGCCGGCAACGCATCATCCGAGGCCTGAACAGGGTTTGTGACCTTTGGAACACAGATTCCCAGCAGGTGGATGCCATCCTGAAAGATTTGCTTCAAAAACCTGCTCACGCCAGCGCGCTCACCGCTTACAGCGTGGGTCAGGCACATCTGGATTTGGCATGGCTGTGGCCTTTGCACGAAAGCCGTCGCAAAGGAGCCCGCACCTTTGCCAACGCGCTCAGGCTTTTGGAGCGCTATCCGGACTACATTTTTGGGGCTTCGCAAGCTCAACTCTATCAATGGATTAAAGAGGATCATCCCGCTCTTTATGATGAGGCCAAAAAACAGATCGACGCCGGACGCTGGGAGGTTCAAGGCGCTGCCTGGGTGGAATTTGACACAAACCTCATTTCCGCGGAATCCATCATCCGGCAGTTTCTTTATGGAAAAGAGTTTTTCAACCGCGAATTCGGCTTCGCGCCGCGAGTGCTCTGGCTTCCGGATTGTTTTGGCTTCAGCGGGAATCTGCCCCAATATCTGCGCGGCTGCGGAGTTGACTATTTCATCACACAAAAGCTGAGCTGGAACGAAACCAACACTTTTCCCCACCACCTCTTTTTGTGGGAAGGCATCGATGGCAGCAGGGTTGTGTCGCATCAACTACCCACAAATAACTACAACTTTTCCAACGACCCATCCTCCTTTTTGGAAACTGAGAAGCGCTACGCGCAAAACGATGTCTGCGAAGCATTTCTGAATCTTTATGGCATCGGAGACGGAGGTGGCGGTCCCACCCGCGACCACATCGAATATGGTCTGCGTCAGAAAGACTTGGAAGGGGTGCCAAAATTCCGTTTTTCGCCTTCATCCCAGTTTTTTGACCACATCTCAAAGCTTGACCACAGCGAGCTTCCAGTTGCCTACGGTGAACTTTATTTGGAATACCACCGCGGCACCTACACCACCCAGGCTTCCATGAAGCAAAACAACCGCATCAGCGAGCGCAAGCTTGGTGAAGCCGAGTTTTTGGCGGTTCTCTGCGGCGTGAAAAGCCAGCCAGAATATCTGCGCGAAATCTGGCGCGATGTTTTGCTGCTGCAATTCCACGACATTTTGCCCGGCTCCTCCATCGGACAGGTCTATTTCGATGCAGATGTGATCAGCGTTACAGGCCATGACCGCATCGATCAATTCACCGAGGAAACCCTGATGCCCATGCTGGGCTTGGAAGTGAAATCAGACTCCAAAAACTGGCTGGTCTTCAACTCCAGCAACCAGGAACTGGAAGAATGGATCGAGATGACGGACGACCCCGGCATTCCTTTTGACGAGGAGGGAAATCAGCTTCCCCATCTGATGGAAAAAGACGGCTTGAAAGCGCGCGTGAAGGTGCCAGCCTGGGGCTGTAAGTCCATTCAAGTCAAAGCCTTGGATAGTGAACCTGAAAACCACAAAAAGCCCATTCGCCTGGAATTGGAAAACCAGTGGCTCAAGGTTAAATTGAGCGAAAACGGAAGCTTTACCTCGATCTGGGACAAGGAAAACCAGCGCGAGATATTGGCTTCCGAATCCAATCTGCTCCAGCTTTGGGAAGACGAACCCAACGATTGGGGTGCCTGGGATATCAACCACTTTTACCGCGACACCCAGCCCCAAAAAGTTCAATCCGCGGTTCCTGTTCCAGACCAGTGTTTCAGCCTGCCCGGGCAATTCGACCGCGTGACCCTGGAGTTTAAAATTGGCAATTCCGAGCTCTGGCAAACCATCGAACTCTATGCCCACGAACCCTTTATCCGCGTGACCCATGTGGTGAACTGGCAGGAAAAACACAAGATGCTGCGCGTCCATTTCCATCCGCATCTGCATACCGGCACAGCCACTTACGGCATCCAGGGCGGTGTGATCCAACGCAGCGCCAAGCCTGCCAATGCCTGGGAGGAAGCGCGTTTTGAGGTTCCCGCCCAGCGTTTTGCCGATCTTTCCCAGCCGGAACGAGGCTGCGCCCTCATTTGCGATGAGAAATACGGCTGGAGAATCCGCGACAACGAGATGGAACTCAACCTGCTGCGCAGTCCCGCCGACGTTGACCCAAACGCCGACATCCACGGTCACATGTACAGTTATGCGTTTTATCCGCACGCGGGAGACTATGCCCACAGCGATGTTTTCCAAATTGCGGAAAAGTTTGCCAATCAACTGATGGCCTATCCGGTGGACAAACTGCCTGAAAACTTGCCCCAAGCCGGCTTCAGCCTCGAAAGCAGCCATGTGAATCTCGACAGCGTGAAACCCGCTGAAAACATCGAAGGCACCGTGCTGCGTCTGCATGAATTTCAAGGCAGGGAAGGCGTTGCTGCGCTGAACTTTGGCAAGCCGCCCGCCCGGATATTCGAATGCGATATGCTGGAAAACCCTCAGCAAAAACTTGGCTCCGGTTCCGCTCTGGAGCTTCATTTCCGTCCCTTTGAAACCAAAACCCTGCTTATATTGGAGTAACCATGATTCCAGCCCCCAAAAAGATTAAACAATATGTGAAAGAATTTCCGCTCGCCGGCTTATATAGATTTCATTTCTTAAGCGGCGGACATGACCCAATCCTTCCCAAATTGGCGTCGGACATTGAGAAACGCCTCCAGCATGTGTCTAAATACTACGAAGTTGACCCTCGTACAAAAATTGATATCGTGTTGAACCTGCAGCCTTTTCCCAGCAAAAAACCCGATGGCTACTATGAACTGGAAGTGAGCCCCGGCTTTTTTGCACTGAACGCGGAAAGCATTGCAGGAATGAACTATGCGGCTCGCACCTTGATGCAGCATCTTTACATCAATCGGGCAAACCAGGATGAAGACAGTTTTGCTCTCCTGCCTCGAATCAGCGTAAAAGACTGGCCCACATACCAATGGCGAGGAATGCACCTGGATGTAAGCCGCCATTTTTACGACCACAATTTCGTTAAAAAATACCTCGACTGGATGGTGGGGCTGAAATTCAACCGCTTCCACTGGCATCTCTCAGACGACCAGGGCTGGCGCCTGGAAAGCAAGCGTTTTCCGCTCTTGCACGAAAAAGGCTCCTGGCGCACGGAATCCGATGGCAGCAAATATGGCGGTCACTACAGCCTCAGACAGATCAAATCTGTGCTGAAACACGCCAGACTGCGTGGAATCGAAGTTATCCCCGAAATTGACATCCCGGGTCATTCCATGGCGATTTTGGCCGCCTATCCAGAACTGGCCTGCTTTCCACGTGAATTTGAACCCATGAACGTTTGGGGCATTTCCGAAGATATTCTCTGCGCTGGCAAAGACGAAACCATCGAGTTTTTGAAGGAACTTTTCACGGAAATTGCGGAACTTTTTCCCGGCCAATACATCCATCTGGGCGGTGATGAAGCTCCCAAACAGCGTTGGAAAGAGTGCCCCCACTGCCAAAAGCGCATGCGGGACAATGGCTTGAAGGACGAGGAAGCCCTGCAGGCCTGGCTGGTGAAGACCCTGGCGACCCACCTCAAAAAGCTGGGCAAAACCGTCATCGGCTGGGATGAGATTTTGGATGGCGGCATCGATTCGAAACCTGTCGTAATGGCCTGGCGCGGCGATGGCATCGATGCGGCTCGCATGGCTCACGACAACGGAAACAAATACATTCTTACACCCTACACAAAGCTCTATTTCGACGCCCGTTGCCATAAATTGGACAAAATCGGAACCCACCAAATCATCTTTTGGTCGGATGTTCTGGGTTTTTCCTTCCAGGAATACACTTTCGAAAACCCCAAACTGCTGCTTGGAGCGCAGGGCAACGTCTGGACCGAACATCTCACCAATGTCCGCGACCTCCGGGAAAAAGTCAGTGGCCGCATGTTCCCACTGGCGGAACGGCTCTGGAACGGAGACGGCGAGATCGATGTACAAGATTTTTGGATGATGGCGTCAACCTTGAACTGGATTCTATGAAACGCCATCCCAAAAACCCGATCATCACCAGGAAAGACATCGTTTCCACTCACCCCGCTCTGCAGGATGTGAGCTCTGTGTTCAATCCCGGCGGGGTGATCTTTGACGGCGGCGTTCTCCTGCTGCTCAGGGTGCAAAACCGTGCCCGCCAGACCTTTATGCTCAAAGCTTGGAGCCCAAACGGAGTGGATTTCAAGCTGGATTCCATGCCTCTGCCCCTGAATGGATTGGAAGCCTGTCCCCACAAGATCCACCACATTTACGACCCTCGTATCACGGAACTGGATGGAATCTACCACGTGATTTGCGCCATGGATACGGACGCCGGCTGCTTTCTGGGCTGGTTTTGCACTTCGGACTTTGAAAGCCTTGATTTTCAAGGACTTGTCTCAGCTGCGGACAGCCGCAACGGCGTGCTTTTTCCCCAGATGATCGAAGGACAATACTGGCGCTTTGAGCGTCCCAACCGCATGAGCCTTGCCGACGGCGTAAAGACCGGTGCGGCAATCGTTTGCGCCGTGTCCGAAAACCTCTTGGATTGGTATGAAGTGGGTGAGGTTTTCAGCGGCAATCCGCATTTTTGGGATGAACTGATCGGTTCGGGTCCCCCGCCTTTGAAAACCGAGAAAGGCTGGCTGCATATCTACCATGGCGTTGCCACCCATTTCGGAGCTGCAAACATCTATCAGGCAGGCGTTTCCCTGCACGATTTGAACAACCCCTGCCGGCTTTTGGGGCGGGGAAAGTATAATATTCTGGAGCCGCGCGAGCTTTATGAACTCACCGGGCAGGTTCCCAACGTGGTTTTTCCCTCTGCGGCGGTGGCTCCGGCATCCGGCGGGAAAACTCTGAATTCCGAAGATGAAATCTTTATATATTACGGTGCGGCAGACACTTGCGTCTGCCTTGTCCAAACCACTGTCAAAAAATTATTGGAGGCTGTTCATGCGCCCTAAAATCCTTGTTTTCACGCTGGTGATCCTGTGTTCCGCACTGTTTGCGGACAGCTTTCCCGTGCCCAAGCTGCCCTTTGCGCCCAAAATCTACCCCTGTTTCCGAGCCAATGGCGCCCTCGAAATTGACGGCAGGATCGGTGATACGGCTTGGGAACTGGCTCCCTGGACGGATGGCTTCACCGACATCGAGGGAGAGCTGAAACCCGCACCCTTCCACGATACCAGGGTGAAAATGCTCTGGGATGATGAAGGCATCTACTTTGCCGCTCGCATGGAGGAGCCGCAGATCTGGGCCAAACTCACCGACCACGATTCCGTGATTTTTTACGACAACGATTTTGAGATTTTCATCGACCCCGACGGCGATACGCACCAATATTTCGAGCTGGAATTGAACGCCTTTGGCACGCTCTGGGACTTGTTTTTGCTGAAACCCTACCGCGATGAACACAGTTCCCTCAACGGTTGGGAAGCCGCCGGAATCAAGCTTGCCATTGGCATCGATGGGACGCTTAACGACCCCAGCGACATCGACAAAGCCTGGTATGCAGAGGTTTTTCTGCCCTGGGAGGCTGTGAAAGAACTGGCTCACAAGGCCTGTCCGCCGAATCCCGGAGACTGGTGGCGGGTGAATTTTTCCCGCGTGCACTGGGATACTGAGATCATTGACGGAGAATATGTCAAAATCCCCGGTAAACCCGAATACAACTGGGTTTGGAGTCCGCAGGGCCTCATCAATATGCACTATCCCGAGCGCTGGGGCCTGGTGTTTTTCTTGGAAAAGGCGGAGGATCTGCCCAAGGAAGGGCTTTCCCTGCCTCAAATCCTTTTGGCAGAGGAGTATCTGCGCCAGCTCTACTATGCTCAAAAACAGCATTGGATGGATCACGGCAGATATTCGCAATCGCTTGCAGAGCTTGGGCTTGAGCCCTTTGTATTTGAGGGTGCGAAGTATATCCCGCGCTTGGAAACCACTTCCGCTTCCTTCCTTGCCAACTTGGAAACGGATATTTTCCCCACTTTGAGGATTTCGGAAAACGGACGCCTGCGCCGCTTGGAGAAGCACTGAGGTTTTATTCGGGACAAGTATTGCAACGTCCTCATAAACCTTGGTTTAGCCCCGTTCACCCTTGATTCGCTGGGATCTTGCCTTTCGCTGATCCCCGTCAAGCACCCGCGAAAAAGGCGGGAGAGATTGCAGGAGGAGATGTGTGCGAGATTGGCTCGGCTCAAGGAGGAAGCAGGAAAAATGGAAGCTTTTCAAAACTTCATTCTTGACACGGGGCGGGAGCCTTCCAGCATGGAACCATGAAAGATATTGAAAGCCCACAATTTCCCGAAATCAAGTTTTGCCAAAACTGCGGAAGCCCGGTGCAGGCGGCTTTGGATGCGGAAGGCAAAAAACGCATGATTTGCCCTGCCTGCGGGCGGGTTCACTATAAAAACCCCATCCCTGCGGTGGCGATCTTTGTGCAAAATGGAGATGGAGAGCTACTTCTGGTGAAGCGCAAGTTCTTGCCTCAGGCTGGAAAATGGGCGCTGCCCAGCGGATATATGGAAATCTTTATGAGCCCGGAGGATAACGCGATTGCCGAACTGCGCGAGGAGACGGGATTCGAGGGCGAAATCGAGCGTTTCATCGGCTGGTATTTTGGCTACAGTCCCATCTATGAAAGGGTTTTAAGCCTGGGCTTCAGGCTGCGCGTGACCGGCGGAACCCTGCAAGCGGGAGACGACGCCGCCGATGCCAAGTTTTTTTCCCTGGATGAACTGCCTCCCATAGCCTTTGCCGCCCACAGAAAGTTCATCCACCTGGAAACCGGATTGGAACTGGATTTTTAGGTTTTATAAAAACAGTTTGAAGACCCTGACGGCTTCAGCCTAAGAACGCCTCATTTCAAGCCCAAACCGGCTCAATATCCGCCTTTGATCCTTTGATAGAAGATGGCTTTGGACATCTCCATGTAGGAGGAAAGGAAGAGAAAACCAACCCCAAAAGTGAGCAAGGACAAGAGCGCCCAGCCGAAAAAGGAAAGCATGAGCATGAAAAATTCGGTTTTGTGGCCATTCATCAGGGCCTGGCTTTGGCGCATGGCCTCCTGGGCTTCCAGATCGGGGTTTTCCCTCAGGATGAAAAAGGTCATGGAATAGCTGATGGCGGCGATGATGCCCGGGACGATGAGCAGCAGCGACCACAGAAAAACGTAAATGGAGATGAGCAACTGGGCAACCAGCGCGCGGCTGAAATCCTTGAAGCCGGAAAACATATCCTCCAGATTAAAGCCCTGCCTGCGGTGCAGTTGGAGAAAGATTCCCGCTATTCCAAGATCCAGGAGTCCGGTTAAAATCAGGCTGGCGATGCTTCCGTAACCCCTGCCGGCGGAGGTCAGGGATGCGATTCCGCCTTTGATCAGCCAGACCAGAACCAAAAGGCCCCAGCTTCCTCGGAGCAAATCCCTGGCTTCAGCGCGAATATCGGCGTTGTTCATCCCTGACCTGCCTTTTTAACTCTTATCTTTCAACAAATTAAACCAACCGCACCCGGATCATGCGGGCAATTCTGCGGTCCAACACATAGCGGGAATCTCCCACTGCCACAACGATATTGGGCTCACCCGCAACGTTGCGCTGGCTCATCACTTTTTTGCCGTGATAAAGCCCGCGTTCGATGGTTTTAATATCGTTGTTACAGGTCACCAGAGCTTCCCGTCCGCTTTGCAGACCGTCCAGGCCGATGCAGTCGCCAGCTTTGCAGTGACACGCTTTTCGGCGACGACGGAAATGGCGTCCAAGATTTCGAAGTGGATTCGTATTACGATTCGACAACATTTTTCTTCCCCATTAAGTTTAGGCTGCCAATAAACAGCAGCACCAGCGCGGCGCTCACACCCAGCCAGAGCCAGGAGCCCGCGTTGAATGTCATGATTTGATAAACCACCGTGGCCACAATCCAGGCCAGCAGGGTCAGATAGAAAAAGCTGAACAGGCTCCAGCGCCAGCCGTGTTCCTTCAAAAGAGCCGCCAGAGTTGCGGCGCAGGGCGAATAGAGCAACACGAAGATGAGGAAAGCGATTCCGGAAGCCGTTCCGCCAAAAGCTCCCGGGATGGCGGATGAATCTGGATAAAAGCCTTCCAACACGCCGACGACGGCTTCCTTGGCAAAAACTCCGGAGATGAGCGCCACGGAAGCGCCCCAGTTATCATGCGGAACCCCCATCGGCCTCAACAGAGGTGTCACCGCCTTTCCAGCAATTTCCAAAACGTTGGTTTCCTGTCCGTTCAGGGTGAAAGAGAGCCCCTGCAGGATGTTCACCGCCACGATCACCAAGAGGATGACCTTCCCGGCGCGCAGGATGAATTCTCTCAGGCGGTGCCAGGTGTGCAATCCGATGGCGTTGAATGTGGGCATGTGGTAGGCTGGCAATTCCATCACAAAGTTTCCCGGGTCGGTTTTGAACAGGGTTTTGCGGAGTAGCAGGGCAAAAACCATGCCCATCACGATTCCGAAAAGATAGAGCCCGAAGATGGCGAGATCCGCGTGTTTCGGGAAAAAGAGGATGGAAAGATAGGTGTAAACGGGAAGCTTTGCCCCGCAACTCATGAAAGGCGTGAGCAGGGAAGCGAAAATGCGGTCGCGCCTGCTTTCCAGGGTGCGGGTGGCCATGATGGCGGGAACTGTGCAGCCAAAACCCACCACCAGCGGGATGAAGGCTTTGCCGGGTAAGCCCACACGGCGCATGAACTTATCCGCGATAAACGCCGCGCGCGCCAGGTAGCCGCTATCTTCCAAAATCGACAAACTGAGAAAGATGAAGAAAATTGGCGGGATAAAGGATGCGATGGTGGCAAGTCCGCCTCCAAGGGCGTCTGAAAGCAGATAGCTGATCCATTCCGGGAAGTGCCAACCCCGCAAAAGGGCGCCAAATTGGTCCACCATCAGCCAGGTTATGCCATCTTCCAGCCAGCCCATGATGGGTTCGCTGGCTCTAACCGACAGCAGGAAAACAAGATACATCACCACGAAAAATACGGGCAAACCCCAGACACCGCTGAGTACAACACGGTCGATCTTATCCGAAAAAGTGGAGCCGGCTTCGGTTTTGTGCTGAGCCACATCCTTCACCAGTCCCCGGATATAGCCATAGCGGTCATCCGCCAACGCCGTCGCTGAGGACTGATTGCGGTGGGTTTCCACGGCTCGGATTTCCTTTTCCACCGCCTCAGACCACTCGAAAGGAAGTTCCTTGTGAAAGAGCGGGTCTCGCTCCATCAGCTTCAAAACCGTCCATTTCTGGGGAATCTCGTTCCAAGCCTCGGGCCAGGCTTTCTCCTTTTTATATTCATCGAGGAGGGCGCTGATATTTTCCAGGTGTTTTTCCACAATCTCGTCATAGCGAACGGTGGCGCCACAGGGCTCACGATCCAGAGCGCTTTCGATATCGTGGAAAAGCTGACCCGCGTCAAAGCGTTTGGTCAAAACCAGAGGACGAACCGGACATTCCAGATGGCTTTTCAGGTGGTCAAAATCAATTTCAATGCCGTTTTGAGCTGCGATATCCAACATGGAAAAAACTATGAGCAGCGGGACTTTCAGCTCCATCAACTGTAAGGTCAGATAGAGGTTGCGCTCCAGGTTTGAAGCGTCCACGATATTGATGACCAGGTCGGGTTTACTGTGGGTGAGAAAATCACGTGCCACCTTTTCATCTGGCGAAGCTGCCGCCAGTGAATAGATGCCTGGGAGGTCCACCACCTCGTAGCGTTTGCCTTCGCGGATGAAATATCCTTCCTTGCGTTCGACAGTGACGCCAGGCCAGTTCCCAACGGTTTGATGCGCGCCGGTGATGGCGTTGAAAAGCGTTGTCTTTCCAACGTTTGGGTTTCCAGCGAGCGCGATAACAGGGTTTTGCGTACTCATATTATTGAATCTCATTCTCAGAATTGCGGCATTTCCAGCAGATGCCGCGGACTTGGATGTTCACCTCGTCCAGGTTGAAGTTTATCCCCTCCGCTTCCTTCTGGAGCTGGTCTTGCAGGCTGTTCAGCGGGGTTTCCTGCACCTTTGAGCAGCGGCTGCAAATCCAGTGAACGTGAAGGGGGTGACCGTAAATATGTTCATAAACGTCGCGCGATGAAGCGCGCAGGGAGTGTTGAATCAACCCCGCCTCCTCCAGAAGGGGCAGGGTGCGATAGATTGTGGCCATGGAAATATCGGATTTGATGCCCCTGAGCGTTTGATGCAGGCGCGGAGCGTCAAAATGTTCGTGCAGGCCAAACACCGCGTCCAGGATTTCCCGACGCGGGCGGGTAAGTTTGAGTCCTTTGCGGCTCAGAAACTCTTGAAACACTTGAACTTGATCTTCCATGGTTTATCCTTGTATTGAGAATCAGTCGCATCTTTCTTTTCTCGTGCTTTCTGTCAACCTTTATTTTCTACGGATTTTTTACAGGTAAATGGTTTTGTGTGGACGCGACCTTTCTGATAGTATAAGCAGGCTTGATGCGAGGGCAAATCCTGAGGAAAGTTTAGTATCCACTGTTTTTTTGGGAGCTTGGATGGGACTGGAGTTTTTCCAAAGAATGCTAGCAAAGACTTGGAATAACGAGTATGAGTAAACCGGTTGAACCCTATGCTATCACTGGCATTTCCACCTAAGGGCGAAAAGGAATGGTCACTGATACAGACAACTGTCAACTGCCAACTTTCTACTTAACCATCCGCCATCTCGCCACCAAATCAAGCTATCCCCTTGTCTGGATTGCAGATTCCGCTATACTATATATAAGATAATCAGATATGGGATTTTAGTGAAGCGAACGATCAAGCGATTCAGACGCAGGATATGACATTTTGAGAACGCCCCCCAAAAATGTTGGAATCGGTTTGCATTGCGCTGTCTGTGAACCTTAATCTGACGGCTTCGCGACCCAGAATTGGCAATAATTTGACATCTAAAGGAGCGACAAAATGTCTAAAAAAAAGAAACTGACAACCGTTTCCGGAATGCCGGTGGCGGAAAACCAAAACGTTTTAACGGCGGGAAAACGAGGTCCCATCCTGTTACAGGATATCTGGCTCGTTGAAAAACTGGCTCATTTCGACCGGGAAGTGATTCCCGAAAGGCGTATGCACGCAAAGGGTTCCGGCGCTTTCGGAACCTTCACCGTGACCCACGATATCACCCAATACACCAAGGCAAAACTTTTTGAGAAGATCGGAAAAGAAACGGAGATCTTTGCCCGGTTTTCCACCGTCGCAGGTGAAAGAGGCGCCGCAGATGCAGAGAGGGATATTCGCGGTTTTGCCGTGAAATTCTATACCGAGGAAGGCAACTGGGACCTTGTTGGCAACAACACTCCGGTCTTTTTCATGAGAGACCCGCTGAAGTTTCCAGACCTGAATCATGCCGTGAAACGCGATCCCAAAACCAACCTTCGCAGCGCCACAAACAACTGGGACTATTGGACGGGACTGCCGGAGGCGATTCATCAGATCACCATCACCATGAGCGACAGGGGAATCCCGTATTCCTACAGGCATATGCACGGTTTTGGAAGCCATACTTTCGCCATGTTCAACGCCGAAAACACCAAAACCTGGGTGAAATTTCACTGGGTCTGCCAGCAGGGAATCAAAACCCTGACGGATGAGGAATCCGAGGCCATCATCGCCAAGGATAGGGAAAGCCATCAACGTGATTTGTTCGACAATATCGAAAAGAAGAATTTCCCGAAATGGAAGCTTTTTATCCAGGTTATGACGGAAGAAGAGGCGGAAAAGCTGCCCTATAACCCCTTCGATATCACCAAAGTGTGGTATAAAAAGGATTTCCCGCTGATTGAGGTGGGCGTGATGGAACTGAATCGCAACCCCGAAAACTATTTCCAGGATGTGGAACAGGCGGCTTTCGCACCGGCGAACATCGTTCCGGGAATTGGATTTTCACCCGACAGACTGCTCCAGGCAAGGCTTTTTTCCTATGGAGACGCCCAACGCTATCGCCTGGGAATCAATCATCACCAAATTCCGGTGAACCGACCCAAAAACGACGCCCATAGCTACCACCGTGACGGCGCCATGAGAGTGGACGGAAACCACGGCGGCCTACTGCATTACAATCCAAACAGTTATGGCGAATGGGATGAACAACCACAATACAAGGAACCGCCCATGGCGATTGAAAGTCCCGCCGACCATTGGGACCACCGCGAGGATGAGGACTACTATTCCCAGCCGCGTAAACTGTTTCAACTCATGAGCAAAGAACAGCAAAAACTCCTGTTTGAGAATACCGCCAGACATATGGGCGACGCGCCCAGGGAGATTAAGATCAAGCATATTCAGAGCTGCTTGAAGGTTGACCCCGAATATGGAAAAGGGATGGCGGAAGCCTTGCATATCCCGATGAGCGAAGTGGAATAAAGCTCTGTTAATGAATCATATGGCCCGGATTAAGCCCCGGGCTTTTTTTGTGGGTTGGGGCGTGATTTTGTAACAGACTTTCGTATCACACACAGGTTTTAAGTTCACGCGGATTACGCGGATTGCGCAGATTAATTTTTATACGGATTTAACGGATAAAGACAGATCGGACGGAGGAGGTTTTAACGTTTTAGGGTTCCCGCGGATTAGCGCAGAAAAAAACGCAGAGTGCGCGGATTCATTATATACGGATGAGTAGGTTTTAGCATTGTAGCGTTTCGCTGCGCGTCAGGCAAGGAAAGCGCCAATTCTCCAAGCCATCTGTCTCCAAGTCTCACAGAGCGAAGCGATAGAATCCAGTCCGTTGGAATGATAAAAGCCCGTTACCATTACCTGCCCTGTGCCTTTAGTAGTCCATCCCACCACTCACGCGTCATTCCGACCGCAGGGAGGAATCCAGTCC
>JAAYEF010000014.1 GCA_012728875.1 Candidatus Cloacimonadota bacterium
AGATTTGATTTGATAAGTAACAAGGTGACAAAGTGACAATGTGACGCGCAAATTCGTTGCAAACACGTCCAAAGCCAGCACCCACCCGTCATCCCGAACGCACGTGAGGGATCCAGTCCTTTGGGGTTTTTGAATAGACTGGGGATACACAGGATGGGAAGGATGAAAAGGGGATTTTTGATAGTTGAAAAGATGAGGACGGCAGGGTGATACTCGTGCGCTTCCAAGTTTATAATGAACAGCCGGTATGTCATTCCGGGGGTGGAGCTTCAGCCCCGTGGCCCCGGAATGACACCGGAGCAGAGTCTTTCATCAAAACGTTAAAAGGTTAAAATGCTATATCACCAACATTATTGTTCGTCGTAGATGGACGTCACATGATAGAACTTTTTGGGAGTGACAACCGGCGCGGTCCAGCTATTGCCGTCGAAAACGCCGGAACTGTCTTCCGCAAGGGAATTGATATCATCATTGGAATAGACCTTGTAGGTGTCCACGGAATAGACCCCGTCCCAGGTGATGGTGATGTGTTCATCAGCGTAAGCGATGTTCAGGTTTGATGGCACCCCGTCCGAGAACGTGCGTGAAACGGGCAGGCTCCAGAGTCCGTCGGTGTTCATGGCGCGCACCCAGAGCTGGTGGTTGCCGTGCTCCAGTCCGGGGAAACTGAGCCCGAGATCGACAGACACCGGCGATCCTGGAGTAACGGGGATCAGCACTCCCTGGCCGAAACCGGGGTCGTCATCCACGTAGTATTCCAACTGTGCCACCAAGGGATTTGGCGGAGTCGGTACCCAGGGCGGGGGAATAAAGAAGGTTCTGCGGCTGGGCATGCCCCATTCCCCGTCGCTGTCTTTGGCCCGCACATGGATGCTGTGGAAGCCGGGGCTCAGCATGCTGGTGGCGATCAGTTCGTCGATGGAAATTGGGTTTCGGGTCCAGATCTGGATGGCATTGCCCTGTCCGGGATCGGAATTGAAAAAGTATTCGATGTTAACAATATCTGCATAGGGTGTGGGATTATACTCGGTGGACAAGGGAACATAGAAGGTCCTGCGGCTGGGCAGGCCCCAAGCTCCGTCGTTGTCCTTTGCACGCGCGTGGAAGCTGTGAAAGCCAGAGCTCAGATGGGAAGCGGAAATCAATTGGTCGATGCTGACCTGCTGGCCCGGCGTGATGCTCAGCGGCGTTCCCATGCCCTGTCCGGGATCGGAATCGAAAAAGTATTCCGATTGGGAGATCGTCCCATATGGCGGCTGGACCGGTTCGGTGGGGAAGGGAATATAGAAGGTGCTGCGGCTGGGCAGGCCCCAAGCCCCGTCGTTGTCCTTTGCCCGGGCGTGGAAGCTGTGAAAGCCTGGGCTCAGATGGGAAGCGGAGATCAGTTGGTCGATGCTGACCTGCTGGCCCGGCGTGATGCTCAGCGGCGATCCCATGCCCTGTCCGGGATCGGAATCAAAGAAATATTCGACGCTCCCAATGGTGGCGGAAAAAAGCGCTCCGCCGCAGATCAGGAGCAACAAGGAGATTAAGATCATCGGCGTTCGCATGGCAACTCCCTGAAGCGGAGGCGCTTCAGTTTCCAACCTTGGCTTCGATATGGACGTTCAAATCCCCGTCCTGGTTGATGACCGGCGGGCAGTTAAAATCCACGATCGAAGGCAGGTAGGTGAGGTACCAGAAATCGTCGAAGGGAGTGTCTCCACCGTAGAGACCGATGTCCTCTTGGTACTGGCCTGCGCCCAAGGCAAGTGAGTCGTCAGTGTAGTGATAGTTTCCACCATAAGCGTCGATCATTACACCGGACAGATCTACATCCATCTGGTTGTAACCACCGGTGATCCCTGCCGGGCTGCCTTCCCAGATGTTGTTGAGGTAGCTGAAGTTCGTCGGTACGCTGCTGATGTTCCCAAAGATGTTGTTGATGAAAAGCAGGTTGGAGGTGGAGGTATTACTTGATGCCAGAGTCTGTGTCCCCCCGTCCGGTCTGATGAACAGGCAGTGGTAGAAAAAGGCTGTGGAGTAGGTGCCGGTGCAGGTGATGTGGGCTGTATTTGATCTGGGCAGGAAAACGCAATTGCGGCAGATCGCGGAGGCATTATTGTTCAATTGTAACCTGGAATAGTGATAGTCGAAGGTGCAGCCGGTGAAGGAGGTGTTGAGCGTGCTGATGCTGCCATCGCCGACTTGCACGGAGTTTTTGAACAGGCAGTCCTCGAATACGGTGCCATCGCGCTGTACCTGTACAGAGCCTGCGAACAGGCAATTGCGGAAGGTGGATGGATATCTGACATACAAAATACCAGTATAAGTTATGTCCAGCCCAATGAACACGCTGCCGCTGGCACCCACACTGTTGATCATGGGCGTGAATTTGGTGGTCACCATGTCCGGCTTGGCAGGATCACTGCCCGCACCCACCACGGTCAGTTGTTTTGAAATATTAAAGCTGCCGTAATCCGTGGTCGAAGGATAGAGCATAATGATATCGCCATTGCTGGCGGCGGATTGAGCGGCGTTAAACGTTGTGTACATGCCGATGGAAGGGATGTTGTTATCCACTGTCAGCACTGCTGCATAAAGGGATAAGACCGCGCAGGCGGAAACAAGCAATAAAACAATCTTTTTCATGATATTCCTCTTTTTTGGCTTAAAAAGTAGCAGAGTTCCATTTTTTGTAATAAACTCCATGCTGGTGTTGTTTTGTGATGCCAAGCTAAATTTCTCGCATTAAAAATGGCCGTATGCATCGCAAAAATACGGCTGTATGCAATCCGAACCCAACAGTCCAAATATCGACTGCTTCAGGACAAACGGTGATCCTGACGATAATCCACACACAAAGCATACATTGATTTGTGTATCTACGTTCTCCATCTTCTACTTTTTGCAATTACACTTCTATAAAACAGATGCCATACTACAGAAATCACTTTTATATGTCAAGACAAAAATATAATAGATTACCCGGTTTGTGATAATGGTTTTTATATCAAAAACAGAGGAGAAAGTGTAATATTTTATGGTTGAAACAATGTTTTGAGAGATTCAAAATCAGTTAAATTCATGTTGAAATCCATCAACAAAGCCTGTGAAAGTCTTTGTTTTTTCATTTTTTGAGCTGGAAAAACGGGATTCGCAGATGGAAGCGTTTCAAGAATTGGCGCGGATGCCCAAAATTCATTAAAAAATGAGTGTGCTTGGGCAGTTCAAAAGCCTGCTTCGCTTGTAAATATCAGTGGCAGCAGGTGTAGCGCTGTATTAGTCTATGGTGAAGCGATGGAATCCGGAGCTTTTCATCTGTTTCTGCAAGTTTTTTGAGTAAAAAAGTAAAAAAGCGCTAAAATTAGTTGACAAGATTGTGCTGCCACGTCCGCTGGACAAAGAAAAACAGCAAAGAGGAATGATGGCACGTCTTTTTAGCAAGGATTACCACGATAAATCGGCTTCCTGGTATTTCAACCACGCCGTGATCGTCTTGGAAAGGGGCGACTTACGCTTCTGGAAATCCATTGACGAAAAAGGGTTTTACCACCTCCATTTTGTGGCGGTTCCGCGGCGCCAGGAATGGTTTTCCCCGCAGGTGGATATCGTTTATGATCCACAAAATCAAGAGGTTGTGAGCCATCATTGTCATGAATGCCGGGATGAGGAAAGCTGCAGGCACTATCTTTCCATCCTGCGCTATGCCTACCACTTTTTGAAGACGGAGATTTTTGAACAGCCGGCGGTGGAAACCTGCGACGGCGATGTTTTGCGGGGCGGAGAATATTGGCGTTCCGTGCGCGACCCCGCCGTGATCGAGGTGGAAAGGCTTTACAGTCCGGAGTCCGACAAAATCCGCTTTTACCATGATTCCTACGGGGATTTGGATATACCGCTGCTTTTGCAGATCGAAGCCGGGCAAAAGCCGGATGGGGTCACGCGGGACCAGATGAAGGACTACCATTCGCAGTTGGAGGTGTTTTCGGATGCGGAACTGGCGTTCTTTAAATATCTTCACGCGCGCAAAGCGGCGTATGGCAGCAAGGCAAAATTTTGGTCGCTCTACAAGGAAGACATCGCCCCGGCGCTTGGCTTGATGCAGGATTTGGATGCCAGGCTGCGAATCCGCGAAACCGGCGAACAGCTGCTTTTCAATTCGCTGCCATACCCTTTAAGTTTGCGCATCGAACCTGCCGGAAAAAAGAATTTCCGCGTGGTTCCGGTGATTTTGGATGAACTATCCGCAGTTTATCCCGGGTTTCCCACCTGGCTCTTTTTCCGCAATGAAGCCAGACCGGTGTTTCTGCCCTTGGGAAATGCAGTGTTGAAAAGCCTTTTTGAGCTTGATCTGCTCTTGAGCGAAAAGGACTTGATCTATTGGCGCACGGTGGTGAACAAAGAGCTGCGCAAGCAGGAAATATATCTGGATTTTGACCCCTCGATCGATTTGCCGCCGATTGTTTCCGAGGAGCCGCGCATCCGCCTGAAAGTGGAAAAGCTCGGTGATGCCGTTGCTTTGGAGGGAAGGCTTTCCTTCCCCGCACCGCAAAGCTTTGATGAAGATGAGCTTATGGAGATTCCGCTGTCGGTGAGCAGCTTCAATGCGCCCTTGGTGCGCAGCGATTACAAGCTGGGAGAGGAAAGCGGAAATGCCTGGTTTTATCTGCCTCCGGAGCTGTTTCAAGAACTGCGTGAACTGATGGGACGGCTGTCGGATGCGGATCCAAGCCGGTTTGAGCGCTATTCTCAACTGCTGGTGAACGGTGAAAAAGAGCTGGCGCGGCTGCGCAAGGTGTTGTTTGAACTGGAGTTCGACAATATCGATGTGGAAATTGATGCCGAATTGCGGGGCGAATTTGTGCAAAAAGCGGCTCTGCAGGTGGAAATCCAAGCCCGGCGCGGCGAAGAGATTGACTGGTTTGAATATGAGCTTTCCTACCGCTATCGGGATCTGAGCTTCAGCCACGAGGAACTGCGGCGGTTTTTCCGCTCTGAGGAGGAGTTCCTGCACACCGAGGACGGACGCATCCTTTTTATTTCCAATCCGGAGGTTTTCAAGGAAGCGGAACGCCTTTTGATTCGCAGTGAAAAGCGCGCCGACGAGGTTTATGGCGCAAAGCTGGTGAATTTGCCCTACTATCAGCGCTATATGATGGAAAATCCTGCTTTTCGCATGATTGGGGACGATTTTCTGAATGGCCTTTCCCGGGACCTGGTGAACGGACAGCTTCAGAATCTGGAGCCTTTGCCGGGCTATCTGCAAACAGTTTTGCGCGGCTATCAAAAATCCGGGATCAACTGGATCAGGATGCTGCAGCACTATCGCTTGGGCGGAGTTTTGGCGGATGAGATGGGCTTGGGAAAAACGATTCAGGCGCTGGCGGTGATCCAAGCCACGCCACCGGACAGTCAAAACCTGGTGGTTTGTCCCAAAACTTTGCTCTACAACTGGGCTGCGGAGATCGACAAATTTCATGCCAATATTTCCTATCAGATCGTTGAAGGCGGAAAATCGGAGCGTTTGGAACAACTGCAAAACCCGAACGTGCGGCTCTTTATCATTTCCTACACCGTGGTTTTGAACGACATTGCGGCGCTGAAGGACAAGGACTTTGAATGGGTGATCCTGGATGAGGCGCAAAACATCAAAAACGTTAGCGCCAAAAGAACTTACGCCATCAAAAAGCTGCCTTCACGCCACAGGCTGGCGCTCACGGGCACCCCGGTGGAAAACAATCTGACCGAACTTTGGTCCATATACGACTTTTTGATGCCGGGCTATCTGGGTTCATTGAAGCGTTTTAAGACGGATTTTTTGGAAGAGCCGGATTCCGGAGCGGCAAAGCTGAAACGCGCGGTGGCGCCCTTCCTCTTGCGTCGTGCCAAAAAAGAGGTGCTGCTGGAACTGCCGGACAAGCAGGAGCAGGTTTCCTGGTGCAAGATGCATCCGGTGCAGGAAAAGCTTTATCTGCAAGTCATCGACACGGTTCAAAAAAAGCTGCTGAATGCGCCTGAAAGTGCGAATCTGAACTATGTGCACATCCTGGCGGCGCTGATGAAGCTGCGCCAGATCTGCAACCATCCGCATCTGGCAAATCCGGACATTTTGCCGGATCTGGAAGCCTCGGCAAAGCTGGAACAGCTTGTGGAACTGGTTACAGACGCTCTGGCAAGCAACCACAAAATATTGGTCTTTTCCCAGTTTGTGCAGATGCTTAAAATCGTTCGCAACGTCTTTGATGAGCAGGGGTTGCGCTATGCCTACATGGATGGCCGCACCAAAAACCGCATGGAAGAGATTCAGCGGTTTGAGAACGACCCCGAACTCAGGCTCTTTCTCATCAGCCTGAAAACCGGCGGCATGGGCATCAATTTGACTTCGGCAGACACGGTTATTTTGTATGACCCCTGGTGGAACCCGATGGTGGAAAACCAAGCCATCGACCGCGCCCATCGCATCGGCCAAACTCAAAAGGTGCAGGTGTTTAGGCTCATCACCAAGGGCAGCGTGGAGGAAAAGATCATGAACCTCCAGCAGCACAAGCTCCAGCTTTTTGACGAGGTGGTCTCACAATCCCAGACGGTGCTTTCATCACTGAGCCGGGAAGAGATAAATTCACTGTTCAGCTATTAGGTCGATTTTTCGGATGGGCAGAGGGTTTGGGGATTGCTCAACATTTTCCCTTGACATTTTTTAGCCTTGATCGCCTTTGGTATTTTGAGAGAAAAGCCACAAAAAGGAGACAAGATGCTTACCATTGACTGGAAGGAAAGGCTGAGCAAAGACACAGCCGAATATCTGCATAAGAAGCTGCCAAACAACGACTTTGACTTTGAGATTATCTATATTGCCTTTCCCGAAAGGGTCGATGGACAGATTCCTCCTGCCGTTGTGACCCACGTTGCCAAGACCATTGTGCAAAAATTGGGCAAAAATCACGACAAACATCTGGCGTTTTACAAATATCTCTGGGAAAAAAAGGGCGAGGCGGGGCAGACCGCATTCATCACCATCATGGCCAGTCTTGTGCCCAAAAAGCCGGAACTGTATATGCCCATGGTGCAAAAAGCGGTGAACACTGCCTCTGAAGCGCAGTTGAACACGCTTTTGGACAAGGTGATGCTGCCGCTTCTGCGCAAACAGCCCGAGAAATATCTGCGCTTTGCCTATGAATGGCTTGCTTCGCCCAAGGATGTGGTTCGCAAGCAGACCGTGAACCTTTTGGTAAAGCTGATGAAGCGCGAACCCGAACTGAGGCAGGATGTGGTTCAGCATTTTGTGAACCAGTGGCTGCAGCCGTTGGACGAACAGGCTGCGGATCATGTGGCGCTGCTGAAAGCCGTGTATAAAATGGATCCCGAGCTGTATTATGAGCTGTGGGAGCAGCATGGTCAAACCCGGGACCCGCAAAGCGCGGAGATCCTTTGCGCATCGATTTTGGACTATCATCCCATGATCGAGGAAGCGGTTGAGCCCTGGACAAAAAGCGGCAACGCCCGGCTGAAAAAAGCCGCCATGGCCGCACAAAAAATATTACAAAAAAAGAAGCCTAAATAAATGGACTTAAGCATTTTGATAACTCCGGCGGGAATGGATGCCATTCAGCGCCGCATACAGGAATTGATGAACGAACGCCCCGAAGTGATTGAAGCAGTGGCCATTGCACGCGAATTCGGGGATTTGAGTGAAAACGCGGAATATAAGGCTGCACGTGAAAGACAGCGTCAGATCGATGGCGAAATCGACCACCTGCGTCGCCGCGCTTCCAGGCTCAAGGTGATTGATCCCACCGGCATACCCAAGGATAAGGTTCGCTTTGGCAGCGTTTGCCACACCCGCGACCTCCACAGCGGTGAAGAAATCGTGTTTCAAGTGGTGGGGGTGGATGAACTGAACTATTTTGCGGATGAAGAAATCCAGCCGGTTTCGGTGCTTTCGCCCATCGGGAAAGCTCTTTTGGGGCGTCAGGCCGAGGAAGTTGCCAATGTGCAGGCGCCCATCGGAAACAGGGAACTGCAGATCTTGAAGATATCTTAAAAGTCACATAAAACGGAGAAATAAATGAAAGAAAAGAAAACAGCGAAGAAACAGGTTCTGAGCTATGAACGCCAGAATTTTTGGAAGGAAGCTCCTGCGGCTGAGATCAAGAAAGCCAATGATTTTGCAGGACCCTACAAAGATTTTCTGAATGAATGCAAGACCGAACGCGAGTCTGTTGTTTGGACCCAGGAGCTGCTCAAGGCTCACAAATTCCAGCCTCTGGGCAAAACAAAGAGCGGAAAAAAGGTTTACAGCATTTTCCGCGGCAAGACCATGGCGATGGCCGTGATCGGTTCCAAGCCCGTGAGCGAAGGCGTGAACATGGTGGCAGCCCACATCGACACACCCAGGGTGGATCTGAAGCAAAATCCGCTCTATGAAGATAAAAGCAGCGATATGGCTTGCATGCGCACCCACTATTATGGCGGCATCAAAAAGTATCAATGGGTTTCCACGCCCCTTGCGCTGCATGGAGTTTTTGTGAAGGCGGATGGTTCCCTGATCAACCTGCGTCTGGGTGAAGACCCTGAAGATCCGGTCTTCATCATTCCGGACCTGCTGCCCCATCTGGCTCGAAAGGAACAATATACCAAAAATATCGGTGATGCGATTGATGCTTCCCGCATGAATTTGGTGTTCAGCGGAATGCAGGAACCCGGCAACGAGGAAAAGGATGCCATCAAGCTTTATGCATTGACGCTGCTCAACAAGAAATATGGCATCACGGAAAAGGATTTCATCTCTGCCGAACTGCAGCTTGTGCCGGCATATCCAGCGCGTGATGCGGGTTTGGATGCCTCGATGGTGGTGGGCTACGGTCAGGACGACCGCATTTGCGCCTACACCGGTTTGAAAGCCCTGCTGGACAATCTGGACGGCAAGTCCGAGCGCACCATGGTGGTCTATTTCTCTGATAAAGAGGAAGTTGGCAGCCATGGCAGCACGGGTGCACATTCCATCTTTATCCAGGATTTTCTGGCTTCGCTGCTCAGCCACAACGGTGAAGACAGCGGCAGCGCAAACCTGCGCCGCACTTTCATGAATTCCCGCATCCTTTCGGCAGACGTGACAGCCGCCGTGGATCCAAACTACCCCGGGGTTCATGAACGCCAGAACGCGGTGCTGTTCAACCATGGCGTCGGCATTTCCAAATTCACCGGCAGCGGTGGAAAGTCTGTCACAAACGATGCAGATGCAGAATTCACCGCCAAAGTGATCCGCATTTTGGATGACGCCGAAGTCTTTTGGCAAATGGGCGAACTGGGCAAAGTGGATGAAGGCGGCGGCGGAACCATCGCCTACATTTTGGCAAACCTGGGCGCCGAGGTTATCGACTGTGGAACAGGCCTGATGGGCATGCACTCGCTGTATGAGATGTGCAGCAAGGCCGATCTTTATTCCACCTATGCGGCTTACAAGGCTTTTTTGAAGTCAAAATAAACATTATCATTTGAAGGAGGAACCCATGAAGAGAATGATTTTGGTAATGCTGGCTATTATGCTGGTACTTTCGGCTTGCGTGAGCAGCAAGACCTACAAGGCTCAGCAGGCAAGGGTCCAGATGATGGAGGCAAGGCAAAACGAGCAGGACGCGAATTTGGAAATGGCGCGCAAGGACGTGATCGGAAACAAGGAAAAGATCGAACAGCTCATCATTGGCATGAACAATGTGAATGAGCAGCTGCTGGTCTTGGACCCCATGCAGGATGATATCGCTCACAGCAAGACAAGGATCGACAAGCTGATTGTTGGCCTGGACAGCGTGAACGAACAACTCCTGGTCCTGGATCCGATGCAGGATGAAATCATCAACAGCGCCAATGCGATCATCGATCTCCAGGGAGATATGACTGCTTCCGGCACCGCCATCGCAGGTTTGCAAACCCAGGTGGCAGCCTTGAACCGCCAACTGGATGATGCCATTGCGGCAAACGTCGAACTCGAACAGATGCTGTCTGAACTCAGCTTGGACACCTTTGATACCTTTGATTCACTGTCAGACTATGTGACACAGATGAAAAGGGACCAAAGCGGTTTTGTGACCAGGGATGAGCTGAAGGAAGTGGTGGAGGAAAGCGCAGAACTGGCTCAATTGCTGAACGAACTGACTCTGGAAGTGGAAGCCATCACGGATTATCTGCTGCAGCAGGAAGCGGTTTTGGCAAATCTGGACGAGATATTGAAAGACCAGGAAGATTTCAAAGACGAAGTGATCGATGAATTTGAAGACATCCGTGGTCTGATCGTGGAACAATTGGGCGAAGGCGCAAAAAGCTCTGCGCAGCAACAGCAGGAAATCATGACTGAAATCTCCCGCATTCGCGGCGAATTGGATGATTCCCAGGATGAAATCTCATCCCTGCGTCAGGTTTTGGGACAGGAAGTGAGCCAACTCCGTTACTCTGAAGAAACCATGCGCGAGGATATGGAAGAGATCAGCGACCGGGTTTTTGATGTGAACAGAGGACTCACCGAGCTTGCCACCGACCTGAAGGATGTGATCGCCAAAGAAAGATCCCTGGCTGAAAAGCGTCGCCTTGAAACCATGACCAAGCAATACAAAGTGGCTCTGGCTGAGTATAACAAGCACAACTACGAAAATTCCATCATTCTTTTTGAAGAATTTTTGGAAAACTATCCCGACAGCAATCTGTGCGCAAATGCTCTGTATTGGATTGGCGAAAACTATTATGCCGCAAAGAATTACGCCAAGGCTTTGCGCCAGTTTCGCCAGGTGGTCACCCAATATTCCGATCACCCCAAAGCTTGGGATGCCCAGCTCAAAGTTGGCATCACCTATTATCAGATGCACGATTATGAGTCCAGCTATTCAGAGCTGATGCTCATCAAGAACTACTATCCGGATTATCCCAGCATGAAAATCGTGGATAGGTATTTGAACAAGATCTAACGCGCTGATGCGTAAAGTTTTACTCTTGTTTTTGGTGCTTTTTTGCCTCCGCCTTGCCGCGGAGCCGCTCAAAGGCGCTGAACCGGAGTTCATCAGCGAGCGGATCGTTGATTTGATCGACGTTTCCCAGCCGCTCATTTTGGATATTCAAGCCGGGGATTTCACTCCCCGGCTGGATTTTTTGATTCGCGGAATGCTGCTTTCCAAAGGGGCAGACCTGCGTGATTTGGGACATGCGGCCTTTTTGGAAAACCCTGAAGACCTTGCGCCATACATGCTGCAAAGTGTGAATCTGGTGAAGGTGGAACTGGACCTGGGCGCCACAACTGTGGAACACAAAAACTTTCTTTCCTACCGCAGTGAACGGGTCCCATTTTACAAATTCCGGGTCAGGCAGATCCGCCTGCCGGGAAATAAACTACTCAGCATCGATGAACTTAGTTTCACCGATGGCAGCCCAAAAAGCAACGGGCCTCTGCTCTCAAACTTGAAATGGTTCGAGCCCATCCTTGCCAGCACAGCTCTGGCAACCTTGATCTATCTGCTTTGGACCATTGAATGAGGAAAACTTAATGAAAAAATATCTGCTCATCCTGACGGCAATCCTGATCTTGGGTGCCTGTGCGCGCACCAGCGTCGTTCTCACCACCGAGGAAAAACTGGCAAAAGCCGACGAACTTTTTGCCCGGGGTAAATATGCCCGGGCGGCTGAACTCTATGGCGATGTCTATTTCGAGCGGCAATCCGCATCTTCGGCCCGTGCCCTCATGCGCCAGGCAGACAGCTATTTCAAAATAAACAAATTTTCCGAAGCCCGGTTCAGCTATCAGGAATTCGCAGAATCCTTTCCCACCCATCCGGAAGTGAGTACGGCTGTATTTCGCTATGCAGTATGCCTTTATGAAGAATCCAATGGACCGCAATACGATCAGACTGAATCCATGCAGGCCATTGACGCCTTCCGCAGGTTCATGGATAAATATCCGAACAGCGTACTCTACGACGATGCGCTAGGCTACATCAAAAAGGGGCAATACAAGCTGATCGAAAAGAAATTCCTCACGGGCTACACCTACTATAAAATGAAGGATTACAGCTCCGCCCTGATGTATTTCAAAGAAGTCACAGACCTTGGAAACAGCGACCGCCTGGATCGCGAAGCCCTTTACTATTCAGCAAAGCTGCTGCGAAAACAAAAGCTGACGGATGAGGCAAAGGAGCAATTTGACAAGCTCGTCTCCAAGTATCCGGGATCCAAGGAAGCCAAAAAACTCGATAAATACTTTAAATGAACCATCTTGCCTTGCTCGGAGGCAGTTTCGACCCCATCCATAGCGGGCATCTGCACATCGCGCGCGAAATCCTGCGCTTGAAAGCAGCCGATGCCGTGATATTTTTACCCAACGCCACCCACAACTTCAAGCGTGACACGGTGTTGCTGGACTACGATCAGCGCCGGGAATTGCTTGCCAAAGTGCTTGAGCCTGGGATGGAGGTGTGGGACGACGACGCCGAAGGCAGCGGCTACACCGCCGACCTCATCCGAAAGCTGGTCCAAAAACATCCCCAAAGTTCTTTTTCCTGGGTGATCGGTTCGGATAACCTGGCAGAACTGCATCGCTGGCATGACTTTAGCTGGCTGAAAAGCAATGTCCGCTTCATCATTATTCCGCGTCCCGGACATCCTGCTGACCCCAATGTATTGAAAAGAATCCGGCGCAAAACCCTGAAAACGGTTCCCAGCGAAATTTCATCCAGCCAGATCCGTCAAAATATCCTGGAGGGAAGGTCCATCAAAGGTTTGGTTCCGGCTGCGATCGAACAAAGAATCCAGGAGCTCTATCTGCCGCTCTTAAAAAAATAGGGGAGACCCTGCCCGCCAAAAACGCGGGGCTCAGCCCGCGTTTTACCATTCAGAAGGGATTTGCGTATCCTGATATTTTATGCTTTTCTATTCTCGGAGAACAAGGGTTTGAATTCGATTTTGATGCGTTGCTGCGGTGAATTGAGGTCGATGCCCAGGGTGCCGGTGCCCATCAGCTGCCATTGACGATCCACCTGGCCCGGAACACAGAGTTCCGGAGGCAGGGAAGTGCCTTCGGCAGCGTTGTTTCCATAGATCAGGGCTGTGGAGTCGAAGCCAAAACTATCCCCGGGCTTCAAGTGTAATTCCGCCAGCGGAATCACCTGTGTGTAAACGTTTTCACATTGTGCCAGGATCATGTGTTTGTGGCTGCTGAGCCCAAGCCCATTAGCGGAGGCATTTGGCGACATCTTGATAAATTCGACCTCTCCTCCGGAAAGCTGCCAATTATCTGCAAGGTAGTAAGAAATGTATAGATTGCGGGCATCATTTGCCAGCATTATGTAGCCGGGATTGTCCGCATTTTTATCAAATATGTCCGAGCCGGGTTGGTCGTCAGCCCAGACGTTTTTCAAAGCCGCTTCTTGTTCCGGCTTGAAACTATCGGTCAGGCGAACCTTGGTTCCTGTGATCTTTGATCCGTCTTGACACGCAGTCAAAACCAAGAGGAACAAGGCCGCCACCAGGGCCAGTCTTATAGCGTTCATTTTTAATCTCCTATCTATTTACTATGCTATCGATATAATAAACAGAACCGGAGACAAGGCAATATGAATGTGAATATTTGTGCAAAAATCTGAGAATTTGATACGGTGTAACGCTGTAACATCATGTATATCAATATATAATGGGTTTATGAATACGGAGACCAATCAAACTTGTCACAGGCGGAACTTGCCTTAAACTATCATTAATTAAGCAAAAAGATTGGATGGAGAACACATAAATGCCAGAACTTCCCGAAGTGCAAACAATTATCGACGGAGTCACCACCGAACTGATGGGCAAAGAGATACGCAGCCTGGACTGCTTTCATCCCGGCACCGTGATCAGGGATCCCGAACTGCCGGAAGAGGTTTTTCCCGCAGAATTCATTTCCTCCAGACGCCGGGGAAAATATATCATCCTGAATTTCAGCGGCGACCTCAGCGTCATCGTGCATCTGCGCATGACGGGAAAGCTGGTTGCAGACAGCTCCCAGGAGGGTCCGGTCAACCACGAGCGCGCCTGTTTCATGCTTTCAGGAAGCAGCAAACTGCGCTTCATCGATATCCGCACCTTTGGCAAGATCATCCTGTGCAAGACCAAAAACCTGGGTAAGTTCATGCCAGACTTGGGGATGGAACCCTTGGCAGATGAATTTGACGCCCGGTATTTGGAAAAGATTCTCAAAAACCGCAAAGCCCCGATCAAGACTCTGATGCTGGATCAAAAACTGATTGCAGGCTTGGGAAACATCTATGTGAACGAAATCCTCTATCGCTCAAAACTCAACCCCACCGTCCCGGGTGGCGAAATTCCACTCTCAAAGCTTAAAATCCTTGCCAAAGAAACAAAAGAAGTGCTCAGGGAAGCGATTTCCAAAAACGGCACTTCGATTTCGGATTTTCGCAATGTGGACAACAAAACCGGAGAGTTTCAAAAGTTTCTGCGGGTCTATCAAAAGGAGACCTGCCCCAAGGGTCATCCGGTGTCCAGAATCAAGCAGGCTCAGCGCAGCACATATTTCTGCCCGGTTTGCCAGAAATGACTTTCGGTGGGGTCCGCCTGGCAGTCTTTCACCCAAACCGCCAAAAAACCCAATTTGAAAACAAAATGGCACCTTGCTTTCACACCAAAAAGATTTATAATGTATGCGTAGAAAAAACTTATACATGAATTTAGGAGATCAAAAATGATAAGCAAAAAACTTGAAAAAGCGATTAACAAACAGATCAATGAAGAGCTGTTTTCCGCCTACCTCTACACCTCGATGCAGGCTTGGTTTGCAGATGAAAGTCTGGACGGCATGGCAAACTGGATGAAGGCGCAAGCCCAGGAAGAACACTATCACGCCATGAAGTTTTTCGACTATCTCATCGAACGCGGCGGAAAGGTGGAACTGCATGCCATCGCCAAGCCCGACATTGATTTTGGCAATCCGCTCAAGGCTTTCCAGGCGTCTTTGGATCACGAGCGCTACATCACCAAGTGCATCAACGAGATGATGGACCTCGCCATTGCCGAAAACGACCATGCCACCAGGATTTTCCTGCAGTGGTATGTTGAGGAGCAGGTTGAGGAAGAAGCCAGTGTGGACACCATCGTGCAGCGCCTTTCCAGAGTTGGGGACAACATGCACGGCATCTACATGCTGGACCGCGAACTTGCCAGCCGCACTTTCACTTGGCCGCAAGAAGAAGAATAAGCCTAACTGAAAACATAACAAGACCTTATGCGGGATCATCCAGAGATGCTGATCCCGCTTTTTTATTCCACCGGAGAAAGAATAAATTGACAAATAACTTGATCGAGCCCAAGTTGCATTCATGAAACAAAAGGCAAGACTCATTTTGGGAGGCGGTGCGGCTTTTGGCTTGGCACACATTGGAGTTCTCGATGTCCTGCAAAGTGAATTTGACATCACGGGCATCGTGGGAACCTCCATGGGCGCCATCGTTGGAGGCCTTTACGCCCAGGGAAAAACGCCGCAGGAGATTCTGGAACTCGCGCGGGAAAGCGGCTCCACCTTGGTTTTAAACCCAAACCAGCTTCTGAGCAAGCCCCTGAAGCTGTCGCTGGATTTGATCAAGGGATTGCACAACAAGAAAAAGGTGATGGACCTGATGTCAGACTTGATCGGTCCGGCGCAGGTGGAGGATCTGCCCATTCCTTTTGTGGCGGTTGCCTACGATCTTGTTTCGCGTCAAACCGTTTTGATCCATCAAGGCTCACTTGCAGGAGCGATGCGGGCTTCATCCTCTTTGCCATTGATTTTTGCGCCACACGATATGGGTGGACATCTCTTTGTGGACGGAGGGGTGGAACATCCTCTCCCGCTTGCATTTGCACATGAAGTGCCGGGGGAGATCACCATTGCCGTGAATGTGCTGCCTCCGGTGTCGCCCAAGGCAAGCCACTTCAGCGATCTTGGCAAGGATGCTGAAGAAATGAAGGCTCCGCAGGTTGCCATCCAATCCCTTTTGCAAAATCAAGGCTTCATGGCAGTCCAGGCCAGGCTGCAAAACCCGCCGCATCTTTTTATCGATGCCCATCTTGCCGAAAAGGATATGTTCGACCTCATGGATGTTGACGAATTTTTCAAGCATGGCCAGGATGTTGCACGAGAAGGGCTTGCAAGTTTTGTTGGACAGGATTTGAAGAAAAAACCTTCCTCCGGATTCCGGAAATTCTTTTCCCGTTTCAAGAGGACAGAAGGTTTGCCTCAAAATAATGATTGACAGCCAAAGCAAATTGGAATTACAAGTAAAGATGATAAAATTCACCGGGAGGATCGATGAGCCGCACAGAAGATAACGCTTTGTCCGTTGGCTTGTTCACAGGCGTGGACGAGCTCGTGGTTGAAAATTTCATCAGTGATCTCAACAAAATCAGCCTCAGGAAAGGCGGGGTCAAAAAGATCAGTTACGCCGCCGATCAGTCGATTTTTTACATTTCCAAGGGAAGCGTGGAACTCACATTTGATCCTCAGGAGGATGATTCCCCAGCTCATGAGCCGCAGATCGTCCAGGAAGGTAAATTTTTTGGAGAAGGCATTTTGCGCAGGGGTATCATGGGTTCTGTCAACGTTAAAGCATTGGAAAAAACGGAACTTATCCAGATCCCCCGGGAGAATTTCATCCAATTCAGCTTCTCGCAGCCCACTGCACTGTTAAACGTGATCCGCATTCTGAAAGGCAAGCCCCAGTCATGTGGCAATGAGTTTTCAGACCTGATGGGCGACATGATCCAAAACAGCCGCCTGAGCGCCATCGGCATGACCGCCAGCAGGATCATTCACGACATCAAAACCCCGCTCACCGTGATTTCTCTTACCGCCCAGCTGGTGGAATCGATGTTTCCGGACACTTCTGAAATGACCAAAAGCATCGTGCAGCAAACCAAACTGATCGATGCCTTGGTGCGCGAATTGATGGACTATGTGAAGGGTTCGCCAAACGAAATTGTGCCACGACAGGTGGACATGAATACCTTTTTGCACGAGCTGGCAGACGCCTACGGTGCTTCGCTCAAGGGACGCAACATCAGCCTCAACCTGGAAAACCGCTGTGATCAGCCCGTTTATTTCGATGTCGAGCGCGTCCGCCGCGTGCTGATCAATCTGCTTCGGAACAGCTCGGAAGCGATCGAGGATTCCGGGAAGATCCACATTTGCGCTTCCGTGACTTCAAACTGGCTGCAAATCAGGATCACAGACGACGGTCCGGGCATTCCCGAAAGCATTTCCAATCAGCTTTTCCAGCCGTTTTTCACCTACAACAAGTCGAACGGAACCGGCTTGGGCCTGCCCATCTGCCAAAAGCTGATCAAAGAACACGGTGGCCGCATCGAATACAATTCTGTGGAGCCTCATGGCGCCAGGTTCGACATCCGCATTCCGCAGGTGCTTGCCTGATTTTTAAGCCATCCCGAACCCTCAGAAAGGGTTTTTATTTGAACGGACTGATTCCGATAAATACCGTATTTTCAAGGCTTTTTTCTGCCTCCTCCTTGAGCCGCTCCAACTGCTTTGGCGGCAGATCCTCGTCAACCACCCGTCCAAGATCGGGTGTCCTATGGGTGCCAGACGGGTGGCTCACTGGCACGAACCAAGGGTGAGGGCATGATGAGCAGGTTGGCGGCGACGCTTTTCCCGCTTTTTCCCCCGGCATAAATGCATGGAATTGCGATCCATCGCAAAAAAACCCTTGTCAAAAAGCCGGCCTTGTTTTTACTGGTTTGAAAGAAAGATTTTGGACGGTGAAAAAATGTCAAGAATATGCGATATATGTGGAAAACAAGCCCAGGTTGGCAATCATCGCAGCCACGCGCTGAATGCCACGAAGAGGCGTTTTTATCCGAATTTGCAACAAATCCGTGCCTATGTTGGCAACGATATCAAACGGGTTAAAGTTTGCACTTCCTGCCTTAAAGCGAACAAAGTTCGCAAGGTTGTTTGAACCCCAAAAGCGCTTCGGTTCGGGCATTTAAGCCCGGCGGGCGTTTCAATCAAATTCGGGAATATGGCCAAAGCCTGTTCCCTTTTTTCTTTTGGGACTATAAAACGGAGAAATAATGGATATTGAAATCCTGAACAGCCGCGTGAACGAAAGCTCAGCGGTTTTGGGCGCATTGCGCGCGCAGATCGGCAAGGTTATCGTTGGTCAGGAAGCCGTGATCGACCGTCTTTTGATCGGTCTTTTGGCAAACGGACACGTGCTCATCGAAGGGGTGCCCGGGCTTGCCAAAACCCTCATCATCAGCACTTTGGCACAAACTTTTGACGCCAGCTACAAACGCATCCAATTCACTCCGGACCTGCTTCCGGCAGATATCACCGGCACTTTGATCTACAATCAAAAAACCGGGGAATTCGTTCCCAAAAAGGGCCCGATCTTTGCCAATTTCATCCTGGCAGACGAAATCAACCGCGCTCCCTCCAAGGTGCAATCCGCGCTCTTGGAAGCGATGCAGGAGCGCCAGGTTACGATTGGCGACACCAGTTGGCCTTTGCCGCGTCCGTTCTTTGTGATGGCAACCCAAAATCCGATCGAGCAGGAGGGAACATATCCGCTTCCCGAGGCGCAGATCGACCGCTTTTTGATGAAGCTGAGGATCAAATATCCCAGTTTTGAAGAGGAACGGCAGATTTTGGACCGCATGACCGTGGAGCGGGAACTGAAAGTGGAGCCTGTGTTGAAGCCACAGGACCTGGATGCCATGCGCGATGTGATTGCCGACCTCTATATGGAGGAAAAACTGGCGGAGTATATTTTGCACCTGATCCAGGCAACCCGGCATCCGCAGCGCTATCCCCGGGTTTCAGCCATGCACGGACTCATCCGCTATGGTGCATCCCCGCGCGCCACGATCTATCTGGCTCGCACAGCCAAGGCGCATGCATATTTGCAGGGTCGCGGTTACGTGATCCCGGACGACATCAAAGCCGTTGGGCGCGATGTTTTGAGGCATCGCATCATTCTTTCCTATGAGGCCGAGGCCGAGCAGGTGAGCCCGGAAGAAATCGTGACCCGCATTTTTGAGGAAATCGAGGTTCCTTAAAAAGGAGATTTGATGCCAGCCCGCACTCCAGCGGAGATCCTTGCCAAGGTCCAGCGCATTGAGATCCTGGCCAAAGCCAAGGTGAGCGAGGCTTTCAGCGGGGAATACAGTTCCAGCTTCAAGGGACAGGGCTTGGAATTTGCTGAAGTGCGCGAATATCAAAGCGGGGACAACTATCGCGACATCGACTGGAATGTAAGTGCAAGATTGGGCGTGCCTTACATCAAAAAATATCAGGAAACGCGCGAACTGAACGTCTTTTTCATCGTGGATGTTTCCGCCAGTCAGGATTTTGGCACCCGGGGGGAATCCAAAAAAGAGCGCACGGCGGAAGTGATTGCCCTGCTTTCTTTTTCAGCTCTCAGCACGGGGGACAAAGTGGGCATGATCCTGTTTTCGGATCAACTGGAAAAATATCTGCCTGCACGCAAGGGCCGGAATAAAGCTCTCCAGATCCTGCGCGACGTGCTCTATCACGAACCCATTAGCCGCGGAACTTCCCTGGATGAAGCTTTCAATTTTGCCAATCGCATCCTGAAAAAGCGCTCCGTGGTCTTTGTGCTTTCCGATATGTTGGATTCCGGCTGGCAAAAATCCCTGCGCCTTCTGGCTCAAAAACACGATGTGGTCGTGATTCAAAACCTTGACGATGCCGAACTGGAATTGCCCCGGGCTGGGGTTTTGCATCTGGGCGATCCGGAAACCGGGAAAAGCCTGTATTTGAACAGTTCCAATCCCTCCATCCGCAAGGCTTACCAAACCCGGGTCAAAAAGATGCAACAGGACTTGGAAACCGAGCTTAAAGCCTTGAAAGTGGATCACATACTCATCCGCAACCGGGATTCCCAAGTGCACGCTTTGCGACACTTTTTTGAAGAGCGGAAACGAGAGCGAAGGCTGCGCGCGTGAGAAAGATTGCGCTGCTGTTCATCCTCATTTTTGCCGGTTTGCTCAGCCTGCAGGGGCTCACGCAAAACCTGGTTGGGGCAGACGATCTAAGCGTTGGCGACCGCTTCAAACTGGAATTGCGCGATGGCGAAGACCTTCGCAGTGTGGCGGTCCCGGATACCATGGAAAATTTCAAGGTCTTGCAGTGGAAGCTGATGAAGGAAGCTCAGCATCCGGATTGGATCGAAATGACGATCGTTCCGCTGCTTCCCGGCTCACAGAGCTTTCCCAGCCTGGAGGTTTTTCCTGCGAATCTGGCTACACCATCCATGTACACAGACCGGTTTCGATTGAACATTGTTGCCGTTCGCGATCAGGCGGACACCCTGCTGGTGGACCTCAAACCGCTGGAAAAATATCCCCTGCAACTGCCTTGGTGGCTCTACTGGGCTTTGGCAGGGCTGGCCTTGCTTGTCATGGCCTTGATTTATTTTGTGAAACCCAAAGCTGCGCCAGCCGAAAAGCCTAAAAAACTGGAAGTGCCCCAGCCTATTATCCCTGATCCAGCATGGAAAGAGGCGCTGAAAAAGCTGGACGAGCTCATCGCCGAGGAATTGATGTTGCGGGGAGAGCAAAAACAGCATCACTTCAGGCTTTCAGAGATCTTGCGGCAGTTTTTGCAGCGTAAATATCGGTTTGCGGCCATGGAGATGTCCACATCGGAAATTCAGTGGGTCAGCAGTCGGATTTATGTGGAAGCGGCTCCCGAAGTGATTGGTTTTTTAAAGTATTGCGACCGTGTGAAGTTTGCCAAATATCTGCCCGGATGGGAGGAAGCGGATGTGGTGCAAAGTTGGCTGAGACAATGGTTGACGGCTTTTGAGGTGGAGGAAGCCCGGGAAAAGCTTTCCACCACCGGGGGCGGCGATGCTTAGATTTGCCCATCCGCTCTGGCTTTTGGCGCTGCTGTTGCTGCCGCTTTATTGGCTTTGGCAAACGCGCTGGCAGCATTCCCAGAAATTGAAGCTTCCCTTCACGCGGGTGGAACTTTTGCGCCAGATCGCGGGAGAAAACCGGTTTTGGAAATACTTTTTCCCTGTTTTACGGCTCTTGGTGCTGCTATTCCTGATCCTGGCCTTGGCTCAACCGCGCTGGGGAAAGGGCACGCGCGATGTCAATAAAAGCGGGGTGGACATCGTTTTGGCAATCGATGTGAGCGGATCGATGCTGGCTCTGGATTTCCTGCCCAAAAACCGCTTGGAGGCCGCGGCGGATGTGGCTTTGGACTTCATCTCAAAGCGTCCCAACGACCGCTTTGGTCTGGTGGCTTTTTCGGAATTTGCCGTCACGCAAAGTCCGCTTACTTTCGATCATCAGGCTGTGAGGGAGCAACTTCAACAGATCTCGGTGAATTTGGAAGCTTCCGGAACCGCCATTGGTTTGGGCTTGGCAAAGGCGGTGGCGCGCTTGAAAGACAGCCAGGCGCAGAGCAAGGTGGTGATTTTGATCACGGACGGGGTGAACAACACCGGCGAGATCGACCCCGAAACGGCCGCCAAGATGGCTCAAGCCTATGATATCAGGGTTTATCCCATCGGAGTGGGCAGCGACGGGCTGGTTCGCTATCCCACCAGGGATCCTTTTGACCGTTCTTCCTACGGTTTGGCCTTTGTGGAACTGGATATGGAAACGCTGCACCACGTGGCTGAAATCACGGGCACCGGCGAGGCTGCCAAGGTTGGTAACTCTCAGCAGCTCAAGAATATCATGGATCAAATTGACGAAATGGAAACCACCAAGATGGACGCCACCCTGCGCTATGTGTGGGCGGAGCAATTCATGCCTCTGCTTTGGGCGGCTTTTGCCATGCTGCTCTTGGAACTGCTTGTGCGCTTGATCGTTATGCCCATTTTGCCGGAGTAGCAGATGAACATATATCACCCCAATCATCTTTGGCTGCTCTGGATTTTGGTTCCCGTGGTCCTGCTTCTGCTTTGGCAAAAAAGGCGTCGTCGCGCACGTTTTGAGCGTTTTGCGGATCAGCAATACAGTCAGCATTGGCTGGGCAGGCATTCTCCTTTTTTCCAAACTCTGAAATATGTGCTGATGATGCTGGCCTTGGTCTTCATCATTTTGGCTTTGCTGCGTCCGCAGTGGGATTTTGAAGATCTTGAACATGAGAGCGCTGGCATGGATGTGATCATTTGTTTGGATCTTTCGCTCAGCATGGACGCCACGGATATGATGCCTACGCGGTTGCAGTGGGCAAAACTTCAAACCACCGCTTTCATCGAAAAGCTGAAGGACGACAGGGTGGGTTTGATCTCGTTTGCGGGAAACGCCATCATGGAATGCCCGCTCACCGACGACCATGAGGCTGTAACCATGATCCTGAGCGGGCTGGACACCTCCAGCACCGTGCGCCCCGGAACGGACATTGGCGCTGCTTTGAGCATGGCGGAAAACAGCTTCATAAGCTCCGGCGGCAACGCAACGGTGCTGCTGATCACGGATGGTGAAGACCTTCAAGGCAACGGAGTGGCTCAGGCACGGCGTTTGGCGTCTGCGGGCAGGCGGGTTTTTGTGATGGGAATCGGCACCGAAGAAGGGGCTTGGGTGCAAAACCCCGCCACTGGCGAGCGCGCCCTGAGCCGCTTGGATGTGAATACTTTGAAGAAAATTGCCGCTGTGGGCAATGGTGAATTTTTCATGGTTTCCCCGGCTCAAACCGAACTGGAAACGGCTTTGGACCACATGCTGCAACAAGCTGGCAGAAGCCGTAAAAGAACGGAAACTGCCATGAAAGACCAATATGCCTTCGGTGTGGTGGCAGCCCTGATCCTGCTTTTGGCGGAGAGCCTGATTCTTCCGCTGCGTCCCAGGGAGAAACGCGGATGAAGCTGCGCAAACTTAATGCCATCCAACAGCTTGTCATCATCTTATGCCTGCTGATTTTGGCTTTTGTGGCTTTTGAACTTCTGTTCAGAAACAAGGTCTATCAGCATGCCAAAGCTTCTTCCGCCTTCAAGAAGGGAAACTATAAAAAGGCGGAAATGATCTGGCAAAAAGCGCGTGGTGGCAGGGATCCAATTCCTGAAAACAGCCTGGGCAAAGCGCAGTATCGACTTGGGAAATATCAGGATAGCGAAAAAAGCCAGGCGGAAGCATTAAAAAGGAAAAAGGACTCCTCACGATACAATTTTGACCGGGGTAATGCCTTTTATCGTCAGGAAAAGCTGGATGAGGCGCTGGATGCCTATCGCGATGCGATGCTTTTGGATCCGAAGGACCAGGATGCAAAATCCAACTATGAGCTCGTGCTCTACCGTAAAAACTATGAACCGCCGCAGGCTCCCGAAGGCAAAAAAGATCCACCCCAACAGCCTTCCGAGCCTGAAAACAAACCGCCGCAAAACACGGATGAGCAAAACAAATTTCGCAACCAACTGGATGCGCTGGATCAGAAGGAAGCACGGGAGCGGCAAAACCAAAGCCAAAGCAAACCTCAGAAAGGTGGAGGCAAATGGTGGTAAAACGAACTATGACATTCATGTTGATTCTGTTTGGCTTGCAGATGCTGGCGGCTCAGGAATTGAGGGTGTCCGCATCGCTGAAGCAAAGCACTATCACCATGAACGAGCAGCTTGAGCTCATGCTGCAAGTCCGCAGTTCAGCTGAATTTGATCTGAGAGCACCGGAAGCCCCGGTGGTTCATGGGTTCAGCTATCGCAATGTGGTGAGCAGCAGTTCCAGCCAAGTTTCCTGGATCAACGGCGTGCAATCCAGCACCTTCACCAAAACTTTCACCTATATTTATCTGCCCCAGCGAAAGGGGACTTTCACCATTCCCGGCATCAGGTTCAGCTACAAGGGGAAAAACTATTCCACTGCCGACCTGAAGGTCACTGTGGAGGATGCGCAGTCATCTTCTTCGCAGCAGCACAGTTATGACCCTTGGTTCGACCCCTATGCGGGGCTTTATCCCGAGCGCAGTTCCACAAACGGCGAATCCCTTTTGCGCTGCATTCCCGAAAGCCAAAGCGTTTGGCTGGGCGAACCGGTGGTGGTTTCCTGGTATCTCTATGCCGAAAACCGGGCTGATTCCTTTGAAACCTTGATGGAAAAAGACCATCCCGGATATGGAAAAACCATCCACGAACAGCCGCGCAGCTTGAACTATGAGGAAGTTACCTACAGGGACAGGCGTTTTCAGCGCGCTTTGATCAAACGCTCTGTGATCTACCCCCAGCAAGTTGGCAGGATCAAACTGCCCACACTTACGGGAAGGGTGAAGTTTTCCGGCTGGCAGAGCAACCTGAACCGCAACCTTGATTCTGAAGACAGCTGGCTGGACGTGAAGCCTCTTCCAGCGGGCAAGCCTGCGGACTTTTCCGGTGCCGTGGGCAAGTTCAGGATCAGCCAAAGCTTTTCTGCATCAAAAATCAGCCTGGGAGAAGCGCTGATCTGCACTGTCACCGTTTCTGGCAGGGGAAATTTTGGACAGTTCATTCCACAGCCGTTTCCCAAAATTGCTGGCTTCCAAATCTCGGAACCCGGGGTTCAGGACAACCTGAAAAATGCGATTGACGGAACCCGGCGCATCGTTTACACGCTGATACCCAAAGAAACCGGAGACTATGAGATTCCCGGAGCGGAGTTCAGTTGGTTCGACAGCAGCACCGGCAGCTATCAGGTTTTCCGCGGTCAGGGGATCACGCTCAAAGTCAAGCAAGGCAATGTCTTGTCCTATTTTTCCGGACTGTTGGACAGGCAGCATCCTCATACCATGAACCCACTGTTGGAGCGCAGCAGCCATCCCAATTTCAAAGCTTATGCGAACAGCAGCTGGTTTTGGCTGATCATCGCACTTTGTTTACTGTCCTTGGCGCTTGGCGGGTTTTTTGCCCATGAACGGCGCCTGCAGCGCGAAGACCCTGCCTTCTATGCTCAGAAAACGGCAAACCGTGTGCTCAATAAATATCTGCGCAAAGCCACAGACGCCGCAGACAACCTTTCCCAGGATTTCTATCCCTTGGCAGAAAGCGGCTTGACTCAGTATCTGGCAAACAGATATGGGGTCTCACGCAGTTTGAGCACCCAGGAAGCCATTGAACTCCTGCATTTGCATGATCTGCCCTCGGATTTGATCGGCTCTTTGGAAGAGTTTTTCCAGCTTTGTCAAAAAGCGCGCTATATGCCGGGTGGAGCCGAAGCCGCCGACCTTGAGGAAGCCTTGGAAAAACTGCGTGCCCTGGTTCAGGCATTCAGCCGCCACCGTTTGGAAAACAACGGCAAAAACAGCATCACGGAGGAGGACAAATGAAAAAGCTCATTTTGATCCCCTTGCTACTTTTTGGGCTGTTTCTAATACATGCGCAAACCATCACAGCCCTGGAAGATTCGCTTTCCCAAACCCCGACCCCGGATGCAAGATACAGCGAAACCCTGGTAAAACTGGAACAGACTGCCGCCCAGGGGGTTCGTAATGCCGATCTTTTCCACGATATCGGCGTTTGCCAATTCCATCTGGGTGAACGCGGCAAAGCGGTGCTTTGGTTTTTGCGTGCGCTGAATCTGGATTCTGCACACAAGGCTTCCCGGCAGAATTTGGAATACATCGAATCCAACCAGCCTTCCGAGCAGGAGGAAGCCCATGAGCCCTACCTCGCCCAGCTTTTTTTGAGCATCTGGAATTTCTTTTCCCTGAACCGGCTGGCGATTGTGGTGCTGATTTTGGCGGTGCTCACCACTCTCAGCCTGCACCTGCTTTTCTTTTATCCGCCCCAAAAAGAGCGCGGCCTGCCGGTTTTGGCGGTCATGATCAGTGCGATCCTGCTTCTGGTTTTTGGTATTGCCCTGGGGGTGAAGAACCATCGCCATCGCCACAATTCCAAAGCAGTTGTGATCCGTGAAACCGAACTGAAAGCCCAGGCTCAAGGCGGAAAAACCGTTGCCGTACTTCCGGCAGGAACTGTGGTGGAACGCAAACAAAGCGGCACCACATCCCTGCAGGTGATCCTGCCCGATGGCCAGGGAGGCTGGATCGACAAAAAAGCTGTGGAACTGGTTGTGCCAAAGGAGTGAGACATGCCCAAACCCAAGATATTTGTAACCCGAAGCATTCCCAAACCCGGTTTGGACAGACTTGAGGAAGTGTTTGAGGTGCATATCAACGCCTCTGACAAAGCCATCGAAAGGAATGCCCTGCTGGAGGCGGTTCAGGACGTGGATGCCCTGCTCTGCCTTCTCACGGACTCAATCGACAAGGAACTCATCGATGCCGCCGGACGCCTGAAGTGCGTTTCAAACTTTGCGGTGGGCTACAACAACGTCGATGTGGCGTATGCAAGTGCAAAAAACATCGTGGTTTGCAACACTCCTGGTGTTTTGACGGAAAGCACCGCGGATCTGGCTTGGGCTCTGCTGATGGCTTGCGCACGCAGGGTTGTGGAAGCGGATCACTACCTGCGTGACGGGCTTTTCACCGGCTGGGAGCCGCTGCTTTTTCTGGGAAACGACGTCTTTGGCAAAACGCTGGGCATCATTGGCATGGGGCGCATCGGCCAAGCCGTGGCCAGACGCGCCGAGGGTTTTGGCATGAAAATCTTGTGGCACGGACCGCGTCCCGAGCGGGATGATTTGCCCGCAGCCTATCAATGGACTGATCTGCAAACCCTGTGCCAGGAATCCGACTACATCAGCATCCATGCTCCGTTGACATCCGAAAACCACCATCTTTTGGGCGAAAAAGAGCTTGCCTGGATGAAAGCGAGCGCCATTTTAATCAACACCGCCAGGGGCCCGATCGTGGACGAACTGGCTCTGATCAAAGCATTGCAAAACAGGGAAATAGCCGCCGCCGGACTCGATGTGTTCGAGCAGGAGCCCGCAGTGCCCCAAGCCTTGATGGATCTGCCCAATGTGGTGCTCTTGCCCCATATCGGCTCAGCCAGCATCGAAACCCGCAACAAGATGGCTCTCATGGCTGCGGAAAACGCCATCGCCGTGATCCAAGGCAAAGAACCTCCAGCCAGATTGAATTGATGCCAAGGCTCTAAAGTAAAAAAAGCATTGACGAAAACTGCCCTGTCAGTTTTTTGCAGAACTAACATAAAATTCAAAGGTTAACAAGATGAACCCGGACAAAAAACTCACACCAAACAAGCCCAAACACCGCAACGGTGGCATGTTGGAAGCGGTGGACAAGCTTTTATTTCCGCCGCTTTGCCTTGCCTGTGGGGGTCGGATGGACTCCGCCGCCCAGGTTTTGTGTGAAACTTGCCGGGACCGTCTTGTGCCCATCGTGGAAAAATATTGCCTGAAATGTGGCGCTCCGCTTCAGGGATACCATTGCGAAGCCTGTTCCCATCTGGAGTTTGTCTTCGATTTTGCCCGCTCTGTCTTTATATATCAGTCTCCCGCGCAAGAGCTGGTGCACAGCCTGAAATATGATTCGCTGACTTCCCCCGCAGCTTTTTTCAGCAAAGCCTTGCTGGATATTCCCGCTGCGAACCGCTTTGGCGAAGGTTTTGACTGCGTGTGTGCCGTTCCCCTGCACAGGGTTCGCAAGCGTGAACGCGGCTACAACCAGTCCGAACTTCTGGCTCGCAAACTGGCATCAGAACTGGGTTTGCCATTCGTGCAGCCCATCTACCGTCGGGTTTACACACGCAGCCAAACGAACCTGAGCCGCCAAGCCCGGCTGCAAAACCTTGCCGGAGCCTTTGCCCTGCGCAAAAGATCGGACATTGCCGGCAAGCGCGTGATTTTGGTGGATGATGTTTTCACCACGGGTTCCACCGTGAACGAAGCAGCCCAAACCCTGAAAGACGCCGGTGCGGCAAAGGTCGCGGTGCTCACTGCAGCGCGGGCGGTTTGAAATGAATAAGAAGCACCAGGATATCCTTGCCACCATCAGCCCTGATGAAGCCAACAGCATGATTGAAAAGGTGGCGCGCTTCATCGCCGAAAGGCAGCTGGGCTCCGCAGGCATCCTGCTTTTGGAATCGCTGCATCCCCTGCATGGCATTGCCGGCCAGGCGATGTATTTCATTTTGCCTTTTGCGGAAATGGTTTTCGACTCGCAAAAGTATCAAACATTTGCACACATGATCCAGGACGAAGAAAACCTGAAGCGTTTGATTAAGCGCATCGACGAACTGGATGAAGAGATAAATCGCGAACGCCGCGCCCAGGCAAAGCTTCGCTCCACACGGCGCAAGAACAAACGCCGCGCCATTTTCAAAAAGATGTTTACAAAAAAAGATAGATCAGCTGAATAAGCGGAGGTATGATGCAATACGACGAAAAACGCCTGACCCGGATCGTTGCCACAGACTGCGGCAGTACGACCACAAAGGCAATTTTGATCGAATGGGTGGACGGTGAATACCGCCAAACCATCCGCGGCGAGGCTCCCACAACTGTGGAAGCGCCTCTGAACGACGTTACCAAAGGTGTGATCAACGCCACTCAAGAGCTGGAGGAACTGGCCCGGCGCAAGTATGACAACCCCAATATCCGTTTCATGGAAAATGGCCAGTTCGTGATTCCCCGCAACGGCGATGTTGGCGTTGACGCCTATGTTTCCACCTCTTCCGCCGGCGGAGGTTTGCAAATGATGGTCACCGGCGTGGTTGCCTCCATGACCGGAGAAAGCGCCGAACGCGCCGCTCTGGGTGCGGGTGCCATCGTGATGGACCTCATCGCCAGCAACGACAAGCGCATGAACCACGAAAAGATCGAGCGCATCCGCGAACTGCGTCCAGACATGATTTTGATGGCTGGCGGCGAAGACGGCGGAACCGTGAAACACGTGGTGGAAATGGCGGAACTGGTTAGCGGTGCCGACCCCAGACCAAGGCTGGGAGCGGGATACAAGCTGCCCGTGATCTACGCCGGAAACAAGGAAGCCCAGCAGCACATCAAGGATTCCCTGGACGAAAAAGTTGACCTCATTGTGACCGACAACATCCGCCCCAAGCTGGAAACCGAAAACCTGGGTCCCGCCCGCGACAAGATTCACGACCTTTTCATGGAACACGTGATGAAACAGGCCCCCGGCTATAACAAGCTGATGGAATGGTGCCAGGGTCCGGACCACAAAAATGTGCCCATCATGCCCACTCCCGCGGCGGTTGGAAACATCATGCAAACCATTGCCAAAGAAGAAAATATCGAAGTTTTGGGCGTGGATATCGGCGGCGCCACCACCGACGTCTTTTCAGTTTTCACCGAGGAACACATTTTCAACCGCACCGTGAGCGCAAACCTGGGCATGAGCTACAGCATTTCAAACGTTCTGGCCTCCGCAGGCTTGGAAAACATCATGCGCTGGGTGCCGCTGGACATCGACGAAAGCTATCTGCGCAACATGATCAAAAACAAAATGATCCGTCCCACCACCATTCCTTCCCTTTTGGAAGAATTGGTCCTGGAACAAGCCATCGCCATCGAGGCTCTGCGCCTGGCTTTTGAACAGCACAAGGAATTTGCCAGCAGCCTGAAAGGAATGCAGCGCCAGCGCGACATTTCCGAGGCTTTCAGCCAATCCACCTCGGGTGCCACGATTGTGGACATGATGAGCCTGGACCTACTGGTTGGCAGCGGCGGCGTGCTTTCCCACGCTCCCCGCAGACACCAGACCGTGATGCTGCTCATCAATGCTTTCCTGCCTGAAGGCGTCACCCGCCTTGCCGTGGACAGCATTTTCATGATGCCCCATCTGGGTGTGCTTTCCGAAATCAGCACCAAAGCCGCCACCGAAGTGTTCAAAAAAGACTGCATGCTCTACATGGGCAGCTGCGTGGCACCGGTTGGAAAAATGAAGGCTGGCAAACCCGCTCTGTATGCCAAGCTGGAGCTTCCAGACGGCAGCACCTGGGAGGAAGATATTCCTTTCGGCGAAGTTCGTCTCATCCCCTGCCCAGCTGACGAAATTGCAAAAGCCACCCTGAAAACCCATGGCGGACTCATCCTTGATGAAAACAAGAACAAAGAACTTCATGTGGACCTGCACGGCGGCGTTGTGGGCATAGTTTTGGACACTCGCGGCAGAAGACCCCTGGTGATCCCAACCGAGCGCGCGGAACGCATCGCAACCCTGAAAAAATGGATGCGCGCCTTCGCAGCTTATCCCGACCAGATATTGCAATAGGAGGAAAAAAATGGCACAAGCATACTCAGCCGGATTAACCGTTACCGAAAACATCGTCCTCAGAAAAGAGCGAATTCTTCCCCTCAAAGGCAAGGTCTTGGTGAAAAAAGGCGACCACGTGAAAGCCGACGACATTGTGGCGGAAACCCTGCTTCCGGGCAAGGTTTTGCCTTTCAACCTGGCAAACAAGCTGGGTGTCACCCCGGGACAGTTGGAGCAATTCATTAAGATCGAAGCCGGACAGCAGATCACCAAAAACACCATTCTGGCCGCCACCAAAGGATTTATGGGAACCGGACTGTTCAAAAACGAAGTGCGCTCCCCCGTGGAAGGCGAAGTGGAAAGCATTTCCGCCGTCACCGGGCAGATCCTGTTGCGCGAACCCCGCATTCCGATCCAGGTGAAGGCCTTCATCGATGGCATCGTTACCGAAGTGATGGAAGATGAGGGCGTTGTGATTGAAAACAAAAGTGCCTACATCCAGGGCATTTTTGGCATCGGCGGTGAAACCGTTGGTGAAATCAAGGTTCTGGCGCCTGCACCCGATGCGGTGATCTCCGCTTCGGACATCGGCGAAAGCTGCGCAGCAAAAGTGATCGTGACCGGAGCCTTCACCTCCTACGAAGTGATCAAGGCAGCCCAGGAAAACGGCGTGAAAGCCATCATCACCGGCGGTATCGACGACCAGGATATCAAGAAAATCCTGGGTCACGACATCGGAGTCGCCATCACCGGCCACGAAAATATCGGCCTCACCATCCTGGTTACCGAAGGCTTTGGACAGATCAATATGGCTCGCAAAACCTATGATCTATTGAAGAAGTTTGACGGGCACAAATGCTCCATCCACGGCAAAACCCAAATCCGTGCTGGTGTGATCCGCCCCGAAATCATCATCCCGCTCAAGTTCGACGAAAAAGAACTGGTGGTGGATGAAGCCTCCCTGCCATCCTTGGAGATCGGAACCCTGATCCGTGTGATCCGTCAGCCGAATTTTGGACGCATCGCCAAAGTGACCGCCCTGCCGGAAGAGCTCACCAAAGTGGAATCCGAAACCATGGTTCGCATCCTGGAAGCTCAGTTTGAGGATGGAACGAAGATGGTGCTTCCCCGCGCCAACGTGGAAGTGATTGAAACCTGAACCAATTCCATAAGATAAAATGAAAGCCCGGAACTGATCCGGGCTTTTTTCGTGGCATGAAAATGGGCTGGATGTCGGGTCTAAAAGTGGGTGAGGAGTTTCCCCGCAATTATTCCCTTGGTATGCCTCCTCCTTGGCTCGAGCCGGACGCTTGCGCGTCTCCTTCTCATGAGCCTCCCCATTTTTTGGCGGGTGGGTGACGGGTGGGAACCGGGTGGCTCGTGAGATGGGCTCAAGGGAGGAGCCAGGAGGATGCGCTATTTCACAACACGGCCAAACATATCCGAGGAACTGGCTGAGCCAAAATAGCCCAGGGCGTTGCTCACGCCGCCGTGTAAATAGCCTTCTTCCATGAAGTTATAGTTGAAGTAATTCACATCCACGATTCTCATTCTCACGCGATAGCGTCCATAGAAAAAGAAGGCGGCGGAATAATTGTTTAAAACAATGTAATTATCGGGCAAGCCGGGCAGAGGGGCAGAGTTGAAGCGATACATGATGTTGATGCGCCGGGGAGGGCGTCCGGCGTTGTAAACCTCTTCCATTTCCGGCGGCGGATTCTGGTTTTCAAGCATCTGGGAAGTGTATTCAAGATCGGTGCTAAAGTCTTCCAGACAGTAGATTTCCGAAAGCAGATACATGTTGCCGGAATGGATGCCGGTATTGGCGATGGCGGGAAAATCGCTGTCGATCCGGCTGAAACGAACCTGATTTTCAGTGTTTGGATCCAGGGACCAGCCCACGCCGGGCGGATTTGCGTTGTAAGGATCCGGTTCGGCATTGATGCAGGGTGGAACGGTGGTTTCGGCGCTGATAAGCTTGTCGAAACCGGGAATCCGCACCTCAATGCGATAGCGATGTTCAGGCTGGATGATGTTTTCGGCGGTGTCGATATATTTGAATTTAAAATCGTGTAGGGCGGGAGTGAGCTCAAATTCAAGCCCGCTGTCCAGATCCCACACCGTGATTTCGGCGTTCCAAACGAAGATTTCCAATGGGTTGAAATCGTTGATGGCGGAACTGCGGGTCACATAAACCGGATATTCCAAGCCGATGGGTTTACCTGCCACAAGCAGGCCGGCAAGTGTGTGAACCTCGCCTTCAAAGCGCGGTCCGCTGGTGTTTTGACAGCCCGTTAAAACAAGCAGCACAAGCAGAAGCGCATAGATCGATTTTCTTACCATGTTACGTTCACCCCCACAAATGGCAGGATGGGAAATTGGCTGCCATCACGATATTTCAGACTCATGGTCATATCTTCCTGCAGCTCAAGGCTGTAGCTGCGGAAGCTCACATTTTTGCGGTTAAATACGTTGATCACGTCAAAATAGGGCTCGATCGTTCCCCAACGCCTGTTCCATTGCAGCTTCACGCTCATATCCAAGCGTAGATAGTTTGGCAGACGATAGCCATCCTTATAGCTGTAGATGATGTGGAAATTGTCGCCGTCATAATAAATCCTTTCAGGCACTTCCACTGGCTGGCCGGAGTTCAGGTTGAAACTCATCCCCAGTTTGAAGTCCGCTCCCAAAGGCTGCCAGCCGGTGTTTTCGCTGATGTTGTAGTTTTCCACCACGGTGAGGCTGTGGCTGCGGTCGTAGCGGGGGAAAAAGGGTCGGGCTTCGCCGGTTTCAGGGTCCAGGTTCATGCCGTCAATTTTGCGGCGGGCACGGCTGAAGGTGTAGCCGGCAAAGCCTTCCAAGCCGTTCCAGTCGTTGCGCAGCAGCATCTCAAAACCCATGGCATGCCCGGTTCCGGAACGCATGGCGTCGGACAGCGTGCCGGTTTCGTTATTCCAATTGTAAAAGGCATTATAGTCAAGCTGCAGCAGGTTTTTGTAGTCCTTGTAATACATTTCGGTTTCCAAGGCAAGGTGCCTTCCCAAGCGTCTGTGATAGCCCAAAATGTAGTGCAGGGCTTTGGCTGGCGGCAGTGAACCTTCCACGGGAATCCACACGTCGAAGGGAGTGCTCACATCCATGGAAAGCAGTGCCAGATATTGGTTGTAGGCTCCAAAATTCAGATAGATGGCTTCGCCGGCGTCCAGAGTCCACTTGAAAGAGAAGCGGGGCTCCAGATTGAGATATGAAGCGCCGGGCACCTGCGGTGGATAGACGTCCAGAGTTTGATACCAATTTGCCCTCAGCCCGGGCTGCAGGGTCCAGAGCGGGTTTATCACCCAGCTGTCCTGCAGGAAAACCGATGAGATGAGCGAGGACACCGCCGCATCCGGAAGTCCGCTGGGGTCGATCTGATACGAGGTTTCCATCTTCAGGGAAGTGTCGTTGTATTTGATTTCAAAGCCGCCTTCCAGTTCGTGGCTGTTGTTTGGCTTGAAATTGAAAATGCCGCGGGTGGTGAGGTCTTTGATGGAGTTGTTGCTGCCGAAAATGGTTTCCTCGCCGTCTTCGGAAATCTGGCTCATGCTGCTGCTGAATTGGCTTCCAGCCACCACAAAGCTTGAATAGAGTTTTGGAGAAAACAGGTGCATCCAGCGTGCGGAAACGGTTTGATTGCCCCAATCGATGTCCAGATGGCTGCCCATGTCGTAGGACATATCGTCGCGCCCGAGGTAGGCGCTGAAGCTCAGTTTGTTGGCAGAGTCGAGGTCCCAGTTCACTTTGGCGTGGCCGTCATAGAAATAGTAATTGGGCAATTCGTCGTAGATGGTTCTGATCAATTCCAGATATGTGCGGCGGAAGGAAGCCATGTAGGAACCGCTTTGGCTGCCAAGCTTCCAGGGACCCTCCAAAGTGGCGGAACTGGAAATCAGGCTCATCCTTGCAACGCCGTGGTGCTGCACCCTGTTGCCCTGACGGTTTGTAACATCCAAAACCGAGGAAAGACGTCCTCCATATTTTGCCGGATAGCCGCCTTTGATCAGTTCCACGTTTTCCACTGCGTCGGTGTTGAAAGTGCTGAAAAGGCCGCCGAGGTGACTGGGGTTGTAAACATCGATATCATCAAGCAGGATAAGGTTTTCGTCCGGTGAGCCGCCACGGACATAGAGTCCGGAAAAGAAGTCTGAAATGGGCATCACGCCGGGCAGGGTGAGCACGGCACGGAAAACGTCCGCTTCCGCGGTTGACACCACGTTTTGGATTTCCTCCCTGCCACGATGGATGGAACTGGCTCGAATCACGGGACCATCGTTATTACGTTCGCTTTCGGCGGTCACCACGATTTTGCCCAATTCCACCGAGCCTTTTGTGAGCTGCGCGTTCACGGTGATTTCGTCTGTAAGCGCACGGATGGAGAAGCTTTTGCTTTCCCGCTGGTGAGAAACGAGGGAAAAATTGAGCTGGAAATTGCCGGTCTGGTTCAGAGAGATCACGAAGTAGCCTTGTTTGTTGGTTTGGGTGCCAATCTTGGTGCCGCCAACGGTCACATTCACATATTGGATGGGCTCACCGCTGTCTGCGCGGGTCACAAATCCGCTCACCGTGGCGGCATTCAGCCCTGTCACCAGCAAGATCAGCACTATGATTGGCAAATATTTGGGCATTTGATTTCCTTTATTCTTGTTTTGTTTATTGATTTTTTGGGGCTGAGCTTTTGTCAACCCTCATCTTTCATAGTATAACCCTTTTAGGCTTAAGCGGCAGATAAACCATGTTTTCCACGAAAAAAAAGAGGAGCGACCATTTGGTCGCTCCCCTGATTTATGGTTTCTAAACCGTTGATCTGGTTTTATTTGGCAAGCAGCATCTTGCGGGTGACGGTGTTTCCATCGCTGCTGAGGCGATAGAAATAGAGTCCGCTGGACACGCTTCTGCCATCGTTGTCGTAACCGTTCCAAACAACACTGTGGTTTCCGGAATCGCGAACATCATCCACCAGGGTGCGAACAAGCTGGCCCTTGGTGTTGTAGATCTTCAGGCTGGTTTGTCCGGCCTTGGGAATGCTGTAGGCGATGGTGGTTTCAGGGTTGAAGGGGTTGGGATAGTTCACGGCGTCAAGCACGTAAACGGGAATCACGTTGTCGTCGTTGGCGGTGCCATATTCCACGATGGCGCGGAGCATGATTTCGCCGTTTGAGACAGGCTCCCAGTCGGTGCCGGTCTTCTTGTAGCTGTAGCCATTTGAAGAGGTGTCCAATCCAATGGCGGAGGCGTTTGCCGTTTCCAGAATTGTCAGGTAGAAGCTGCCGTCGGTTTCAGTGGCGGGAATTTGGATCCAGTTCCAGCCTTCCACAACGGAGGAGGCGGGGAACTGATATTGGGCCAACTGTGTGCCGGGCATGCCGTTGGCGCCGTCGTCATCGTTCACACGAACAATGACTCCTGCAGAACCAAGATTGTACACAAAAACCTTGGCAAATTTCACAGTTACGGGGCCGCCATATTGGTGCTTAACAGCCATCTGTTTGGTGGAGCCAACGTTGATGCCTTCTTCGGCGCTGCCGTCGTCGTGGAACAGTTCAGCGTGCATTACGGGAAGCACAAAAGCACTCACCACGTTTGAAGCGGTGGATTCGTTTGCGCCATACATCGCGGTGATGTAATAGGTGTGCAGGCCGCCTTCCACGTTCATGTCGGTGTAGGTGAGCACGTTTCCGGCCACTTCGTCGATCTCGATGTTGTTGCGGTAAATCTTGAAGCCGCTGGCTCTGCCTCTGCTTTCGTTGTTGGTCACAAACAGGGGATCATTGCAGATTTCGTTTTCTTCATATTTCACGGGGCCGTGGCCAATGACAAACTCTTTACCATCGGCATTGGCAACATAGATGCGGATATTCCAGTTATAGGTGAGAGATGAACTCACATTTGCCAAGGTGGTCCAACTGCCCTGCCAGTACATCATGTTTCCATAACCGGGAACATGCGGGCCAGCATCACAACCAGCGGGGTGACCAGTCTGGGTGTTGACGTGGTAGCCTGCCATGATCTGGGTTTGGCTGGGAATGGTCCAGGGTGTGGTGAGGTTGATCTCGTTCCACTGACCGATGACGGGATTGGTCACAGTCTGTTCATAGGCAATGGCACCAGCCGCGCCGGTCCAGATGCGGAGGGTGTAAGCGCAGTTTGCTTCGCCGGGGACGAATTTGATCTTGGTGATGTTCATGCCAACGTAGTCGTTGATGCCATGTTCACCAATGGGATCCCATTTTGCGGCAACTGCGAATTCGGCCGCGCTGCCCGTTCCAATGGAGTTGTTTGAATATTCGCCGTCGTAGTGCAGCCAGCCTTCTTCGCCGCCGCCACTGCCGGAACCGGGCTGTTCCCAAGTGAGGGTAACATTATTACCCTGAACTGAGGCTTCCAGATTGTCGGGCGGAGCGATGAAAATGTCGTTGTAGACGGTAACATCGTCGATCATGATGCCGGTGCCGATGGGAGCGTTGTCGTTGGATTGGAAATACCAACGGAACTGCACGGTGTAGCCGGCATAGTCGGAAATGATTCCATCGAGGGAATAGGCGCCCACCATGGACATCCAGGTGTCCGGAGCATCGGAATAGACGTAGTTTGTGCCAGTGGGGCTACCATAGGGGTTGCTCATTGCGTTCCAGGAAACACCGCCGTCAGCGGAGATTTCCCAGCCCCAATAGTCGATGTTCGGGAATGTGCCCGGGTCATCGAATTCACCACGGAGCATAAAGTCCACACGGATGTCGCCTTCGGTGGGAAGTTCGATCGGAGGGCTCACCAGATAGTTGAACATGTTGATATTGTAAGTTCCCTGAGCGTTTTGGCAGTTCATCACATGGGTGGGGGACGGTGCTGCGGCATGGGTGTCCAGATGCCAGATGTCTCCACCAACGGGAACCATGCTGGCCCAGGTCATTTCACCATCGTCCACACCGTTGTTGGAGTAGCCGCCAAAGGAAATGTCGTCCACCATTGCTCCGAAGAGGTGCGGGGCGTTGGCAGTGCAATATGCAGGGTCGGAGGCAAAAGCGAAACGGATTTTCACGCTTTGGCCAACGTAGGCGGAAAGGTTTGCAGTAACGGTTTCCCAAGGACCGTGGATGCCGCCCCAGCCGGGGATGCCTTCGCCTTCACCGTGTTCGGAACCGAAGGCGTAGGAGTTTGTAAAGTCGTATGCGGGGGTAACGGTTGTGAGCACACTCCAAGTGGCACCGTTGTTGGTGGAAATGCGGAGATTGAAAGAATCCCAGCCATTCCACTGATCGCTGGTGCCTGGATCTTCAACCGCCAGGGCCATTTTGAAAGTGAGGGTGGCGTTGGCCGCAGTGATGCTGCGGGCCGGGGTGTCCAAAACAAGGTATTGATGGTTGTCGTAACCGCCAATGTTGCTGCCTTGAGCAAAATCGGGGTTGCCCATCCACCAAACGTTGCCTTGGGCTCCGCCATAGTTGTAAATGTGCCAGTTGTTTGGCGGGACGCTTCCGTCGTAGTGAGTCCAGCCATCGGCACCGTTTTCAAAGGTTTCTTGCCATGCGATTACCTCGTAACGGCCTGCGCCGCTGGCAAACACGGCTGTGACCATGGTAAGGGCCAGAATTAACAGCCAGTTCTTTTTCATTGATCCTCCTTATGAATCAAGAGAGTTAATATGTTTTGTCCTTTATGGCGACTTCCGCCATTTTTGTCAATATGTTTTTTCTTACCAAGAAAAGTTTAAGCAATTTCCATTCCACGTCATTTTTTAGATAATAATGGGTAACGATCTGTCAAACACATTATTTAGCATCAAGTGTATTGCAGCCTGTAAAGATCATAGTAGAGGCCTTTTTTATCCAGAAGCTCAAAATGCGAGCCTTCTTCCACAATCTCACCTTTGTGCAAAACAATGATTCGATCCACATGCTGGATCGTGGAAAGCCTGTGGGCAACGATGATGGAACTGCGGTTTTGAATCAGCTTGGCAAGGGCGTCCTGGATCAGGAGTTCGGTCTCAGTGTCGATATTTGAAGTGGCTTCATCCAAGATGAAAATGGACGGATCATAAGCCAAGACCCTGGCGAAGGCGATCAATTGCCTCTGCCCGGTGGAAAGCGTGGCGCCGCGTTCCATAACTGCTTCATCGTAGCCTTGGGGCAGTTTGCAGATGAACTTGTCCGCATTCACATATTTGGAAACCTCGATGATCTTTTCCCGGCTCAGGTCGTGGTTGTTCAGGGCAATATTGTCATGGATGTTTCCGCTGAAGATGAAAACGTCCTGCTGCACGATGCCAACGTTTTTGCGGATGTCTTCCAAAGCATAGCTGGAAAGCGGTTTCCCATCCAGGAGGATTTCTCCTTTTTGATAGGGATACATGGCCAGGATGAGATTCACGATCGAAGTCTTTCCGCTGCCTGTATGGCCCACCAGGGCGATCTTTTCACCGGGCTTCACTTTGAAGCTCACATCTTTGAGCACCCATTCCCCGGGATTGTAGGCAAGCCAGACGTTTTTGAATTCAATCTCGCCCTGCAGTTTCACATCGCTGACCAATTCGCTGCGGTAGTCTTCAGGTTCCAGATCCATCAGGTCAAAAATGCGTTCCGCTCCAGCCAGTGCGCCTTGCAGCACATTGAACTTTTCGCTGAAATCGTTGATGGGCTGGAAAAGCTTGGTGATATACTGCGTGAATGCCATCAAAAGCCCGATGGTGATCACGTTGCGCAGGATTTGTCCACCTCCATACCAGATGATCAGAGCCACGGCAAATTGTGAACTCACGTGGATGATGGGCCGGAAGAAGGCAAAGAGCTTCATTTGCTTCAGGGAAGTGACGTAATACTCTTGATTGATGCGGGAAAACTCGTCACGTTTGTGGAAATATTGATTGAAAAGCTGGATGATCTTTTGTCCGCTGATATGCTCTGCCAAAGTGGCATTCAGCGACGCAAGGTGTTTTCGCACTTCACGATAGAGCACTCTGGTGCGTTTACGGAATTCCCGGATCACCCAGACCAGTGCCGGCAAAATTATGAAGCTGACCAGCGCCAGCTGCCAATCCAAAATCAACATCAAAATCACAATGGCAATGATCATCACCACGTCTTGAAGCAGCGTGATCACCCCGGAGGAAAGCATTTCGTCGATGGCGCGGATGTCGTTTGTAACCCTGGTCACCAGCCTGCCCACGGGGTTTTTATCAAAATATTGCACCGGCATGCGCTGGAGGTGGGCAAACACATCGTGGCGCATATCGTTCATCGCTTTTTGGGAAAAGGTGGTGGTGATCACCATCTGGGAATATCCAGCCACAAAGCGCAGGACGCTGATGGCCAAGAATGCCAGTGCCAGCCAGATGAGGCTGTGAGCAGCTTCAGCGCGGGTTTGGATGCGCTCAGTGGAAGGGATTTTATTCAGTTCTTCCCTGGCCAGCGCAATTTGTCCATCTCCCACTTTGAACCAACCCACGATGCCTTTTTCCCCGCCATGTGGGTTTTTGTTTTCCTTGATATATTTGTTCAGAATGGCTTGGTTTGAGGCTTTGTCTTGAATCAGAAAAACCTTGGAATCGGCTACGATCCCTTCTTTTTGCAGTTCCTGCAAATCGGTGCGGTTGATCTTGTTCATTTCCTTGCTGGGGATCACCAGGAAAAACTTGTCTTCCTGCTCCAGCTTCTTCAGTTTCAAGATCTTATATTTTTCCAAAAAGGCATCGATACGGGCTTCATCGGTGAAAATGGCAATGGTTTTATCTGAAACGATATAATCATCAATGGCGCGCTGCTGGATGAGGGGCTGAACAAGCTCCGCGCCAGCCACCACCATCAGGATCACAAAGGAGATGATCACCCATTTCAGGTAGGGCAGCAGGTAGCGCAACATCTTGCCATAGAGGCGCTTATCATAAATCCTGTTTTTCAGATCATCGTCTGCAAAGCCGCCACCGCGGCCGTGTCCGCCCATCATATTTCTTCTCCTTCCAGGCGGGCCCGGATGCGTTGTTTTTCATAGATGTCGTTATACAGCCCACCCAGGGCAAGCAGTTCATTGTGAGTGCCTTGCTCGGTGATCTTGCCATCTCCCAAAACGATGATGTGGTCGGCATGCTGGATGCTGGAAATGCGATGGGCAATGATGATGGTGGTCTTTCCTTTGCGCGTTTCGATGAGTTGTTCCAAAATGAAGCGTTCGGTTTTGGTGTCCACAGCGGAAAGAGCGTCGTCCAAAATCAGCACCTGCGGATCTGTGAGCAGGGCGCGGGCAATTGCCAAACGCTGTTTCTGCCCACCGGAGAGGGTGACCCCGCGTTCGCCGATGACGGTCTCAAATTTTTGGTCAAATTCCATCACCTCATCATAGATCTGAGCCAGCTTTGCCGCTTCATAAACCTTTTCATCTGTGGTTTCGGGGCTGCCCAGACGGATGTTGTCCGATATGGAATCCGAAAACAGGAAAATATCCTGGGGAACCAGAACCACGTCGCGCCGCAAAACGTTCAGTGGAATGCGATGAAGCTGGTATCCGTCAATCAGGATGCTGCCTTTGGGAGGATTGTAGATGCGGGTCAAAAGTTCGATCAGTGTGGTTTTTCCACATCCGGTGGGACCGACCACCGCCATAGTTTTTCCTTCTTCCAGAGTGGTGCTGATCCCATCAAAAACCAAGGGCAGGGTTTCACCATAGCGGAAACTGAGGTCACGGAATTCGATCTCACCGCGCAAGGCTTTGATGTTGTGGTCGGCTTCGTCGTCGTTGATCTCAGGCTGGGTTTCAAAAATTTCGTTCAAACGCTTCAGTGATGCGGTTCCGCGTTGATACATATCCACAATCCAGCCGATGGCGATCATGGGCCAAACCAACATGCCCAGATACGAGAAAAACGCCACGAATTGGCCGATGCTGATGTCTCCGCGGATGGCGGCGCGTCCACCGAAAAACAGCGTGATGATCATGGAAAGGCTGATGATCAGGCTCTGGAAAGGATGGAAAAACCCGGCGATTTTCGCCATACGGATGTTTTCGCGCACATAGTCCCAGGAAACCTCATCCACCTTCTCCAATTCAGGCTTTTCCTGACCAAAGGCTTTCACAATGCGGATTCCGGAAATGGTTTCCTGGATGGTGCCTGTGAGGCTGGCAAAGCTTTTTTGCACCCTGAAAAAGCTCTTGTGCATCCGCTTTCCAAACACCGTGATGGTGATGGTTAAAATGGGCATCGGAATCACGGCCAGAGCGGTGAGACGCCAGTCGATCGAGCCCATGAAGGCAAAGGAGGCAATGGTCATCAAAACGATGTCCATGGCTGCGATCAAGCCCATGCCAAACAGCATCCGCACTGCATTCAGGTCGTTTGTGGCATACGCCATGAGGTCACCTGTTTTGCTACGGTTGAAAAAGTTTTGTGAGAGCTTCAGCAGGTGGTTGTAAAAATCCTGACGCAGGTGTTTTTCGATCACAAAGGAGTTCCCAATGATCAGAATGCGCCAGAAATAGCGCAGGATCATCACAGCCACGGCCAGTCCGACGATGATCAGCGCCACCCAGATCAAACCGGTTTGGGTGACCTGGCGTTGCTGGATTCCGTCGATGGTCCACTGCATCACCCGCGGCGTGATGAGCTGCACCACATCCACTAGGATCAGCATCACTATGCCGCCCAAGATTTTGCCATAACTCTTCTTCAAATATGGAAGGATGGCGTCAAATGTCCGCATTGAGACTCCTTGTGATTTTTCTAGATATTAGCGGAGAATGCTTTTTGGCAGGCGCAGAGAGGCTCCCGCCGGGATTTGGCAAATCCCGCTCAACATGCGTCAAACTCCACTGCAGGCAGATTTTGTCAAATGAAAAGTGCCTTCACCGGCTTTTGCTGAGCCATTGGAGGCATTTCAGCATTCCAAAACCCGTATAAATGCTGGCGATTCAGCTCAGGCAAAAGTCATCAAAGCCTATTCCACGCCGGCATCTTCAAACTTGGTGTGTTCCTTGAAGCGGGTCATTTTCAGCCTGCCGAAAAAAGAATCCACGGCGCTATAAAGAACCGGGATCACGAACAAAGTGATGAGGGTGGCAAAGCTGAGCCCAAAAGCAAAAGTCACCGCCAGAGGCCGCCAGACCTGCGAGGAAGGATCGGTGGAAAAAACCAGGGGCAGCATTCCGACCACGGTGGTGGCGGTGGTCAAAATTATGGGACGCAGCCTGGCTGAACCGCTGTTGATGATTGCGTGCCAGCGGTCTGTGCCCTGCTCTCTTTCCTGGTTGATAAAGTCGATCAGGAGGATGGCGTTGTTCACCACCACCCCGGCCAAAGCCACCAGCGAAAGCATCGTGTTCAGTGAAAAGGAAAGCCGCGTGACCAAAAGCCCGATCACCACTCCGATGAAGGCCAGCGGGATGGTTGCCATCACGATCAAAGGCTGCACATAGCTGCGAAACTGCGATGCAAGGATGGTGAAGATCGCCAGAAGCGCGATCAGGAACCCAATTCCCAAAGAGCTGTAGGATTCATTTTGATGCTTTTGAACCCCGCCGAATTCCATGGTGTAGCCGGGGAAGCGCTGTTCAAAGTTTGAAAGCGTGCCCCCGGATGAGCGGAACCTGCTGCCGCGGAGGATGTTCACCACCTCCTGCGTGCTGCGTTTTTTGCGGGATTTGCCTTCATAATATTCACCCACAGATGCAGTTACAGAGAGCACACGGTCTCCGTTGTAGTGAGAAATGCGGGAGATGCTGCTGCCGATTTCGAAATCCGCCAATTCACGCAAGGGCACCAAAATCCCCATGCGGTTCCTGATTTTCAGGTCCTTCAGGGTTTCAAAATCCTGAGTGTAGCGATCGTCCAGCTTCACCAAAATGGGCACTTCATCCACTCCGTTTCCTCGAAAGCGGGTCACTTCGCTGCCTGCGCTTGCCAAACGGATCGCAGAGGCAACCTGAGCAACGCTTAGGCTGTATATGGAAAGTCTTTCCTGATTCATCAGGATTCGCGCTTCCATTTTGCCGGGGTCATAGCTGTCGTCAATATCCTTCACACCCGGGATCTTTTTCAGATTGGATTTCACCACATCGCTGATGTAAACCAAGCGCTCCAAGTCCTTGCCTTTGATGCGGATATCCACATCCTGGCCCAGCGGCGGACCGGTCTGGGAGGTGGCGAATTTATAGTTGTAAAGCCCGGGCAGGGTGTCCAGATATTCGCGAATCTCGTTTTTGATCTCCTCGTGGGTGGATTTCATCTTTTTCAGCGGCACGAGGTCGATGCTCAGGCTCGCATTTGAAGTCTTGTTTTCCCTGATGCCCTGGTTGCTCAGGGAGCCAACGTTTGAAACTACGAACTCAATATCGTCCTTCTGCTTCAGCGAAAGGATCTTTTGTTCAACCTGGCTCACCACGCGATTTGTCTCTTCCAGCGAGGTGCCCAGCGGCGTGTAAAGTTCCAGGGAAATGGTTTGGGAAAGGGAACTGGGGAAAAACTCGAAACGGATGGCACCGCTGAACAGCAGGATTATGGAACCCAAAAGAACCAAAAGCGTGCCGCCCAAAACCCAGCCGCGGTGTTTCAAAGCACGGGTGATCACCTTGTGATAGAATCTGTTGAGAGGCCGGATCATGCGGGTGGTGCGGTCTTCACCTCCAGACATGCCGCGTCCGAACTGATATACGTTTGTGGGCAAGATCACCATTGATTGGAACCACGATGCCAAAAGCGCAACGCTGACCACGATGGGGAAAACCGACAGAAATTGACCCATGATGCCGCCTGTGAGCAGCATCGGCATAAAAGCCGCCACTGTGGTCAAAGTGGATGAAAAAACGGGAGAGATGATCTGGTCCACTCCAGCCACGATGGAATCGCGATGATCCAAGCCCATTTCCTTGTGCCGCTGGATGTTTTCCAGCACCACGATGGAATTATCCACCACCATGCCCACCACGATGATGAGAGCGAAGATGGTGAAATTATTAAGGGTTACGCCAAAAAGCGGAGCCACGATGAAAGTGATCAGCAGGGAAAGAGGGATTCCGGTTGAGGCAAATGCGGCATTGCGCCAGCCCAAAAAGAGCAGCAAAGCACCAAAAACCAGCAAAATGCCCATCAAGGCGCTATTACTGAGGGCGTTGATGCCGTTTTTCACGTCGATGGAACCGTCGTTTCTCACGCTGATCCTGGCTCCGGGATGGGACTCTTCAAAATCTGAAATGTATTTTCTGACCCTCTCCATCACCCTGATGATGTTGCTGTCGCCTTTTTTATACACAAAAACGCTGATGCCTTCACTGCCGTTCAATTTGGCAATGGTTTGGGATTTTGAAAGAGTGTCGCGAACCGTGGCGATGTCGTTCACGGTGATGGAACGTCCGGATGGGTCGGAACTTATGATCATTCTGCCAATCTCGTCCATGGAGTTGAACTGCCCCAGAGCGCGCACCAAAAACTCGGTGTTGCCATATTTTGCAGTGCCGCCGGGAATATTCAGATTGCGTCCCTGCAAAACCGCGGAAACATCGGAAAGGCTCAAGCCGTAGGCATCGATCCTGGCTTGATCCACATCCACCCAGATCTGATGGTCTCTGGCCCCGATCAATTCAGCTTTGGAAATATCCGGCAATTTCACAATTCCGTCACGCAGTTCGTCTGCCAATTCCCGCAATGCCAAAGGCGGAAAATCCCCGCTCACAACAAGTTGGGAGATGGGGTTCAGCTCCCTCATGCTCAGCCTGATGATGATGGGATCCATGGCTTCGCTGGGCAGATCGTTGATCTTGCTCATTTCGCGGGTCACCAGGTCGTAAGCTTCTTCCGAATCCACTCCCGTTTCAAAGGAAATGCTGATGGTGGAGCGGCTTTCTTCGGTGAAGCTTTCGATGTTGTCCAGCTTGGGAAGGTTGTTCAAGCCCGTCTCAACCTTGTTTGTAACCAGTTCTTCCATCTCCTGTGGCGATGCTCCGGGATAGACCACCACCACAATCACGCGGCCAAATTCGACGGCCGGAAACTCCTCCCGGGGCATGCGAACCATGGAAATCACACCCATGATGATGATTGCAATCACCAGCATGTTGATCAGAATGGAATATTTGATCGAAAGATCGGCAAGTTTCATGGCTTATTTCCTAACGGTGACCTTGGTACCGTCTTCCAGATTTTCCGCTCCGCTGGTCACAATTCTATCTCCCGGTTCCAGTCCGCTTTCAATGATCGCAAATTCTCCAATTATCTTGCCCAGTTTCACTTCACGCTTGTGTGCCACATTGCGTTTGTCAACCACAAAGGCGTAGTATTTGCCGAATTCCGCCTTGAAGTGGGTGAGGGTGGAATAAAGCTGCTCGGAATATGTGTCGGTAAGGATTTTGGCTGTAACCACCATTCCGGGCATGAGCCCGTTGGGGTTCACAAGTTCGATATCGAGCGGATAGCTGGCTGAACCGGGCAAAGGTGAGATGCCATAGCCGGACACAACTGCCGAAATCGGTTCTTTACCGGGATAGCTGACCACCACTTTTTGACCCTGCCGAACCTTGGAAATCTGGCTTTCTCCAACCCCGGTTCTGAGCACAAGGCGGCTGGCGTTTGTGATCGTCACAACCGGCTGTCCCGGGGCGATGAACTGACCTGTCGCGATGAAAAGGTTTGATATGGTTCCGGATTCGGGAGCGGTCAAATATGAGCCATCCATGCCGCTGCGGGCGGCTTCCAACCCGGCTTTTGCTCCATCAAGCTGAGCCTTTGCGCCTTCATGGGCGCTGACCGCATTGTTGTATTCAGCTTGGGAAATGAGATTCTTGGCGCGGGATTCCTCGGCATAATTTTTGTTGCGCTGGGCGGTGTCATAAGCGGCCTGCGCGGAAGCCACACCGGCTTTGGCTTGATCCAGTCGATATTGATAGGCTTCGTTTTCCATTTTTCCGATGCGCTCACCGCGGTTCACGTGGTCGCCAAGTTTTTTATAAAGCTGCAAAACCCGCCCGGAGGCTTCGCTGCTCATGGTGACGTTGGAAATTCCTTCCAGCTTGCCGTGAACGGTGATAAAGTCGTCCAAAGATCTCAGGCCAAGCTCTTCCACGGTAACGGGTTGGGCTTCGTCATCGGATTTAAGGTCACCACCCTTGCCCCGTTTGCAGGCTGAAAAGCCAAGGGTCAGGATGAGCAGGGTCATCAAAATGTATCTTTTTTTCATGGTTATTCTCCGGTAATTATCATAGAATCAAGCTGTTGCGAGGTTTCAAACGCCAGAAGCTGCATCAGGGCAATCCGGGCTTTGTGATAGTCGAACACCGCCGTGGAATGGGAAATCCTGGCAGCCGAAAGCATCAGTTCGGCATCCAGCAGGTCTTTGGAGGAAATGAGCTCCATGCGAAAGCGTTCCTGCATTTGCAGATAGCTCTGCCGTGTATATTCCAGGGCGATGGAGTTTGCCCGAAATTGCTTTGCCGCGCCAACCAGATTCAGGACGGCGGCTTCGGTGCCCAGAAAAACTGCATCTGTGGCGGCCTTTACATCCAGCAGCGCTTTGCGATATTTGAGCTGGGCTTTTTTGTGTTCAGCCACGTTGCCAACCATGGGCAGCAGCGGCAGCGAAGCTGTCAGCATTATCTGGCTGGAATTGTGGAACTTATAACGGTCAATCCCGTTTTCATTGAAATTGCTGGTTCCCACCAAAACCACGGAGGGCAAAAACGAACCCTTGGCAATCTGCATGCCGCGACGGGATAGCTCCAGACTGCCATCCAAGGCTTTCAAGGCGCTGTTGGACTCTCTGCCTTGCTGCAGGGCTCGCTGGCTGAGGGCGCTCACATCATCGGCACCATAGCCCTCCAAAACCGCCAGAACAGGGTCGTTGTCAATCTCGGGAAGTTCCTCTGCCACAGGAAGATAGTCCAGTACCAACGCGTTTTTAAGCTGGAGGCGGGAAAGCTGCAGCGCCGTCCCAGCCTGCAGCAGCATCACTTCCTTGGAGGCAAGCTGGCTCTTGAAACGCAAGAGGTCTGCATTGGAAAGCAGACCCTGGTCATATTTGATCTGGGCAATCTCAAAATTCAGGGAGGCGGACTGCCGATCCAGTTCGGAAATCTTCTGCAAATCCTGAGTTTGCAAGATGTTCAAATATAGCTTGTTCACCTCGCTCAACAGGCTCAGGCGCTCGGATTCCAAATCCACCAAACCAAGCTGTTCCCCCAGTTTTGCCATCTGATATGCCTGCCAAGCCTTTCCGCCCAGAAAGATTGGCTGGGTGAGCGTTAAACCAAACTGCCGCATATCTTTGTTCAAATCTATCGGCCCCATGCTGGTTTGCACGCTTTGGGCGGGTTCCATGTAAAGCCATGTTCCATCAAGCTTTAGCGAGGGCAAAAAGCTGCTCATTGCCGAAGTAACGTTTTCACGGGCAAGTTCGGTCTCAGCCAGTTTGGCCTGCCAGGAGGGGTTGTTCTCCAAAGCCAGTTGCAGCGCCCTTTCCAAGCTGAGGTTTTGCGACCAAAGAGGACCCAAAACGCTCAGGATCAGCATGAAAAAGACGAGCTTGTATTCTTTTATCTGCATATTAAGTTCCATCGTATTTCAAATTAAGCTTTTCCAAGCTTCTGGAGGCGGCTATTCTGACAAGTTTTATTTTGACCAAGTCCGGCATCATGCAACTTTGCACAAATCAATCCAGTCTGACCCGCCCTTGGCTCGAAAAGCATTTCTGGATGCCAGATGCCCGTTAAGCACCCGCCTTTGAGCGGGTAACTTAGGGGAGCCAGACGGGTGATACACGAATTGGGCTGCAGGAGGAGGCAGGGTTTACCGCTTGTGGCAATGAATTTTGCAGCATCGTAAGTCGCAAACAGTCAGCATGTTCCGATGCCGGAAGCAGTTTTTGAAAAAGAAATGCAGCTTGACACAAAAGCCGCCGCGAGAGAACTTGAAAAAAATTTTCAAACTGGAAACTCCAATGGATAAAAGACCCTCCTGGCAACGCTATTTTATGGAAATGGCAAAACTGGCATCGACAAGAAGCACCTGCCTGCGCCGACATGTGGGCGCGGTTTTGGTGAAAGACAATCAGGTTCTCTCCACGGGCTACAACGGTAGCCCAAAAGGTGTAAGGCATTGCAGTGAAGCGGGTTGCCTGCGCGCTCAAAACAATATTCCCTCCGGGCAGATGCATGAACTCTGCCGGGGACTGCATGCTGAACAAAACGCCATCATCCAATCCGGATTGAATGGCTCCAGCGCACGGGGTGCCACGCTATACTGCACCCACCAGCCCTGCAGCATCTGCGCAAAAATGATCATAAATGCCGAAATCAAAGTGATTTACATCGCCGACAAATATCCCGACGCCCTGGCGGAGGAACTGCTGCGGGAAGCCGGAATCCAGCTTTTCCATTTTGACCTGGAAAGCGAGGAAACTAAACGGCTGATCTAAACTTACGCTTCTTCAGTGTCTGTTCAGGAGGCTGATCTTTTTGCTGAGCACGGTTTGCCCTGAAACCATCCTAATCAGGTAGATTCCAGAACTCAAGTCATTGCCCCGGTCATCCCTGGCATCAAAAACGAAGCTATGGCTGCCGGGGTTTTTGATTTCTGAACAAATGGCGCGGATTTTCTGTCCCTTCAGATTATAAACCCCAATTTCCAAAGTTCCCTGTGAGGCGGTTTTGACCTCGATTTTGGTTTTTGAGTTGAAGGGATTGGGAAAAACCTCAAGAGAGGCGCCAAGTGGCGGAAGTTCAGGATCCTGTATGGAGGTTCCATCCAGCATGTCCGCAATGGCATCCTGCAGAAATTCACGCACACCAGCCGGCTTCATGAAATAGAGCGGAAAGCCCAGCAGAATGAAATCCATGCCGGAATCCGGATTCGTCATGCGCAGAGCAGCACAGTTGCCGTTCCCCTGTGCCGTGGGGCTCATAACTGCTGTGTAGATAGGATCTTGCGCGCCTGTGAAAGTATAGATGTAGGGCAGCATGCCGTTCCAAATGCTCAAAACCTTGTCCGGGTCCACTTCCAGATCGGCATATTGGCTCGATTGAGCGCTGATCAGGCTGGCAGAGTTGTCGTAAACAAGCTCGATGTTTCCAGCAAAGCGGCTGAAAAATACGTCGGAAAACACGGATGGGGTTTTCCAGCCGGAGAGGATAAGTTTCCCTCCGCCAATCAGATAGCCGCCCAAAACGTTTTGATGGTCGATCAGGAGGTTTTGGGAAAAGTCGTCCGCATGCCAAAGCACAACTTTATGATTGCCAAGCACTTCCAATGGCGGCATGCCCTGGCTTGCCACATCCCATTCCTGAAACTCAAGAGGCGAAAGTGCCGCCGCATAGAAGGAATCGACCATGGCGTCGTCCGGGTTGATGTTTGCGCCGTTGCCATCACGGGTTTCGTCCACCACCAAAAGGTTTTCGGCAAATGTGAAGTTCATTGGAGTGGCTTCCATGGGCTCGGAACGCATGCTGATCCAGCCATCCGGGTCAACTGCGGATACGGCGTAAAGCCAGCTTGAACCATTTTGCATGGTGGTATCCGTAAAGCTGAATCCAGCAAGGGGTTCGGGGTTCAAAAGCTCCCAATTTCCACCCATGTCAGTTCCGAAACGATAAACGTTGTAGCGCAGGCTGGGATCGTTTTGGAAGCTTTCCCAGGAAATCAAAACCGAACCGTTTGAGGGCAGGCACTCCGTGATCACGGGCTTCAGCTCAGTGCGTGAACGCAGCAGCGTCCAGTTATTGTGGTTTGAACTAAAAATGGAGGGGGGAGCAAGGTTTACGTTGAAAAAGTTGTTCGTTCCTTGGGGACTTGCCAAAACGAAGAGAGAATCGATCTGCGTGCCGTTTTGATGGCGAAAGGGTACATCGATATAAAACGGGGTGGAGGTGTTGGATCTGGTTTTGGCAAAAATGCGCAGGGGCTGGGCGGCGGAGTCTTTTGTCCAGATGCTGTATTCCAGGCTTGGGATGCCGGCGCTGAAGACCCATTGGTCAAAGAATTGATCGAGGTTTTCACCGCCAACCTGCTCGGCTTTGGCTTGAAATTCCGCAGTGTCCACATTTCCGCCGTTGTTTTCGGTAAACCATTCCTGCAAAAGCTGGAAAAAGGCATCGTTGCCCAATTTCAAACGCAGCATGTGCAGCACCGAAGCGCCTTTTTCATAGGAGGGCGGGGAAAAATATGAATTGAAAGCAGGGTCATAGATCACCTGAGGTCCGGCGCTGTTTTCCCAACTGAGGTAATACTGATGGTAACTACTTGTCACATAGTCACATGCGGCTTGCCAGCCTTCGGTTTTATCCACCCAGATAGACTCGGAATAGGTGGCAAAAGCTTCGGAAAGCCAGACGTCGCTGAAGTCCAAAAATGAGACTGCATTTCCATACCATTGATGGGCAAGTTCATGCGCCACAGTGATTTCGTGTGTGCCATTGCCAGTGATGATATAACTGCCCAAAGTGGTCATGGTTTGATGTTCCATGGCGCCAAAGGTGCTCATGCTCACCACGGAATTGCCATATTTTTCAAAGGGATAGGGTCCGAACAGTTCGGAAAAATAGTCTATCATCAACGGCATTCGCGCCAGATCGACCTGGGCGTTGTTAAATTGATTTTGCATCACAAAGTTTTGGATGGGAACATCCTGCACCGGCGCATGTTGCTGAAACTCAACATAGGGGCCGCAGGTTACGCAAACCAGGTAGGTGGTCATGGGATCCGCGCTGTGCCAAATCGTGGTGGCAGTGCCGTTGCCATTGTCTGTGATGGACTGCCGGGTTCCGTTTGAAGCTACTTTCCAGTCGTTGCGCAGGGTCACGTTCAGATTCACGGTGGCTTTATCCCAAGGGTGATCATAACAGGGCCACCAAAAGCGGCCTGCGTCGGGGTCGGAGATGGTGAAAACGGTGTTTGAGGAAAAGATCATGCCAACGTTGTAGGGCGGGCCGGAAAGGATGGGTGCGCCGCTGTAAAAGACCTGTGTGGTAAAGGTTTGCCCCTCAGGAATGTTCAAATTGATGGTGATGATGCCATTCGTGTGGGTGTAGGAAGCGGGAGCGCCATTCACCAGAACTGAACTCACATTCAGTCCAACCAGGTTGTATGGGATCGAACTCAGGTTTTGCTCTGCCAACACGGTGGCAAGCACGTTTCCTGAGATTTGTCTGGCGGTTTGGTCGATGCTGAGAGTAATGTCGTAGTGAAGCACGTCAAAACCGGTGTCGATCTCGGCTCGAGGTTCAAAACCGCGGGGCGGTTCCATACGAAAAGGCTTACGCTGCGGCGGGGTCGCACCAAAAGTTGTGACTGTGATAATGATAAGTATAAACAGCAAAAAACTGCGTTTCATGTCCATCTCCTTGGGTTTGGATCATACAAAAAGGGATGCAATAAAGTTTCCATAAACACTTTTTTCTGCTTCACAAACTGGATTTCCGCAGGATGATCAGATCTTCAGTTCGATGAATTTGGTGTCGATTTGGTAATCCTTGAGGGCATCCAGAGCTTGCAGAGCCTGCTTGTAGCGCTCCAACTGTCTGGCATCCTGCTCTTTACCGGTTTTATAGTCCAGGATCAAGGCTTTTTTGTTTTTGGTGTCCAGCACAAGCCTGTCCAGGCGCTGCTCAAAGCCATTGTGCCAAACGGTGAATTCGGTGAAAACCTTGTCGTAGCCGGCCGGAAAGATCTGATCCTGGCTCAGGTTATTTTTCAGGGAATTCAGTTTTGTGCGCAGTTCTTCCAGGGGAATGATGGCTGCAAAACGTGTCAAACACTGTTTGAAAGCATGGTCGTGTTCTTCGGGGCTTCCCTTTTTCAGGAAGCTTAGATAGTGGTGCGCCAGGTCACCAAAGAGGTTGCTGCGATCTTCCAGCCACACTTTTTTCCAATCCATGTGCCTGCGACTTTCATCTGGTTTCGGATCAAAAGCAGGTTTTTCAGCTTTAGCAGGCAAGGCGGCGGCAAGCTGGTCCAAACTGATGCCTTCTTCGGTTTTTTCCTTTTTCTCATCAGGTTCAGTGGTTCCGCCGCTGCCCAGCCAAATGTATTTACCGGTTTCGTCTGGTGCGATCTCCTTGCTTTGGAAAAACTTCAGGATGGCTGAACCCACCAAAGCTGGCAGTCTGAAACCGGTGTCTGTTGTTTTTTCTTCGCAATACTTATCAAAACCTTTATCGCCCCGATATGCCAGGCAGACGTGCAAAGCGGTTTTAGCACGGGTGAGCCCAACGTAGAAGGTGTTCAGCTCTTCCAGCTTCATGCGGTTTTTGGATGTTTGCACCAGATTGCCGTAATCGGATTGCTCCAAGATTTTATCATAGTGGTAGGTGAGAGCGTAATCATGCAGGGATTGGAAATCCTGGGTGGCGTAATCCTCAAAGTGTTGGAAGTGGCCATAATCTTTGCCTGCTGAGGCGCTGAGATCGTAGAAAAAGAAGACGTGATCGAACTGCAAGCCCTTGGATTTATGTATGGTGAGAAGCTCCAGAGCGCCTTCGCCTTCCACGGAAACCTGCTTCATGGAATCTTGCTGCAGGTTGTCGTCCAAATAGTCCAAAAAGGCGGGGATGGAGCAGTTTCCACTTGCCTGGTTCAATTCAAAATCACGCGCCATGGCAAGGAAGGCATGGATGTTTAAAAAGTCGCGTTCCTTCGGCTGCATCTTTTCGCATTTCAGCAGCGGGGGCAGGGCATATTCCAAAAAAGCGCGGCAATTGGCATGAATGGATTCGTCGGCGGTTTCTGAAAGCTGGATAAGTTCCTGCGCCAAAAGGCAGTTGGAAAAATCCGGTTCCCGCTGTTCCTGCAAGGCAAGGTAGATTTCGTCCACAGCTTTCTTCAAGCCGGGAGCATCCAGCATGAAATAGTTTGAACGCATCAGTTCCAAAAGATCCAGCCAATTTCGGAAAGCCAGCCAACGCAGCCAGGCAATCAGGGGCGAAACCCAAGCATGTTCAGGCAGGATGCTGGAAGGCTGATAGATACTGGTGATGCCATATTCGTCCAGCAGTTTTTGCAGGTTTTCAAGTTCTTTACCTGTGCGGCAAAGCAGCGCCATACTTTTTTTCGGGTTCTCATCCACGGTCGGCAGGATGGTTTTTTTCACAAACTCGCGATGGATGGAGTGCTTGCTGGATTCCTCATTTTGATATGAATAAGCAGAGGTTTGGAATTCGATCCTGGTTTGTGGATCCAGTTTTTCCATTCCCTCACGCAGTTTTGGATAATCCCATTTCAGGTTTTGCCTTTCAAGGATTCCACTGTTTCCAATGTGGTCAAACACTTGGTTGATGAATTCCACCATGAGGTTGCTGCTGCGCCAGGATTTGTCCAGCGGATCTGTCTTTGCGTCGCGCAAGCCTGGAAAGATCTCGTGCAGGTTCAAAAGCAGGTCGCGTTCGCCGCCTCGCCAGCCGAAGATGGATTGTTTTTCATCCCCCACAATGATGACTCCGCCAAAATCCTTGGTGCCGGGACCGCTGATCACTTCTTCAATGATGGGTTGCAAGATGGCAAACTGCATCAGGGAGGTGTCTTGAAATTCGTCGATGAGGATGAATCTGCTGCGATGGGACAGGAATTGATAGAACTCTGTGGCAACGTTTTCGGTTTGCATGTCAAAATTTGGCGGCGTGGTGCTGAACAGCGCTTCCAGGGTGAACCAGGAAACATCATTGTAGGTCATATTCTTGTAGCGATAGATCAGCTTGTCATATTCCTTCAGGACCGCTGTCCAAACTTTGAGGATTTCCTCCTGTTCTTTGAGGAAATGTGTGTGGATGAGGTAGTTTGCCAAAGATTTGGCGAGACTGGCTTCCAGATCCTTGATTTGATCCTTCAGATCAGTGAGTTTTTTTGCTGTTAACTTTCTGCCATCGGTGATGGCGCCATTTTTATTGTTGGTAAAAAACCTGTGGCAGCTATCTTCAATGGAAAGCATTTCATTTGATGCAGTTACTATGTCATCCCATTCTTCAATAGAGTCGCCAAGCATATCGCAGAAAGCTTTTTTGAACAGGTCTTTTGGCTTTTTTACCTTGCTGTCAGACCAATCGGTTTCCTGTAAAAGTTGCAAGATTTGCATCAAAGCCTGGCGTGCATTTTCTAAATCTGAATCGCGTAAAGCCGAATCCGGATTTTGGGCAAGGTGAAGCAGGGTGCCCTCAGCAGGTTCATGATCTAGTTTTTGGATGAGAAAATGCAGCCAGCGGGCTTTGATCAGTGTGCTGAAGAAATTTTGATACTCGTCCAAGGATGGGCTCACTTTTCTACGCAACAGTTTGTCCAACAGTGGCTTGTGCTTTTCACTCATCAGGTGATCCATCAGGAAGGGCAGGCGTTTTTCCACGGCCTGGTTATCAATCTCATAGCTTTCGATGCTGCGCAGAGGGCGCACGATGTTGCGGAAAATGCTGCTAATATAGGAGTCTATCGTCATTACCTGCAGCTGTTTTCTGTCGAAAGAGATTTGCCTGAGGGCCTTGTTCAGGGTTTTCATCTGCTTGTCCGACAGTTCTTTGCTCTCGCCATCCTCGTAAAGGGATTCCAGCAGTCCGCGTCTTTCTTTTTGATCTTTTTCCTCGGAGGGATTGGGATCGCAAAGCAAGGCCAGATGTATGTTTATGCGCTCCCGGATTTCTGCGGTGGCTTTTTTTGTGAAAGTGAGCACCAGGATGCTGTCCAAATTGAAATCGTGATATTTATCCAGATGATTCAACAGAATGCGGATATATTCCACTGAAAGACGGTAAGTTTTGCCAGTGCCGGCACTTGCGGTGATAATTTTGTTTTTGAACCTGCTCATTGATCCCCTCCTTTGTTAATTCTGTAAAGATCGGCCCTGGTGATTTTTGTCAGATCCTGCCGGTCGGCAACCTTGCTGCCCAAACTGTAACCGCTGGTCAAAGAATTCACCAGAGCATCTTCCACCTGGTTTTTCCAGTCCAAGCGTTTTTGAAGGTCAGCGGGGCTTTTTTCGGTTTTAGACTCAAAAAGCAGCCAAAACAGGGAGGATAGATTGAGGTCTTCGGCAGGGTTGTCGAGCCGATAGTAGAGCCATTCATAAAAGTAGAGCTGATCATTATCGTGGTGTCCGGTTTTGAAATCGATGATCAAATCCCGTTTGGGAGTTTTGATCCGTAAATCCGCTCTGCCGCGGATGCGCACAGAGAAATCTGCATCATCCAACCTTATGCTCAGCAGTTCCTTACCGATTTTTCCACCCTCGGTTTCCCGGTCTTGCTCCGGAATGAGGCGGAAGTTTTCGTCTTTCAGGTTTTGAGCCAGATAGCTCCAATAGAAGGCTTTGATGGAATCCACCAGGCTGTTGTTGATGATGGTGGTCAGGAACACTTTGTTGTAGTTTTGCGGGATCTTGTATGTGTAAAACAGCTTTTCCTCATTAAGAAGATCGTCGAGCACCGCCGCCAGCGTCTCGACATCAGTCAAATGGGGCTCGATATCCCACAAAGTCAGGTCCCGCCCAGCCAAGGGCTGCAAGACCTTGGAAAGAAAGTCGTGCATGATGGCGCCGGAAAGCTTGCGGGAAATGGTCTCAAGAGGGCGGAGATCAAGATCGGGAATCTTGCGCAAACGCTTGATATACCAGGAAAAAGGGTTTTTCAGTAGATCATCCAAGCCATAGTAGCCGGAAACGTGGGTTCTTTCTGCTCCCAAATCAGATTTTGGCTGACTGGGAAGCGTGAAAAATCGCTCGGGTTCCTTGCCAAAGTTGCGGCAAAGCTCATCCTGATAAGGCTTATCCTGAGTTTCCGAGCCGGCAAGCCAGGCCCGATAGAGGTTGGAAATGCAGGGCTCAAAAGTTTTGCTTTCCAGCTTGACCTGCGAGAGGGCTCCATCACTGTGAGCTTGGATCAGTTCAGTCACAAAGCTGCCGGGTTCGATATCGTTTTCCAAATTGCGATGGGTGAAAATCACGCACTTTTCGCTGCTGAGCACGGTGCGCAGAAAGTAGTAGCGTTCGCGTTCGCGCAGATCGGGATAGCTTTTCAGGCCCAGCCTGCCACGCTGGGTTTCGTTAAAAAGCCAGACGGGGTTTGGGCTGGAGGGCAGTTCGCCTTCAATGGCATGGAAAAAGAAGACACTTTCCTGGCTGAGGTTGCGGATGTCCAGAAGGTTGCTGATTTGGAGACGTTTTTGTTTTGTGTCGGTTTTGTGAAAATTGATCCTGCCGCTTCCCAGTGATTCTAAAAAGAGCTGCAAAACCGAGACGGCTTGCCTGGAGTCTTCACGGTCAAAAAACTCCTGCCAGTTTTGCACCAGCCCCAGTTTTTCCAAGCTTGCGAAGTTTGCCAAGCGCGCGTAGAAAACCTCCAAGATATCGCTGTTTTGCAGTTCCTCTTCGCTGCAAAGCCTTGGGATGGCAATGCCGTCTGGACTGTCGATCAGGTTCAGCAAATCCCCTGGACTGATGAGTTTGGACAGTTTTTCCAACAAACGGAAATGGGGTTCCAGGATGGCCTTCATCAGCTTAAAACCGCGGGGACTGGCAAACTTGTCCAAAAGATCCAATTTGTTGTCCACATAGAGGATGTCGCTGTTCAAAAGGACTTTGATTTCATCCAGGAGGCTGTTCTTTTGGTTTGGTTTCAGCCCGTAAAAGCTTAGAAAACCCTCTTGTGAACAGGCATCCAGAATCAATCTCAAGGGCAGAAATCCTTCACCCAAAGTGTCGCTCATCGCATCCAGATGTTGGCGGAAAATGTGGAAGATCCTGTAAATCCACCTGTTTTGAATACTCTGTTTTTCAGACATCCCAAAACGCCGGGGATCAAAAAGATCACGATAGCTGGCGCGGTTGAGCTTGCTGTCCACCAAAACCGAACCGGACAGATCTCCCTCATGAGCCTGATTGGCAAGGAAATACAGAACCGCCTGATCTTCGTTTTTGAACTCCAGCACTTCCAGGTTTCGAAGGCGATAATCTTCCGGTTCAAGGCTTTTCAAGTCGATCACCGTGGGGTCAAGGTCTTTTTGCTCTTTACCACCGATTTGGGAGATGATCACGATCTCGTTGTCAGCAGCTTCCACGGCATCAATCAAAGATTGTTCCAATCTACTATAGTAGTATTGATTCACAAAAACGTAGCGGATGCCCCAGTGGGGAAGATGTGCGTTTTCAATGTTTTGGAAAAAGATGGGGTCACTGAAGCCATGTTGGGCAAGGATCTTGCGGTATTCTGTGCGGATTTCCAAGACCTTGAGGAGATAGCTTTCCTGCCATTCCAGCAGATTGATCCCGGGCAGGTTTTGCGGCTCATACAGCGTTTGGGCATCGATGTTTTCATCGCAGAGCTCTTCAAAGAATTGGAAGAATTGGTTTCCCCATTCCACGATGTCGAAAAACCCATTGATATGAAAGTATTCCCTGTGTTCAGGGCTGAGAGCCTGGAAAAGGCAAACCATTCTTCTGTCATCACTTACAGTGGGATCAGAGGGCAGCAGAAGCGATTCCCTGAACTGTTCCATGGTGATGAATTCGCAATCCTGCAAAGTCCAATTCTGCATGAAAATCTGCCTTGCCCGGGATGCAGAAATATGAGTGGGGAAAACAAAAACGGTGGATTCCTGAGCCTGTTCCAAGCTTTTTTGGAGCAGGTCTTCACTGAAAGAGACGGTGATATATTTGCGCAAACCAACCTCCCACATATTTATTATGACTACAGCTACCGATTTGCCGAACCTGTCAAGCTTTTAAATCGGCTGAACAGAGACCAAGCCCTGTTCAAGCAGCTCTATCTATTTTTTTTGAGCAAAATAACGCAGTAGGCGCTGATCCCCCCGGTTCCGGATACTCCCAAGCCCTCTTCCGTGGTGGCTTTCACGCTCACCGTGTCCAGAGGGCTTTCCAGATCGGCAGCGATGTTTTCCCGCATTTGCAAAATGTGTGCAGCCAATTTGGGTTGAGAGGCGCAGATGGTGGAGTCGAGGTTTTGCAGACTGTATCCGCAGTTTTTTGCCAATTCCCACACCTTGCGCAAAAGGATGCGGCTGTCCGCATCCTTGAAAGCTGGGTCGGAATCCGGGAAAATCTTTCCGATATCGCCCATTGCCAGAGCGCCCAAAATTGCATCCATAATGGCATGCAGCAGAACATCTGCATCGGAATGGCCGTCCAATCCCATTTCAAAGGGGATATGCACACCTCCCAAAACAAGCTTGCGCCCGCTCACAAGGCGGTGTACATCATAACCGAAACCGATGCGCATGGTTTTCTAGTCCACAGTAATGGATTTGGATACGTTTTTGGGTACGTCGGGGTGTACGCCGTGATCCATCATGCCAAGCCTGTCCAGTCTGCTCATTTTTCGCACGCTCATGCGAAACGCCAAAAGCTGAAGCACCACTGTGGCGGAAAAACAGGTCAGAAGGCTGTCACCGGTTCGAGGCAGCATCACGTAACCCCAGCCATAATATTGGCCTTCGCGGGGAATGGAACTGGCGTTTCGGAGCAGGTGCTCATCCTCTTCTGCAATCACGAAAGTATCCGCACCACGGATTTTATGGGTGTTGATCTGTGAAACGGTGAGGTTTACGTCCTTTGCATCAGGTCCGGTAACATAGATGAGCGGGTAGTTGCGATCCAGCGTGGCATAGAAATCGCGGTTGTGGATGGCATCATGGAACAGTTTTTCTGCATCGGGGGACAGGTTGAACGGTCGGTTGCGATAGAACACATGATCCATCAGGGCGGCATTCACTTCCCTGATCTTTTGCGGAGGCAGACCGCGATGGTTGCCTTCGGTATCGATGAAATCCATAATCTCACGCAGCGAGCGCACAAAACGGCGCACATGCTTGAACCCATAGACGGTGTTTTTGCCCAAAATGGTGTTTGGTCCGTGTTTGAATTCAGAGGCTTCGCGTCCTTCCGCGTGGTTCAACACGGTTTCGCGGATTTTGAGCGCGCCTTCCATGGCCACACCGCTGATTTTCGTGGCCAAAATATGCAGCGAGGGCTCCATATAGATCTTGGCTGCGATCGAATCTATCACATCAGAAGTATTTTCAAGGGTTTCCCTGATCAAAGATGGGATTTGCAGCAGGGTCTGGTTTCTGTATTCCAATTGGGAATATTTCTCTTTGATTTGCTCTTCATTTAAGCCGTCAATACCTTCCTCCAGCTTCATTCGGGCTGTGCGAATCGCCAAATAATAGAAAAGCGCGATCTGATTCATGAAACTTTTGGTGGCGGGAACCGCAGTCTCCGGTCCACAATAGATCGGGATGGCGAGATCGCTCTTTTCGATGCCGAGGGTGGAATTGACATTGTTCACCAAAACAGCTTTGCTGACGTCCAGCTTGCGCTCGGTGATATCGTTGAAAATATCTATCAAATCTTTGGTTTCGCCGGATTGCGATACTCCGATAATGAAGTCATGATCCTTCATGCTGTGGGAGTATTCACCACGAAAATCACCTGGCAGGATGGGAATGATTTCCACACCGGCTATTTCGTTGAAGAAAAGACTGCCCACTTTGGTGGCGTGATAGCTGGTTCCGCAGGCGATCGAGTAGGCAATGCGGTTTTTCTGCAGGGTGATTTTCATTTTCTGCAAAAATTCCCGCACCTTCATTTCAAATTCCTGTACGCTGTCCATTTCGGAAAGCGAATCAAAGGCTTTTGCCAGGATCATTCTGCGAATGTCGAACTCCTCGCCAATCAGGTCGATAAGTGTATTTTTGTCTGCAGAAAACAGATATTTTTGTTCAAAATCCTCGCGTACGACAACGTCGAAAATGGCCTGATAGGAGCTGCGTGCGATTTCGAAGAAAGAGGCAAATTCGCCGGAATCAATCAAGGAATCAAACGAAGCTTTGGCTTTGTCTGGATCGGTACTGTCCAGGATTTCTCTCATTTTTTCGGTTAGATGCTCGTGGATATTCTCGCTATCCATCAGCTCCAACATGCGGCGTCCAGAGTTTGATCCGCCTTGGAAGAGTTTCACCAATTTACCCACGGATTCGGGTTCAGCGTAAATCTCTTGTTCCATGAAATAATCAAACTCCGGCTGGAGCTCAACATCTTCAGCACGCAGTTTGGAAAGTGCTGCCTTGGTAGGGATTGGGTCTCCCGGGGCATAGTTTTCGTCGGCTTTGCCAACGCTTATGAAGTGCAGGGCTTTTTGGGCGTAAACTTGATAGTAGGAAGAATCGAACTCGATGAATTCGCCTTCACGCAGATTTACCACCATTTTGGTAAAACGCAAAACCGCGGTGAGGTCTGAGGAGGCAAGGCCAAAGCTCATGCCTTCCAGTTCGCCATGGCCAAAATAGAGGCTGCTGCCGGCTTTGATGGCCCACATGGTTTGGGTGACGGGATCGGTGATCACGGCGGCGTAGGAGCCCACAATCCGGCTGGCGGTATTCACCACAGCGCGGCGCATGCAGGCCTTGCGAAGCTCGGGATCTTCCGGGTTTCCAGCCTTGTCCATCTCAATGTCGAAAAAGTGTTCCACACTGTGCACCAGCATTTCGCCATCGTTGTCTGAAAGAATGGTGTGTCCTTCAGCCGTAAGCCAGATTTTGAGGTCATTTGTGTTTGTGATGTTGCCGTTGTGGGCGCCATAGAGGTGACGTTTGCATTTCACCTCATGTGGTTGCGCGTTTTGTTTGGTAACTGCGCCGAAAGTGGCCCAACGCACCTGTCCGCAAAACAGTTTGCCACTCTGCTTTTCGATTCCCAGGGTTTTGACCAGGGTACTGGGTGCGCCCACATCTTTAAGCAAAATGATATTTTGGTCATCGCCTTGGAAGGCGGCGCCGGTGGAGTCGAACCCCCTGTATTCCAATGCTCTTAACAATCGGGACGCATATTTTCCCATATCCACGGAAACCTTTGGCAAGGCCAGCCCCAATACTCCACAGCCCAAACCGGGCACAAACAGCGGAATGCGTATATTTTCCAATTTTGATGCCAGTTTACCCAATGCCTGGTTGTAATTTCTCAAAATTCTTTTCATGCTCATGTTTTCCTCTAAATCAGGTTGTTGTCCAGAATCTGCTGCGCAAAAAACAGATCCACTTCATCGGTGATTTTTATGTTTAAATCAGAACAAAATTTATAACTCACTTTCGCTCCATGGTATTCAACCAAAGAGGAATCGTCGGTGCTGATGAATCCTTCCTGATAGGCGCGTTCATACGCAGCCATGATCAGTCTGTAGGAAAAAACCTGCGGAGTGAAAGCCTGCACCAGTTTGTGGCGCGGGATGGTCTCCAAAATGTGGTCTTGTTCTATACTTTTAATTGTGTTTTTCAGCCTTGCAACCGGAACGGCGGCCTTGCTTTTTTTCACCATCTCAAAAAGTTCGCCAAGCAACTCTTCCGTGATGAAAGGACGAACTGCGTCGTGGATGAACACATATTCCGTTCGCGGCGGGCAGTTTTGCAGGGCGCTGAACACGCTGTCCTGCCTCTCAAAACCTCCAGGCACCACCAGCCAGGGCTTTTCAAAGTCCTCAAAATATTCCCGCACCATGTTTTGGCAGTAGTCCTGTTCGTCTTCCGGCGCGGTGATGATGATGTTGTCGATGTATTCCGAAGTGAAAAAACGCTGCAAGGTGTGGATGATGATGGGAATTCCGCCGAGCTTTAGCCACTGTTTGCGAACGTTTCCACCCATGCGGCTTCCCGAACCGGCAGCGGTGATGATGGCAGTGCTTAGTGTTTCCACGAGTAAAAAACTCCCCGTTCTTCGCGTTTGATGTCCACTTTGCCTTCCAAGTTCAACTGCCTGAGAAACTTGCTGATTTCATTGATGTGCAGTCCCAGGGTCTGGGAAAGATCCTCTGCGGTGGAGGGACGCCGCATTAGCGTGGCTTTCATGGCTTCGCCAATATCCTGGGGCACATGGGTTTCAAAGTTTTGCGGATGGGATTTTGCAATGATTTCCACCGGCATTTCCAAACGCTCAACCAGGTATTTTTTCACACGGTTCAAAACTGTTTCTCCGGCGGCTTCAACCCATTCTTCCGAGCCGGGGCGGTCCAAAGAATTTAGCTGCACAAGGTCGGGCTTGATTTTTGCGATGGCTGGAGCCAGGCAATCCAATTCTTCCGGAGTATCGTTAATTCCTTCGATAATAAAGACTTCCAGCCAGATCTGCCCCGAAAATTCCACGCGCAGGGCGCTGAGCGCTTCCACCAATTTTTGAGCCGTCAGTCCGGGATGGGGTTGATTGATCTTTTCAAAGCTTTCCTGGCGACAGGCGTCCAGAGACGGCAAAATCAGATCGCAGGGCAAAATCTCTTTTCTGAGTTCCGCATCGTCGAGCAGCACCCCGTTTGTGAGCAGGGCAAGCTGGTACTGGGGAAATTCTTCCTTGATAATGCGAATGATTTCGCCGATCCGGCTGTGCAGAGTGGGTTCTCCGGCTCCGGAAAAGGTGATGTAATCAAGCTTGGGTCCGTCTGCCAGAAAATGGCGCAATTCAGCCAGAATCTCTTCCACAGGAAAAAATTCCTGCCGCTCCAAAGTCAGATGGTCTGTGCTATAAATCTCGCAATAGACGCAGTTCAGCGGGCAATATTTGAAGGGAACCAAGTCCACGCCCAGTGAAAAACCGAGGCGTCGCGAGTGGACTGGTCCGAAAAGGTGTTTATATTTCATTTAAAACGTTGTTCCAAATTGGATATGGGGCTCCCAGGTGCCCAGATCGAGGTTGTAGGCATAGTCAAATCCAATCAAGCCGAACGGACTTTGGATGCGGATTCCTGCTCCCACGCCTTTTTTGAATTTCAGGAAGTTGAAGTCCCGCAGGCGGTTGTAGCAATCTCCGGCATCCAGGAAAACCAGGCCGATGATTTGGTCGCTGCCGATGGGATAGGCCAGTTCCGAAGAAAATATGATGGCGCGGGTTCCGCCGGTGTCCATGACTCCGTCGCCATCTTCGTCCACTCCGATGCGGCGGTCTGCATAGCCGCGGATGCCGTCCACTCCGGTGCCGCCCAGATAGAATTTTTCATCCGGGGGTGCGTCTTTCGAAGAGCCATAGGGCGTGATGTAGCCAAAGCGCCATTTTGTGCGCAGGGTGAGCTTTTGCCACATTTCCATATACCAGTTCACCTGGGCAATTTGCTTGTAATAGTCAAAATTGCCGCCCAAGGGTCCGCCCGCCACTTCGGAGAACAGAATCAGCTGGGAACCCCGGGTTGGGAAATAGATGTTGTTGCGGGTATCGCGGCTCACGGTTGCGCTCAATGCGCTGGTGTAGCGCCAGCCCAGGGTGTCAAGTTCCGCCAAAGTGGGGTTTGTAACGGGGTCGAAAAGGTCACGTTTTGTGATCTCATATTTTTTGGAATAAAGCGAATATCCGCCCACCAAACGGGTTCGGTTCATCAGTGGAATATAGCGTCCCAGACGCACACTGGCGCCGCGGGTGAAAATCTTGTAGTAAAACGAGCTCCAGTCCTTGGTGGTGTAATACAGCGAAGTTCCCAGCAGCACATCACTGTCGAAAAGGTTGGGATTGGTAAAGTTTGCCTGAAAGTCCTGAGTTTTTCCGCCAAACTCCCAAGCCACGCTGCTGGACCAGTTGTTTCCCAGGATATTGTTCATGGTCACGGAAAGCTGACCCACAAAGCCATCCTGGCTGTTATAGCCAACGCCGCCGTTTGCGGTGCCGCTGGATTTGTCGATCACGTCGATCTGCAAATCAATGTCGCCATTGGAGTTGATCGGCGTGTAGTCCAGCCTGATGTCGGGTTCGAAAAACCCCAGATTATAGATATTTTGCTGGCTTCTGATCACCTGGCTTTGACGGAAATAATCACCGGGAGCGATGTCCAGTTCGCGCAGCAGCACTTTGTCTTTGGTGCGTTTGTTGCCAGTGATGTGGATCTGGTGTATGCGCGCACGGTTGCCTTCATTTATGTTCAATGCAATGTTCAGGGTTCCATCCACGCACTGCATATCCTGGGAAATCTCAGTATAGATGAATCCTTCGTCAAAATAGAGCGAATAGACCCGGGCAAGCTGTTCGTCAAACTTGGTCTGGTTAAAGGGTTCATTGGTTTTCAGGGTGAAAACTTCATTGATTTTATCGGTGGTGAAATGCTCATTTCCTTTCACGCTGATGCCCGAAAAAGTATATCTCTGGCCTTCGCGGACCTGAATGATCACTTCCTGGGTGCGTTCTCCGGTGGAGATCAGCTCGTGGGGACCGATCGCAACGTCGATATAGCCGTTTTTCTTGTAAAACTCAGCCAGCTTGACCAAGTCCTGATCAAACTTATCCTGCTCGAAGCGGCCGGAGCGGAAAATGTTGGCAGGCTTGGTTTTCATCCTTTTCAAGAGCGTTTTATCGTCAAAATTTTCATTGCCCACGAAGGTGATGCTGCCAATGGCGAGGCGGCTGCCTTCTTCAACGTTCACCACAACCCGAACCTTGCCTTCATTGTCAAAATTTTCTTCCAGGCTCACTTTGGCGTTGCTGAACCCCTTGCTGTGATATTCGGAGCGGAGTTTGCTCACCAGATCATGCTTCTGATAATCCGACCAAAACGTGCCGATCCGCATGGTGACAAGCTCGTCCAGACGCTCTTTTTTCACGGCTTTCATCCCTTTGTATTCCACAAAGGACAAAACCGGGTTTTCCTTCACTTCCACGATCAGGTTCACGCCTGCCATATAGGGCTCTGCATGGATTCGGATATCCGAAAACATTCGCATCTTGTAAAGTTGCCGGATCGAGCGGGCAACTTCTTCCGGGTCAAGCGCATCGCCGGTGCGCAGGGTCAGCGAAGTGGTCACCATCTGCGGGGAAACAGCCTTGTTTCCGCGAACAATGATCTCATAGATCGTTTCGCCGGCGGCAAACAGGCTGCCAGTGCCGATCAGCAGCATCAGGCAGACCAGAAGATAGCTTTTTAAAACTCGCATTTCTCCTCCACGATAGGATTGGCACCTATTTCTGCCAAGGCGCCTTTTTAGTAAAGAGTTTTTTTTGATTTTCAGCCGGGAAGCGGGTAAATATTTATCTTGCACGAGATTATGCTCAGCCTTTCAAGGCGCCGAAATGGGCTGCTTTTTCATCGGTACAGGCTTGAAACACGGGATATGGCAAGGCCTCAGGCAATGCTCAGGATTTTATGAAGCTGAAGCTGAAGCCTGGCACTTGCGCCATCTTCCAGCATCCATTCCGCCAGGGTTTCAGGCTTCAGGGATGAAGTGACCGGGGAAAAAATCAAGTGCCTGCCTTGTAAAGAACTCTGTTTGATAAAGTCAAGTGCAAAAATGTAGTCTGCACGGTCGGCAAGCACGAATTTTAGCTCGTCATGCGGCTGCAGGAAAGCCAGGTTTTGCTTTAAAAAGGAGTCACCGTGACCGCTGCCGGGGCATTTAACATCAACTATTTTAATCACTTGGGGCGGGACTTTATTCAATATAATTGAGCCGTTTGTTTCGAGCAGAACTGTATATCTCTGTTCCAAAAGCTTTTGCATTAGGTTTATGCTCTGCTCTTGCAGCAGGGGTTCGCCGCCGGTGATTTCAACAAGTTTTGTGGGATATTTGCCCACTTCATCCAGAATCCGTTCCAGTTCCATCATGGTGCCTGTTTCAAAGGCGTACTGCGTGTCACACCATGTGCAGCGAAGGTTGCATCCACTCAGGCGAATGAAAACGCAGGGAAGTCCTGCAAATGAGGACTCACCCTGCAAACTGTAAAAAACCTCGCAGACTTCGAGCATCAATGGCTTTGAAACTGCCGTCACTTCCTGTTTTCTTTCACCATTTTGGTGAGTGCCGGCACAACCTCGAAAAGGTCACCAACGATGCCCAAATCCGCAACTTTGAAGATGGGCGCATCGGGATCTTTGTTGATCGCAATCACATAGTCTGCGGAAGACATTCCCGCCAGGTGCTGGATGGCACCGGAAATTCCACAGGCAATGTAAATCGTTGGCTTCACAGTTTTTCCAGTTTGGCCCACTTGGTGCGAATAGGGTACCCATTCCGCATCCACAGCGGCGCGCGAAGCTCCCACAGCTCCGCCCAATGCTTCCGCCAGTTCTTCCAAAAGGGCGAAGTTTTTGGCTTCTTTCAGGCCTCTGCCGCCGGAAACGATAATGTTCGCCTCGGTGATGTTCACAAGGCTGGTTTTTTCTGATTCAAAGCTCAGCCAGGAGCAGTCTTCCTCTTCAAAGTCAAAATTGATCTGTTTTTGGATCACCGTGCCGGAACGGCTGTCGTCGCGCTCAAGCGCATTCATCACTTTGTGGCGCACCGTTGCCATTTGCGGACGGTGGTTCGAAGTGATAATCGTAGCCATGATGTTTCCCCCGAAGGCAGGGCGCGTTTGCAGCAGGTTTTGAGTTTCGGGGTCGTATTCCAAGCCGGTGCAGTCGGCTGTGAGCCCTGTGTGAAGCTGCACCGCCACACGCGGGATGAAGGATCTGCCCACCACGGTGGCGCCTGCCAAGATCACAGCGGGTTTATATTCAATGGAAAGCTCGGTGAGCGCCTTGGCATGGCGGCTGTCGCGAAAATTGCGGAGCTGGGGGTCGTCCACCATGATCACTTGGTCGGCACCAAAAGCGATCAATTCCGAAGCCAGAGCTTCCACACCTTCTCCCAACAAAATGGCACTGAGTTCGGTTTCCATTTGGTCTGCAAGGTCACGTCCCTTGCCCAGAAGTTCGAAAACCACGGGCGCAATCACGCCGTCTTTTTGCTCGGCATATATCCAGATTCCGCTGTAGTCTTCTTTGTCATCCGGCACTTCGCCGCTTTTTCGGATTACAATGGAGTCGAAGGGGCAGGCTTGAACGCAGGCACCGCAGAGGGTGCACTTGTCTTGATCGATCACCGCGATCTGATTTTCCAAGCGGATGGCATCGTAGGCACAGGCCTTGATGCAGGCTCCGCAGCCAACGCAAATCTGTTCTATAACTTCAATCATGATATTCTCCTAATCAAGGGAAAAAAGATTTTTAAGCCGCATTCTTGTCAAGGCAGATTTTGCATTTTTCGTAGATTTAGTGATGTCAGGCAAATATCTTTGGCTCATACTCAACTTTTTGCGGTCTGATCCTCTTGAGAAAAAGCCTCTGCTTGAGGATAACTGTCCAGATTATATTAAGCTGACTTTCCCTGCCAAACTGGACAGTTTCCTCTTTACAAAATAACGCTTGAAGACAAATTGGATTTGATATCGTTTGGGATGCACAAATCAGATAAGTTACCCAAAAAAGGATATGGATATATGACTTCAAATAATGCCAATAAGCATACTGCAGAAATGGTTAAAGAAACCGATATCTATGTCTTGCTGCCAGAGATAGAGCAACAAGCGAACAACCTGTTTGTTCAGAAATCGGTGGTCGCTGAAATAAACAAGGCTTTTATGAAAATCTGTTTAACTGCCTTTGATCTCAACTCAGATTATTCTACAACAACGCTGTTCGAATTATCCGTGGAAAATTGCTTTTCCGAGCTGTTCAATTATTGTCGTAATACCGCATTAAAACGATGCCGTAACCTGCTGTTATCAGAAGAAATAGCTCAGGAGAGCATCCTGAGTCTTTTGAAAACAAGAACCCACATTGAGGCGCTCAAACCATGGCTGTTTCGAGTATCCATCAATAACCTTACTGAACACTTTAGAATTCAAGCCAAAGAAGTTAAACTGCTGGAACAACTCAGGATAGAAGTAGAATTTCTGGATTCCTTCGAATATTCATTACCTTTAACAGAAGATCAATATATTTTGCTTGCTGGTCTGCCTATTTTATATCAAAGCACGGAATACAAGGCATTCAAAGAGTTGACTGATTGCCAAAATCTTCAAGAATACGCACAAATGAAAGATATCACACTTGATCAGGCAAAAAAGGCAAGCGTGAAAATCAAGCACGACCTCAAGGCATTGTATCTGCGCCAGTCCGGTTGGGAAGCGGGCATGGAGATACTTCCTTATCAGAAATATATGGTTCTAAAGCGCTTTGTCGCCAGCCTGCTTAGAATCGGGGATGAAGAATCACAAATGACCATGAAAAAGTATTCTTCTGAAGTAAGCATGGAAAAACTGCGCAAGGTATTTGAGGGTATTAGAACCGTCGATTATTGTGACCTCGCGTATAAGGGAGGGGATAGCTACCATGTATATGTCTTCTGTTTGCATCCTTCTGAAGGCCCACTGTTAACAACAGTAAAGTTAAAGTTCAATGCCAAAAACCGCATCGAAGTTGAAGAATGTGGGAAAAACACTTTAGCTGGTGTTTACAAAAAACCAGAGAACTATCGCCTTCCCCTCGAGAGGGGCAAATTGATGTATTCATTCAGGGAACTGAAGTTGATGCTGGAGGAGCTGGCAGAGTTCCATCAATAAAGACATAGGAGCACCATATCTCGGATGGTCAGAGCAGTAATGACGACCCAAAATCACAATATCCCAAAATAAATCCCAAAAAGTCGGCACCAAATCATAAAATCTTCGTCTATCATATAAACGCTTTAAAAGGAGTTCGTATGTTAAAGAGATTGGTGCTTGTCATGGCAGTGCTGTTCGTCATCACGTTTTTGGTGGCTTCAAAGATTGACTATTCAGCGATAGACCCACTCACGCTACCTGTGTATCTGGGATCGCTGACCGCCCCAGGGGTTGAAATTAGATATGAGGATCCTGACGGTGAGTATATTATAATCGAAATAGGCGACATCATTTATGTGTTCTACGCCTTGGAATAATATGGAGAATGGCTGATGAGCAATGCTATACAGCAGTATCAGTTGATTGAACTTGTGTTCATCCTCAATGAATATCCTAGTCCAAGTAAGCTTCCTAATAAGCTCATAGCATGCTTGTTGATTATGTGAAATCCTGCATTTCCAAGTGATGACAATTTGAATTTCTCAATGAGGATTTGCAATTGATCTATTTCAGATAAATAATAAATAATATTAGACATATAATCCGATATATTGGTGTCTTATCTCATATTACTCCCGGGATAATAAACCTTCAGAAGCTGCTCAAAGCTCTATAGAGTTCTGACAAAATATAGATAATATATTGGCGTGAACCGAGGAACGAGTTCACATGGTTGATTGATAATAATAAATGTGTAAAAGCTGCTTGACATGGGGTAATGATTTATTTTTCATGTCTGCGCTGGTCTTATGCAATTGCTTGAAAACAAAGAGGAGAAAACATGTTTTATAAAGCAGTTATCAACCAAGAGACTTCCTGTATCAGACCCAAGACAATATCTGATAACGTTCATAAGTCCGATTCTTGGGAAGGCAGAACACTCATCAAAAGATCCAGTCTTTTAGTTACAACCGTGTTATTTTTGATGATTACTGGGCTTTTTGCCAGTCCTCAGACGCTCCCTAATATCAGGGGATCAGTCTCTTTAAGCTATAATCCTGAAGATGCTGTGTATATTGATATAAAACTGTATGATGCGAACAACAACAACTTGATCAGTCAACTGTGTCCCGATCCGGATGGGAGCTTTATATTCAGCACGAGTGCTGGGAGCTATTATCTTACTATAGAGATGTTCCGGCCCGACTTGGGTAAGTTCACTTATCCTATTACTACTCAAGATATTCATATTCCAAACACCTCCTATTGCCATGATTTTGGCACCATTCAGGTTGAACGCTATAGCGTGAATATGGTTATTGTATCTTCTGATCTTGCTTATCCTTATTTTAAGTCCATTGATCATGCTCTAGACAAAATACTCAGTGCAGTTAACAATGGTTACAATGGAAATACGGTTACCTTGTATGTTTTTCCTGGGAATTATTATTGGCCTCAGACAAACTTACAGTACGAGGGTAGTTTTAGTTACACGAATGCTGCAAATGATGCACTAACATTAGTAATCCGGGGTGCCGGAAGTGGCGCGATTATCGAACCAAATTACGGTGATTACTACACGTTTAACATAAGCAGAACAAACATCAGTTTTCAAAATATCAAGTTCTCAAGAGCTTCGAATAATTGGAATTACCACCTTTTTTTCCGCGGGACAAACAATTCCAGTTACTCGTTTACAGGATGTTTGTTCGGCAAACATAATACTTCCCTGAACTATACATCCAGTACATCATTTCTCAATCAGTCGGGAATATCCTTGAAAAACTGTAGCATAATGCATAATAATAATTTTAACAATGGTTGTGGTGTCCTTAAATTTGAAAACTGCTCAAATATCGAGATAGATAATTGTAACTTCTCATTTAACGTTTCTTTCATGGGAGGTGCAACTTATTTTTCCCAGTCCAATAATGTCCAAGTGAGAAATTCACTGTTTGAGTACAATTACTCATTGGCACCTGAAAGCGAGATACCAGCGGGAACACCAGGGGGAGCAATGTACATAGCATCTTCAACGAATGTGAATATCGCTACCAACAGATTTCTACATAATACGACAACTGGAACGGGAGGCACAGTATATGTGAATTCGGTATCCCCTATACGAATAGAAGGCAATCTATTCAGAGATAACATAATGGATCAAATTGGGCTGATATATACAAAAACGGATGCCCTTGGCTTTGATAATTGCACATTTACAACCAATGATTATATCTCGCACAATATTATTCATAGTGGTTTTGAGGTGAATTCATATTCTTCCAGTCCCTTCATCACCATAGGCATTGATTGTTCAGGTACCCTTAATATATCCAATGCAGTATTCATAAAAGGTAATCTTGATACCAATGAATATAAAAGTATAATAAGCGCATATTCACCTGTAAATATGAATTTTACTAACTGCATTTTTCAAACTCGAGATGTTGATGCGGATTTTCAAAACGCCACCCACCCACCCCAACCTGCGACTATTAGTGTATCATATTCATTATTTGATAATGATTTTACTGGCGTCACCAATGCAAATCACAATACATGTAATGTAAGTGACATGGGATTGGACTCAAACTACATACCTATTTGGAACCAAACGACTATGTCTCCTTGTATTGACACGGGAACAGGAGCAAATGATCCTGACGGCACTCCTGCAGACATCGGAGCCATCAGAGCTGGAGACCATAAGTATGAAGAATACACCATGCCCGGTCCCAACGCAATAAAATGGATGAGCTTCCCAGTATTGAACAGAATAACTGACGGCTATTGTATGAATGGTAATTTCTTTGATACTATCTTGAACCCTGTGTGGCTGGATGTGATTAAATATAAACCCAATAATTGCCTAGAGAAGGAAATTATATGGGGAAATGGGGATTGGGCAAACCTGACAGAAGATGTTAGCAGCTTACAAGGCTACAAGATTATGATGACCCCCAACGCCCCCACTGATCTGATGATAAGTACTCCCGGGCACCTACAGGCTCCTCACACGGTGATCCCTTTGAGCCAGGGTGAAAACTGGCTTGGCTATTTTCATGAAACAAGTTCTAAACCTCTCGATGCCCTTGCCCCCATCTTGAGTTATATTGATCTCATCCAGACCCAGAACTGGACAATGATCAAAGTACCTGGTTGGGGATGGATTCATAGTAACAATTGGGTAATCAATTATGGAGATATGGTAATCGTAAATGCCCTTCAGGCTTGTTCATTCACTTGGAACAATACCCATCTGGTGGATCCCAAAATTGTAGCTAAAGCCACAGCCTTTGCATATACAGAAAAGATGGACTATACACCTTTCTATATCACGATTCCTGATGCCAAAAGCGTGGATATGCCTACTGAAATTGGCTTATACGTGAATGGCATTTGTAAAGGTGCCTCAGTAGTGGAAGAAGAGCTTACTCATATTTGCGCTTACCTCGAAGATGATGAGGAGATCACTCCCGAAAATGCCGATCTGGTGTTCTTTTATTCCAGTAAATCTATACCGCAAAACAAGAGTATCTATAAGCTCAGTGACGGTCAGTTACAATATAATCGGGAAGGATTTACCTACTATTCTATAGAAATCAAGGATATGGGGCATGTTGTACCTGCTCCCCAAGAAGTAATGCTTTCTCAAAACTATCCCAATCCCTTCAACCCCAGCACCACCATATCTTACAGCCTCCCTGAAGATGGATTGGTAGAGCTGAATATCTATAACATGAAAGGACAATTAGTCCAAACCCTGCTGCATGAGCATCAAAGTATTGGCACCCACAGAGTTGTATGGAATGGCAAAGACAGCAATGCCAATTCCTGTAGTACTGGAATGTATTTCTACAAGCTTACGTTCAATGGAAAGAGCATCATCAAAAAAATGCTGATTATGAAATAACCCCATATAGTTACAGGGAGGGAAGCATCCCCTCCCTGTAACGCAGATAAGGATTATATAATGAATAGACTATGTTGCCTCCTGTTCCTTCTCATCGTCGCCTCGTGCATTCATGCCGCCGTACTCAATGTGTCACTTGATGGCAGCCAGGCATACACCAGCATTCAGAGTGCCATCCAGGCTTCCAACGATGGAGATACGGTCTTGGTCCATCCCGGCAGATACTTTGAAAATGTGGATTTCATCGGTAAATCAATCAACCTCCACAGCCTGGAGGCAACAAGTGGCGATAGCTCCTACATCGCCAGCACCATCATAGATGGCAATAATAGCGGGAGCTGTATCCGCATCATCAATCCAGCACAAAATATCAGCATCAGAGGTTTCACCTTGGAACACGGGAGCGGAACTTTGCGTTATGGAAGACCGGGAGAATACATTGGTGGTGGAGTTTATATAGTAGAGTATTGTGATTTATCGATTATCAATTGTGATATTAAGAATAACCATGCCTACAGTACGGCAGGGGTTTATATAGCACGTGCGGCAGCGTTCTTAAGCGGCGTAGATATCCATGACAACCACGCATCCGGGGTAATAGGAGGCTTATTTGTTTATAGCCATAGTGCAAACCCTACAAGCATCACTTTTGATCGTGTAAATCGCTGCTCCATATACAACAACTATGGTGGCAATCCTTGCGATATCTATGTATATGATGTTCAGGCAAGCTTGGACATTTACCTGGATATGGCAACGGTGGCAGAGCCAAGCGGCTTTTATTGCCAACGCTTGAACCAGCTCATCAGCGATATATATCATGATACGATTCATGTACAAAGAGCATTCCGGGAGGAAGTGAATCATGATCTGTATGTAAGCCCCACAGGCAATGATGAAAACAGCGGATTAAGCCCTGCTGAAGCCATGAAGTCAATTACAAAGGCTGTGCATAGAATCGCCTCCGATAGCCTTGACGTGAAGACGGTACACGTGCTTCCGGGCACATACTGTGAAGGCGATGATGATCAGATCTTTCCCATCCCAGCAAAAAGCCATGTGCGGATAATTGGAGAGAGTGCCTCAGCCTGCACACTTTTTGCTGCTGCTTCGCAGAGAACCACAATGCTCAGCTTTTTGAAATCATTTAGACAAACTGATGCCGTTTTTAAGGGGTTTACCATTACAACTTCTTCTGATTTCAACCGACCAATTTACCCTATTGCATCCAATCGTAATAACATAACTTTTTCTGACATCACCATCCGTGACACTCATGTTTCTCGGAGGGGAGCTATACGTATCGATATATTTCCTTCTCATACTGCCATCTTGGACAATATCACCATCTGCAATGTGGTAACCGATGAACAAATACTCTGGACCAATATGAGTGGTTCCATCACAAACTGCACATTTGAAAACATCACTTCAACTTATCATGATCCCTATAGTGATTGGATCTTGACTATGTTCGATGTTTGGGCCAGAGGCCCACTGCGGGTGGAAAATTGTATCTTCAGAAACTTCAATGTCCCCGGCAGGCAGCCCCCCTTTCATATCTCCGATCCCAACCAGCCCACTGGCAATGTGGATATCTCCATCTCCAACTGTCTGTTTGAAAATATTGGCAACTATGCTGATGGCCCCATCGGTTTTAATAACCGTAATGTGGAAAACTTCCAGGTGAATAACTGTACCTTTATCAACAATCGGGGGACGCTGGGAGCTATTGGCCTTACGGGAAGAATCTATATGAAGAATAATATCTTTTACAATCCCCAGAGTGAACATGAGATATATCTGTATCCATCGTTTCCTTATGGTATCGATTCCCATGTCTATTTGGACTACAACAATATCCGGGGTGGCGAGGCATCGATAAACAATCCTTTTGGGAACAATCACGTCTATTATGGCAGCACAAATATCTCGGAATATCCTGACTTTGTAAGCTTGGAGCCCGATAGCCCATATTTTGCCATGCTATCAAGCAACTCTCCCTGCGTGGATACCGGAACTCCGGATATCTCTGATCTGAACCTGCCACCTTATGATCTGGCTGGCAATTGGCGGGTTTGGAACAGCCGCATCGATATGGGCTGCTATGAATATGGCTCGGAACCATGGGTGACAAACGATGATCCAATTGCACCTGAGCCTAGCAAACTCATCCTGCATCAAAACTATCCCAATCCCTTCAATCCCAGCACCACCATATCTTACAACTTGCCAAAGACTGGATCGGTGAGGCTGGATATCTATAACATCAAAGGCCAGCTTGTTAAAACACTTGTGAACCAAACCATGCTTGCCGGGACCCATAGCGTGACCTGGGATGGCAAAGATGGTCAAGGAAGATCTGTGTCCTCCGGTGTCTATTTTTGCCGGATGAGCTTGCCAAACAAGGTCTTGACAAATAAAATGCTGCTGATGAAGTAATCAAGCACGACCTCAAGGCATTGTATTTGCGTCAATCTGGTTGGGAAGCGGGCATGGAGATACTTCCTTATCAGAAATATATGGTGCTAAAGCGCTTTGTCTCCAGCCTGCTTAGAATCGGGGATGAAGAATCACAAATGACCATGAAAAAGTATTCTTCTGAAGTAAGCATGGAAAAACTGCGCAAGGTATTTGAAGGCATCACAACCGTCGATTATTGTGACCTCGCGTATAAGGGAGGGGATAGCTACCATGTATATGTCTTCTGTTTGCATCCTTCTGAATGGCCACTGTTGACAACAGTAAAGTTAAAGTTCAATGCCAAAAACCGTATCGAAGTGGAAGAATGTGGAAAAAACACTTTAGCTGGAGTTTACAAAAAACCGGAAAACTATCGTCTTCCCCTCGAGAGGGGCAAATTGATGCATTCATTCAGGGAACTGAAATCAATATTGAAGACCTTTGCACATAAGCCCCAATCTTTCATTCGGATTTGGCAAAAATAGTCCAGGAAACATGTCATAATAATACTGTAAATAATTCTTGACAAAATAGTTAGCTATATTTATTGTCACTCCA
>JAAYEF010000015.1 GCA_012728875.1 Candidatus Cloacimonadota bacterium
AATGGAGTGACAATAAATATAGCTAACTATTTTGTCAAGAATTATTTACAGTATTATTATGACATGTTTCCTGGACTATTTTTGCCAAATCCGAATGAAAGATTGGGGCTTATGTGCAAAGGTCTTGGATGGTAGAGATGCCAATAATACCAGATGCTCAAGTGGAATTTACTTAATTAATCTGATTGTAAATGGTAGAAACTTCAGCACAAGGAAGGTGACATTTATCAGATAGCCGAGGAAATATCCCAAGACCTTGGGTTTATGCGCTGTTAAGGCGTTTAGAGCTTTCCTGTGACCCTTCAGGCACACTGGCTTGGTTTCCTTCCTAAAAGCACAAACTACTTGACGCCGAACTCAAGCTTTTGCAAACTGTTTTCAGTCCATTTTTCAAGGAGGAAATGATGAAAAAGACGACTGGCTTTTTAACGATTCTATTGATGATTTTGGCTCTTGCGCCCGCTTTTGCCAAACACTCGGACGCTTTTATCTTAGGCACATATTCCTACATTTCAAACACAGGCAAACCCCACGAAAGAGCGGTGATGTATCGCAAAATGAAGGAACTGAACTACAATTCAAACATGGCTGAAACCTTTGTGGACAACGCGGATTTTGATGCCATGTTGCACGAAATGGACGCCTGGGGCTTGGACGTTTGGATTTCGGATAAAACCTGGAATCCTGATTCTGCCACAAACGACGCCAGCTATGCCTATTCCACCTGCAATTTTTTCCGTTTTGAGGCGGAATATGCCGATGAAAAAGAACTGAACTATGGTGATGGCTGGGACAGCAGCTTTTGGTATGCTGCGCGCAACAGCAAGACCATGGCTCGCCAAGGCAGGGCGCGGAGGTCTCTGGAATCCTCAAATGGCTGGGTTTGGCAGGCAAAAAGAGGCAGGGACGGCGAAGGCTGGCTTTTCACGGATCTGAGCTATCGCTGGCCAAACCAATTTGGCGCCTATGTTCGCGTCGGCAAGGAATTTCTGCTTTTGCCGCCCAAAAATCCCGAAGAGGCCTTCCTGTATGTGAAGTTTCGCTTCAAGATTGGCGCCACGCAAAAAAACCTGGCTCCGGACGAAGCTCTCTTAAATTTCAGCCTCAGCGGTTATGAATACACTCAGGATGGGCATAGTTCTGATCTCAGGCTTTTGACCCATATTTTTGAAGGACACAGGCAAACTGTGACCAACTTTCGCCTGAACGACCATCTGCTTTCTGGATCCGGAGACTTTATCGAACTAGAACTGCAACTGCCCTATTCCACGCTTTTGGATGCAAATCTTTTAAAAAAAGATTACGGCTCCGACCCCGGAGGAATGTTGCGCCTCGTGAACCTGAATCCGCGTGTTTGGTGGTATGGAAACTGCGATGTGGAGCTGGATTGGGTGAGCATTGAAGACCAGAACCACCACGACCTGCAAGGTGAGAGCGGCTTGGCGCTGCGAGCCAATCTGTCCGCCCGCATGAAGTCTCTGCAGAAACGCGCTCCTGGAAATTTGAGCGGATTTTATCTCATGGATGAACCCAGGATGGGGCAATTCGCGGCACACAAGCTGGTTCAAACCGAAGCGCACAACCAGGGAATCCCCGTTTTTGGCGCTGTTTACGACTATCTTTTCCCGCAAAACATCATCGATGAAAAAAGCGGGACCTATTATGACCACCTGGAAGCCTTTTACAGAAGCGCAGAACCAAAGATCATCACGCCGAACATCTATCCCCTTGCTCCCAATATGAAATGGAGCCCCGAGGATTCAAACCCCGGACCCTTCATTCAGGATCATTTGGAGCAAAAACTGGTTCGCATCTATCGCGAAAGCATGGAGTATCGGGATGAAGAGGAAGGCAGAGGCTTTATGCCCATCGTGCAGATCCTGGGCTCCTGGGTTCAAAAAGATGAAGGCGACCAATGGCAAACCTGGATTCAGGCTCCCACAGCCACCCAAAAAGTTTTGCTCTATCTGCCGCTCTGCTTTGCTCCGGACGGGATTTTCCACTATCGCTTCCGCGAGTTTCAAGACCCCGAAGGCTATGGAAACCGCGCCGCAACCTTCTCCCGCGTGGGCGCTGAAAGCTATCCAGACCCGGTGGAAGACCCAATCTCATGGCCTGCAGTGTTTGAGAGCAATCCGCGGGTTTTTGAATATGGCAAAGCCTTGAAAAACCTGAATTGGCTGGGAACCGAAGTCATAGGTACATCAAAATCGCAGGGAAAAAAATGGCACAAACAGACGATGTTGGAAAGCGCGCAGGTGCACAAACTCAAAATTGGCGATTATGAAGGCTGGGTGCAATGCGCCTGGTATCAGGACGAAGCTGAAAATCCGTGGTTTATGCTGGTGAACAGGCGCGCCAACTATTTCCGTCCCGTGGCGGCATCAGAGCCGCGTTTTGTTCCGCCCAGCGAACTTGCGAACAGCTTTCCCGAAGCCGAGCCGCAGATCCTTATTCTGAGATTCGACAAAAAGAAACTGGCGGCTTGGGGAAAAAACCCGGTGCTATTTGATCCCTATGAGAAAACGCTCTATCCCATCGTGAACGCGCAGGCGCAGATTCTGCTTCCCGCCGGTGAAGGCAGACTGCTGCAGCTTGTGAAGCACTCGGATTTGTGAGCCGAAGTCCCGGCGCGCTCAGAAAATGAGGCAGCGTTTGGCGTGGCTTTGTTTTGCTGAACTGGCTCTGATCAGATAGAGCCCGGCGGGCAGACGCCTGCCCTGGAGATCGCAGCCGTCCCAAAATGTTTGGGAACCCTGTTTCAAGCCGTCTGGAAGCTCGAAAAGCAGGCGGCCTTTGAGGTCGTGCACTGCAATCCTGTATTCATCGGGTTCACCGGAATCCAGGCTGATTTTCACGCCCTCACGCAGGGGCTGGGGCCAGATCTGTAAAGAACGCACGGGCAAAATTTCATCCTGAGCCGAGCTTCCTTCTGCAATCACGTTCCACACAATTTCGTGGCTGATGTCGGAATTGCTGATGAGGCAGGAAACCGTATGAGGTCCGGGGCTGGAAAAAGAGCTTTCAAAAATGAAATCCAAGCCCGGTTCTTCCATTCCGTCCACCTTCCAAACGAAGTCTGTAAGCAGGCTGGAGCCCATTTCGATCACAAACATGAGATCTTCATTCACATCAACCTGCACAGCGGTGGAATCGGAAGGCGTCACATCGTAGATGGCGAGGTCCAGCATGCGCAGATTGTGGATGTTCACCGGCGTGAGGGGACGGTCATTTGCATCCACGGGCACCTGCCCGATCGCCAAAACGTTGTCCAAACCTTCGATCACTTTGCCAAAAATGGCATAATTCCCATTCAAATGCGGAGTTGGCGCCAGGGTGATATAATATTGCGAGCCGGCGGAGTTTGGCGCCGAAGTGCGCGCCATGGCGAGGATTCCGGCTTGGTCGTGAAAGAGATTGGGGTGAAATTCATCCTGTATGGTGTAGCCCGGTCCGCCATAGCCCGTGCCTTGAGGACATCCATCCTGAATCACAAATCCCGCCACCACGCGGTGGAAGATCAGATTATTGTAAAACCCGCTGTTCGCAAGCGATATGAAGTTGTTTGCGGTGATGGGCACCCATTGGTCGTAAATTTCTGCCACAAAATTGCCCATCGAGGTTTCCCAGCAGGCAAAATGCAGCGCTGACAAGCTGCCCAGGCAGAACAGCAGCAATACCAAAATCATCATAAAATGTTTCATGCAACACCTCGTTCTCAAAGGTTTTTCGGATTGGGAAGCCAAACGCGATTGGCTTGTCCGACCCTTTGCGAAGCTAAGCCGGGCGGGGTTATTGTCAATCATTTTCTTTGTTTCTGGAGGGAATCCGGCAAAAAACCCTTGACCACAAACTGCGGTTCAGATATCTGTTTTTTATTATGAGTGGAATAAACGGGATCTTTTGCCTGGAAGAAAACAGATGCGTGGACATCCGGCTCCTGCGGGAAATGAACAAAATGATTTCCCATCGTGGACCGGATGGCGAAGGCTATTTCCTTGCCGGGAAGGATTTGGATGAAGCGAAGCTTTTTTCGGAGCTTGATGCGTACAAAAGCACCAAGGCTCTGCATCCCCCGCTGGATATGGCTTTCCCTGCCAGCATTGGTTTTGGCTTCAGGCATTTGCAGCTTCACCCCGAGCGAGAGCCGGGGTTCCAACCCTTTTACGATCCCAGTGCCAAGCAGTGCATCGTGATGGATGGAAGCATCTTCAATAGCGTGGAACTGAGCCGGGAACTTGATAAATTGGGCTTCCCCTGCAAAGGAAATTCACAGGCGGAACTGGTGCTCAGAGCATTCCAAGCCTGGGGCGAAGAGTGTTTGCATCGCATCAACGGCTTTTGGGCGCTGGCCATCTGGGATCAGGCTAAAAAGCACCTGTTCTGCGCCAGAGACCGCTTTGGCGTGAGGCCGCTGTATTTCTGCATCCACGCCGGCATCCTCTATTTTTCCAGCGAGATCAAGCCGCTGCTGTTGAGCCCGGTGAATAAAACCCTGAACCGGCCGCAGCTTTGGAGATGGATGAAAATCCCCTCTCTCTCGGTTTATGGCAGCCAAACCTTTTGGAAATGCATTCACGCTCTGGAGCCGGGGCAGTCGCTCTGGGTGAGAAACGGTCATCTTTCCCAGCAGGGCTGGTATCGGCTGAATCCCGCCAAATTTGGCTCCAGCAAGCTTTCTTTCCCACAAGCGGTGGAAAACTGGCGCGAGCTTTTAAGCCAGGCGATCAAACGTCAAAGCGCGGCCAGCGTAAACACGGGAATCGGGCTCAGCGGCGGATTGGATTCCAGCGCCATCGCCTGCCTTGCCCGAAAGTTTGGCACCCAGCCGCTGCAAGCTTTTTCCGCTTATTTTGAACAAATGCCCCAGCTTGATGAACGCCGTTGGATCACAGATGTGGCAAAAGCCTGCGGCTGCGCTTCCAATCTGGTTTCACCCGGCGCTTTTGAAGCGCTGGATTGGTTCGGCGAAGCCACCTGGCGCAGCGAAATACCCTTGGGTTCTGGTTTTGCAGCTCAATTTGCCGTGATGCGCCTTGCCGCAGAAAGGGGTGTCAAAATCCTTTTGGGCGGACAGGGCAGCGATGAACTTGTTGCGGGCTATAAACACGCACTCTATCGCTGGATTGCAGATCTTTTCCTGAGCCGCAACCCCACTTTGGGAACCGAACTGTCCGCTTTTCTGCAGCGCGAAGGCTTTCCCAAAAATATGGCTGGACTTGCCAAAAGTCTGCTTGCCACTACTTTGAACGAGAAACGGCTCTATGAGCTGGAATTCAAATTCCTGCGTTTTGACCCGTTCAACCCCGAATTTCACCGCCAAGCAAAGCTTTCCATGGGTTCACCCATCCTCAGCAGGTTCTCCACTTCGGCGGGGCAAAAACTCGACAGCTTTCTGCTCAACGGAGTCAACACCACTTCCCTGCCCGGTTTGCTGCACAGCGAAGACCGCATGGCAATGGGCTTTTCCATCGAAAACAGGCTTCCTTTTTTGGATCACGAATTGGTGGAATTCGCCTTTTCACTGCCTTCCAGCTTCAAAATTCAAAATGCCCGGGGAAAGCTCATCCACCGCGAAGCCATGCGCGGAATCGTTCCCCAAGCTGTTTTCCAACGCAGAGACAAGGCCGTGTTTGGCACCCCCTTTGCAAATCTTTGGCTGCGTGGCGAACTGAAAAACGCGGCCAACGAACTTTTTTATTCACAAGAATTCCGCCGTCGTGGAATCTGGAATCTGCCCAAGATCCACGATCAGTGGCAAAACTACTTGAACGGCTGCGATTCCCAAGCAGAAACCATCTTTGGCATTTTTGCCTTGGAGCATTGGTTCCGCCGTTTTGAGCCCTGGCTGGATTTTGATACGCAAGATTAATAAAACATAATTGAGGTGATCATGAAAAAGACATTGGTCCTGCTCTTGAGCCTGGTGGCGCTGATGGGGCTTTCGTCCTGCAAATTTCTTTACCGCAGCCCAAAGGTGGAAAAGGTCCACGAACTGAAGGTGGCGTCCATCGACCCGGACAAAGTGAAGGTGGAGCTTTCCCTGCGTGTGTTGAACCCCAATCGCTACAAGCTTACGCTTACCGACCTGGAAGTGGATCTTTTAAGCAAAAACAGGGAAAAGATCGGAACCGCCAAACTGAGCCGGACGGTGGAAATCCCAGCCAAAAAGTCCAACGCCCTGGATTTTAACCTGACTCTGGATACCCGCCCCACCGTCAAAATGGTAAACCATTCCCAGCAGAAGGTTTTCGTTTACATCGCCGGAAAAGGCGCGGGCAAGGTTGGTTTGAGCAAGCAAAGTTTCCGCTTTGAAGAACCTTTCGAAATTGACATCAAGGAAGAGCTGCAAAATTCCATCGCCAGTTTCCAGGTGAACGGAGAAGATATCTTTAAGATCAAGCGCAGCTACCTGGGTAAACTGGGGCTCACCGAATCGCAGATCATGGTGGATTTTTTGATCATGAACCCTTACGGCTTCAAGTTTTCCCTGGAAGAATTTCCCTCCACCATCACTATCGGAAATGCGGAATCCGGCAGTGGAAACCTGGATAAATCCCTGCATTTCGACGAAACCATCTATTCCCGAGAGGGAACGATGATCTTTAAGGTGAACAATCTCAAAGCCATCTACAACCTTGCCAAGGGTGCCATAAACGGTGAAGTGAACTACCGTGTGGACGGTGATGTGAAAATCAAAGCCTACGGGGTGGATTTTCAAAAACCGTATTCCTACAGGGATCTGATCACCATCAGTGTCACGGACGAACTCTTGAAATTGATCAAATAGAGGTTTTTGGCAAAGCGTTAAAAAGAAAGATCGTGCTTCAGATTTGGATGGACTGTGAGCCGATGGCTTGCGCTGGCAAAGCTCAGTCGCTGTCCACCTCCAGACCGCTGTCTTGCAGAGCCTTCAGAACATCCTCACGAATCTGGGTGAGCTTTTTCTTTTGCTCTGCCCAATCCGAATAGAGGTATTTGATTGACACTACGATGGACTTGCTGTCTGCAAGGGTGATGTTAAAATAGAGTGTGCTATATTGCACCAATTCTTTATTCACATCCTCGTCGCGAATTTTGGAAACCCGCAACACCTTGTCCAGCTTGAAGCTTTGTCCATCAGGCAATGTATATGTCATATTTTTACCTCTAATGTCATTTTGGAAATAGTCCCATTTTTTGGCAAGCTTTTTTTGCATTTTTTGGTTCTTTCAATTCCTTACAGGAAATGGGGCAAGAGATTTTCAGGTCTTATAATATGTGTAACATGCTGCATATCAATACTTTCAACATTCTGAGACATATAGCGAACACATCTCCAAAGGCATGCCACTCATGGGTGTGATCTTCAATATAACCACACGGAAGCAAATCATGAAAATCCGTGTATCAAAGATCGCTCTTGACCTATTTTGAACGCGGTTTTTTTTGTGAACAGGAGTTTGAAATGAATATCAAAAACGTTTTATTATTAGGCTTCGTCTGCCTTCTGCTTTGTTCTTGCGCACCGGGAGTGAGCGGACGCAGTGCCGAAGACCGCGCCGGGTTTTTTTCCGGACTTTGGCATGGCATCATCGCACCCATCACGCTGATCTGGCAGATTTTCAACCGTGAAGTCCGCATCTATGAATGCTTTAACAACGGGATTCTCTATGATCTTGGATTCTTCATTGGTGTGGCAGGCAATGCGGGCACCTCATTCTATGGTGGCTGCCGAAAGCGCAAAAACACGTGATTCAATCCCAAATTCTATCGCATTTTGTGCTGCTTCTTGCCGCTGCCATCTGGGGTTTTGCCTTTGTGGCTCAGCGCAAGGGAATGGAAAGCCTCGATCCCTTCACCTTCAACGCCCTGCGTTTCTTATTGGGAGCCGTTTTTGTACAAATCCTCGGCTTTTTCGGTAAAAAACCCACAAGCCTCTCCCCCACATCACAAAAAGACCGCAAAGGCCCACTGCTGTTGGGTTTGCTGCTGTTCATCGCCTCCAGTTTTCAGCAACTTGGCTTGCTTTGGACCACGGCGGGAAGCGCCGGCTTCATCACCGGACTCTACGTGGTATTTGTCCCCCTGATTGGTTTGGGCAGGGGGCAGAAATTCACTCTTAAAACCGCGCTGCTCATTTTGTTAAGCTTGGCGGGGCTGCTTCTGATCAATGGAAAACCGGACCTTCAGGCTTCCCTGGGCAACCTTTTGGTGCTGGTGGGAGCGGTGTTTTGGGCTTTCCACGTGCAGACCATAGACAGGCTCACGCAAGACCATTCCAGTTTGAACCTTGCCAAAAGCCAATATTATCTTGCCGCCGCCTTGAGCTTGGTGGGCGGAATCATTTGGAATATCTTCAGCCCTGAAGGTTACTGTGTCACAGGCTTTTTACCTGCGTTAAAATCCGCTGCTCCAGCTCTGCTTTATGCAGGCATCATGTCTGTGGGAGTTGCCTTCACCCTGCAGCTTCACGCTCAAAAAAAGGTGCCGCCCCAAGCCGCCAGCGTGATCCTCTGTTCCGAAGCGGTGTTTGCCATGTTTGGCGGTTGGCTGCTTCTGAAAGAAAAACTGGGAAAAGGCTCTCTGCTGGGTGCTGCCCTGCTTCTGGCAGCCATGTTGCTCAGCGTTTTTGCCTCGAAGCTCGATTTTCTGATTGACAAAAAAAGGGCATCAGAAATTTAGTACAAGAACAAAGCTTTTTTGGAACTTGTAAAAGGATTTTAACATGATTTATACGATTGCCTTGGTGATCCACATATTGATCAGCGTCGCGCTGGTCCTGGTCATTTTGGCCCAAACTTCAAAGGGCGGGCTGGATGCCAATCTTGGCGGAGCCGCAGTGAACGTGTTTGGCGGTAGCGGAGCCTCCAAATTTTTGCGCAAATGGACTCAGATCCTGGGCGCGATCTTCGTTGTTTCCTGCCTGTTTTTGGCTTTTCAGGTCAGCAAATCTCCTGTGAAAGCCAGCAGCGCAGCCGAAAAGATGAAATTTGACGAAGGCAAGCAAACCGAAGCTGCAAAGCCCGCTCCAGCACAAACTCCGGCTGGTGACAATGCTCCCACGCCTACCCCCAAAGACGAATAACAAGGTTTTATAAAATGCAGAAGTGGTGGAATTTGGCAGACACGCAAGACTAAGGATCTTGTGCCTGTAACGGGTGTGCGGGTTCGAGTCCCGCCTTCTGCACCATAAATAGCTCCCCTCACCCGGAGCTTTTTTTGTTGACTGTTTCCCCACCTCCCAAAATTGTGCTGATAAAGTAACAAATACACATGGAGGTTTGCCATGTATGGCAAAATGAAAACCGACTTGCAAAACCTGCTGGAAGAGCTGAAACAGCAGGGCCTGTTCAAAAAAGAACGCATCATCACCACGCCCCAGGGTGCCAATATCGGCGTCAGCACGGGGCAAACCGTGATGAACTTTTGCGCAAACAACTATCTGGGCTTGGGAAATCACCCCGAAGTGGTGAAAGCCGCCCAAGACATCATGAACGACTGGGGCTACGGCCTTGCCTCCGTCCGCTTCATTTGCGGAACCCAGCAGATCCACAAGGATTTGGAAAAGAAGATCTCCGAATTTTTGGGAACTGAAGACACCATCCTCTACGTGGCATGCTTCGACGCCAACGGCGGTGTGTTCGAACCCCTTTTGGGAGAAGATTCCGCCGTCATTTCCGACGAACTGAACCACGCCTCCATCATCGACGGTGTGCGCCTGTGCAAGGCTCAACGCTATCGTTACAAACACTCCAATATGGAGGAACTGGAACAGCATCTGATCGCCTCTCAGGTTGCGAAATACCGCCTCATCTGCACCGACGGCGTTTTCTCCATGGATGGCGACATGGCAAAACTCCCCGAAATCTGCGACCTGGCAGACAAATATGACGCCCTCGTTCTGGTGGACGATTCCCACGCCACGGGCTACATTGGACCAAACGGACGCGGCACCCCCGATGAATTCGGAGTCCAAGACCGAGTTGACCTGGTCACCAGCACGCTGGGCAAAGCCATGGGCGGAGCCAACGGCGGCTTCACCTCCGGACGCAGGGAAATCATCGAACTTCTGCGCCAACGCAGCCGTCCCTACCTCTTCTCAAACAGCGTTGCCCCCTCCGTGGTTGGAGCCAGCATCAAGATCATCGAGCTGCTTTCCGGCTCTTCTGAGCTGCGTGACAGGGTTTGGGAAAACGCCCGCTATTTCCGCCAAGAAATGATCAAAGCCGGCTTCGAGATCGTGCCCGGAAACACTGCCATCGTCCCTGTGATGCTGCATGATGAGCCTTTGGCCATGAAAGTGGCGGACATGCTTTTGGAAGAAGGGATCTATGTGATCGGCTTCGTGTATCCCGTTGTGCCAAAAGGCAAAGCCCGCATCCGCGTCCAGCTTTCCGCCGCCCACAGCCGCGCTGATCTGGACAAAGCCATCGCCGCCTTCATCAAGGTTGGCAAAGAGCTGAACCTGATCAAATAAGGAAAGCATTTGGCTTGCCTCTTCCTGGTTCCGGTTCCGATTGGAAACCTGGGCGACATCAGCCTCAGAGCCCTTGAAACTCTGAAAAAGGCTGAGCTCATCGCTTGTGAAGACACGCGCAAGACCCGCTTTTTGCTTGAGCATCATGGCATAAAACCCGCCAGACTGCTCAGCCTGCACAAATATAACGAAAAGAAACGCCTGGGCGAGATCCTCGCACTGCTGAAAGACGGAAAGGACGTGGCAGTTGTTTCCGACGCCGGCAGTCCGGGGATCTCCGACCCAGCCATCATCCTGGTTCAAGCCGCCATCGAAGAGGGCATCCAGATCGTCCCCCTGCCCGGCGCCACAGCCCTGATCCCGGCGCTCACCGCCTCCGGTTTGGATACTTCCAGTTTCCTGTTTCTGGGCTTTCTGCCCCAGAAGCAAAAAGACCTGCGGGCAAGGCTGGAGCAGATCAAAAACTCTGCCCACACCGTGGTGCTCTACGAAGCGCCCCACCGGCTCAAACAGACTTTGGAAGAGCTGTTCAGCGTGTGTGGGAACCGCAATATCTGCCTGGCACGCGAGATCAGCAAACTGCATGAGGAATTTATCCGCGGCAGCCTTGAAGATCTTCTGGCGGACTACGATGTGACCGAAAAGGGCGAATTTGTGATCCTGATCGAGGCTGCTCCCGCCCCGCCGGATGCGTCGGACGAAGAGATCATCGCCTTCCTGGAAAGCCTGGAAACGCAAAGCGCCAAAGATCTTGCTCTGCAAGCGGTTGAGCGTTTTGGCATCGGTGCGAACCGCGCTTATCAGCTTGTGCTGAAAACACGGGAAAAACCAAGGTGAACACCACCCTGATCTGCGACTTTGACGGCACCCTGGCAGATTCCATCTCCGGAATCCTCGGTCTGGTCAACAGTCTTGCTCCCCGCTATGGCTTTCGCAGCCTGGATCATGAGCTTTTCGACCGCATTCGCAATCTCCCTTTCCGCCAAGCCGCCCGCGAAATGAATTTTCCCACCTGGAAGCTGGGTCAGGCCATCAGAGTGGTTTTGCACGAATATCGCCACATCATCCATTCCCTGGAACCCTACCCGGGCATGGTGGATGTGTTGAAAAAGCTCAGTTCCCAAGGCATCCGTCTGGGCTTGATCAGCTCGAACAACACGGACAACCTCCACAGCTTTCTGGAAAAACATGATATCGACTTTTTTCACTGGGTGGAAGGAACGCATGGCATCCTGCGCAAGCATCGCAGCATCAAGGCTCAGATGAAAAAACACGGTCTCAAAAAGGAAAACACTTTTTACATCGGGGACGAAGTTCGGGACATCAAAGCCGCCCGGCGAAGCGGAATCAAGGTTATCAGCGTCTCCTGGGGCTTGCATTCACGCCAATACCTTCAAAATAACAAGCCGGACTGGCTGATCGACACCCCCGCCGAGCTTTTGGAGCTGATGACTATAAAGTATCACCCAAACTTGCAAATGGGTATCACCTGTCACAGTGGTCGTAACTGTTTATGGGATTGTGAGATGAATAGGACTGGCTTTAGACTGTGTCACAGTGCTCTTTGGACGTTTTTGGACGTTTCAGTATCAGGGTTTTTGCAAATTTGCCCTAGTTTCAGGGTGTTTTCAGACCATCGGTTTTTTTGAAATTATTATCTCATTTAATAGAGCCGTAACTGAAGTGCCAAAGTCCCTATCATCGTGAGCCACTGACTCTGATCAGCGTCTATAAACTCGATCTTAAAGTCCTTATTGAGAGGTTGGAGGGCAACTCCCCGGCGGGCTTCATCGAAGTGTATCCTTTTCAAGGTGATACCGGTCTCGTAGCGCACCGCACAGATCTTCCCATTCGTGCCATCCCAGGTGACTTGCTTCTTGATTAACACTATGTCATCGTGCAAGATCTGAGGCTCCATGCTGGCACCATTGATCCGGAAGGCCACATAGCTGTCCGTACCCAAGGGAATGTAACGAGTGGGGACTTCGACTGATTCCGCTGGCTCATACCCCTCTGGAACTTCAATGGGTGATCCGGCGGCTATTTCCGCCACGATCGGGAAGATCGAAGTGCGCACGTAAGTGGTATCAAAATCATTCACTAAGACCGGCTTGCCATCCACGATCCGCACTTTCTTGGTGGTCTTGATGTCATCACCAAGCTCCCAGGGAGCCAGGATGAACATGCTGCCTTCCCCTCTCAGCAGCCAATTCACATTCACTCCGGCATCGATCAATCTGGCCATGAACTGAGGGTCGGGATACCTCTCATTATTCTTGTAGCGGTCCAAAGAATTGGCAGAGATACCAAACTTTTCCGTGAACTGGTACTGCTTCAGTTTCATTGCTTTAATCAGCATTCCCAGTCTGCTGCCGATGTCATTTGGGTCCATATTTCCTCCTATATGGTTACTTTTCTCTTGACCTTTTGCCGTATGGGTAAGATTATGCATCCGTGGACAAGATAAATTGTCTATCATTTTTGTCAAGATAGAATTGTATAGTGTGATTCGGCGGCGGATTCTTCCATTGGGATCGGAGGGTTTGCAAATGCTCTCGGAAGGAGCAGAAAGGACTTCCCAAGTTATTGCGATGCAGTATAGTAGCACCCAACAATAACATTAGGGAGGCGCTTATGAAAGCGACCGGTTACGAACCTGGGAAGACAGTGGTCGGGGACGACCACTGTGACAACCCGACCACTGTGACAGCTGTCACAGTGGTATCCAATCGGAGAATAAACCTGCCGATGCTGATCAGTAGATACTTTGAGCACTGTGACAGCAAAAATGGCCTGAAAGCTGTCACAGTGGTGCAGAAATTACCGACCACTGTGACACATCATCATGGTGGGTCTGTCACAGTGCTCTTACCGGTAACTGAATTGTATTGGAGAAGGCTTAGGATGAGCAAGCGGAAGATCAGGGCGGTCTGGCTGACCGTAGAGCGGGTGGCGGAGTTGATGAACTGCTCCACTCGCACAGTATGGAGATACGTTAAGAGAACCAGTATGATGGTACACAAAGAGCAGATAAAGCAAGGCAGCAGTAAGATCATGAAGTCTTTCCTGCTGACCGACCCGGAGATCTATGCCAGGGAGATGGCAGACTGTGAGAGCAGGGGCCGGATACCTGACGAGTTCATTGAAACCGGTATTGAGGTCGATGGCAGGCTACTGAACAGTGCCCTTGTCTACAAATATAGGAACGCAACTGCGGAGGATGGTGATTACTATGCAACCTTATGATGTCACTCCAGAGGAATACGCCGCATTTTACGAAGAGCGCTTCCCTGATCGGGGAAAATATCCTCGAATAAGTGAACTTATTGGGAGTCAGAAGCAAGCCCTGGTGACTCCCCCCATATATAAGGAAGAGGAGCAGGCGGTCAAAACACCTGCCCCACCACTTGATGTTGATTATGACAGCCCAGGGTACATCGACTTCAGTCCCCGCGAACACATCCCACTTCAACACGAAAAGGAAGCCAGGTTACTTGGCCACTTCTGCAACCTCGTGATTCGGAGGCTGGCCTTATGCCATTCCAAAGTAGAGGAGTGGAAGCTGATAGTTGAGGAATACAACAACGGAACCATGGCCCCAGAGCTACTCAAGCTCAGGGGTGAGCGCAAGGAACGGGCTCTGCGGCTCTGGATCGACCAGTATGTCAAATCCAATCAGGACATGTTCGCACTGCTGCATAAGGGCAAGAATATCAGCCATAAACGCAAGGTGACCGAGACCGAGTCCAATGTCCTGCTCAGCATTCTGCTGCATCCCAACCAGATCACCATCGGTTCTGCCATCAACATGCTCAAGGCTCAAGCCAGGCTGGGTTACTTTGAGTCACCCACCAGCAAACCCACCTTGAGAAGATGGTGCACTGAGTGGATGGAAAACCACCTGGCGACTTGGGAACAGACCCGCAAGGGCAGCAAATACGTAGCGGAACGCATAGTCAAGACCATCCACCGGGATGCCCGGCTCCTGCATGTGGGTCAGGTCTGGGTGGCCGACGGTCATACGCTGGCCTTCGATATCCTCAATCCCCATACCGGTAAAGCTCAACGCATGACCATGATCATGGTCTTCGACTGGGCAAGCCGCTATCCGGTGGGTGCCTCACTCGCCTTTACCGAGGATAGCCAGCATATCCAGACCGCCTTCCGCAATGCCTTCCTCAATACCTCGCACTGGTATCTGGATAAGGATGCCGAGGGGAATACGGTACAAACCCGGCCACCCTTCGCCTTCGTGCCCGAAGCGGTCTATCTCGACAATGGCAAGGCCTTCAGAGCCAAGCTATTCCACGAGTACTGGGAAAGGCATGACCTGGAACTCGAATTGGGCGGTGTGTTCCCCAAGTTGGGCATCGAAGCCCACTTCGCGGAGAGCTACAATGCCAAGGCCAAGGTGATCGAACGCTTCTTCAGAACCTTCCAGGAGCAGTTTGAACGTTTCATCAGCAGCTTCCGGGGAGCCAGCGTAGCCAACAAGCCATCCACCCTAATGCGTAACGAGAAGTGGGCAAAAGCCTTATACAAGCGTGAGGCTCCCACCATCCGGGACACGATGCAGATGATCGGCTTCTACATCAGGCACATCTACGGCGAGACCGAGCATGGTGCATTGGAAGGCAAGACACCTTGGCAGGTATTCAGTTCCGCACTGGTGCCGGAAGAGCGGATGCTCAGGCCGGATAAACTCAACTTCATGATGCTGGCCACCGAACGCAAGTCAGTTAGAAACGATGGCATAGTATTCAACAAGCTGCTCTACTGGCACGTCGCCCTGATGGACAACATCGGCAAGCCGGTGATCATCAGATACGACTATGCCGAGGCCAGGTGGATACTGGTCTATGATATGAAAGACAACTTCATCTGCCAGGCAGAGCTGAGACGCAGCCAGCATCCTTTCATCCACATCGATAAGAACAACCCGGTCTCGCATCAGTCCCTCAAGAAGGAGTACACGCAGATCAAGAAGCTGCAGCGCTTAACCGAACAGCATGCCCGAGACTTCGTACTGCGTAATCAGGAGGCGGTGGATAATCTCCTCGAACCTTATGTTCGGGAAAGCCTGAGCGCACCCAATCCCACCTTTCAACAAGGGAGCATGATCACCGCACCCGAACCTGAGGCTCAAGACCGCATCGAAGAGATGGAGCGGGAGATGGTCAAGGAACTGCCTGAATTGGAATTCATAAAGCCTGAGGAACAGAGCTTCGGCTCTAAGCAATCAGATACCAAGATAACTGGTACAGAGAATGAACAAGAAGCATTAACCGCCGATCCTGATCCCGAAGAGCAGGACGATGATGATGACGAGAGCTTCTACGGCATGCTGAAAAAAGTCGGCATAATCTGACAAGGAGGATCAATGAAACCCAACAAGCTCGTGCAAATCAAGAACGTAATCAGGGCCGATGCCTGCATCCAGTTCCTGATGAACCGGCCCAAGACCGAGATGGTAGGCCTGGGCCTGATCTACGGCAAGCCCGGCCTGGGCAAGACCACCTATGCCAGCCGCATCGCCTTCATGCGAGGTTACATCTATATGCGGCTGGAATCGACCACCACTCCCAAGTCCTTCGCGGTCGATCTGATGACAGCTCTCTACCGCCGCTTCGGACTGGGTGAGTTCATCCCCAGCGGCACCACCAACAACATCTTCAAGCACTGCCTGAAGCTCCTGGACGACAATCCGGAGACGGTGATCGTGATCGATGAGATCGACTATGCCTTCAAGCATGACCGTCTCTTAGGTGCCATCCGGGACATCGTGGATGTCACCCTTACCATCGTGATCCTGGTCGGGATGCAGGATGCCCGGAACAAGTTGGCCGCCATCAACCGCCACTACTTCGACCGCTGCAACTACTTCTACGAGTTCAGGAAAGTGGGCAGGGACGATATCCGCAAGATCGCCAAGGAAGTGATGGAGATACCGGTGGATGAGTCCATAGTAAACAAGATCGACTTCAACTGCGAAGGCAATCTCCGTAAGGCTGTGAAGATCATGTACATCATCGAGCGGGCTAAGGCCAGCAATCCTCAACTCTCCATTGCCAATCTCGATCTGGGGAGAGACCTATGACCGCCAGAGAACTTGTGCTGAACTTCGTAAACCAGTACAACAAGCCCTTCGATTCGCCCTTGGTAGCCAATATGACGGGACTGGAGATCGGGGAGCTTGAGCCTATCATAAGCGAACTCCTTGAGGACGAGACCATTAGGTTAGCCAGCCACCGGGAGTCCATCTATGTCCGCAGCAACCGCTTCAACACAACTTTGGACAAGCAATTGCGGGCGCACTGGAGCTTCGATCCCAAGGCAGCCCTGGCACTTCTCGATCTGATCGAAAAACGCAGCTTCACCTCGATCAGGAGCATCGCAGAAGCCTTCGGGAGAAGCCGCCAGTGGGTCTTCGTTTATCTGGAGGCGATGGCCTCGGTTAAGGTGATCGGCATCAATAAGAGCGGATACTGCGTATTAGACCACCAGAAAATCCCCATGGTGGGATCGATTGTGATCAAAGGCATCCTGGGCGAAATGCGAAGCAAGGCCGGGATGCCACCTAAGCAAAGAGCGCCTTACCGAACTAAGAAGCGCATGGCTCAACACCCACAGCAAGCACTGTAAGACCAGCCAACCGGGGGCATTCTATGGATCAGGAACAGCGGGAACGAAAACTACGCCAGGAGATACACGGCCTCAGGGTCAAAAAGTTCCACTGGCCGCTTGATGCCTTCAGGTTCATCATCAAGGGCCTCGGTTATGGTGAATCGCTGAGGGCTTTGCCGGAGGACCGCTTAACTGAGTTGAAGGCTCTCCTGCTCAAGTATCGCAAGCATGGCAGACCCCAAGTCTTTACTTTCGACCGCCAGGGCATGTATATGTTCTATCTCATGAAAACTGCGGCTTGGACCGAGTCTCAACTGCGGGCATTCATGCTGAAACACTTTTCCAAAAGCCACTGGAACCTACTCGACAGGAAGGAGCGCAGAGCTGTGATCGCCATGCTGCAGAACTATATCAAACAGAATGAAAAGAAAGCCAAATATACAGACAACAAGGAGGCATCCAATGGACACACCCAAGACCCCCAAGGCTAAAAAGCCCGTACCCACCCGTATTGACGCTAACGGCCAGAGCATTCCGGTCTCGATCATCAGACCTGAGATCCTCAAGCAGGACGCCATCGTAAGCAAGACCATCAACCGGGCCATCAAGCTGCATCAGCGTATGGTAGCTGACAAGAACAAGTTCTTTGAGGACGTGGAACTTTATCTCCAGCAGGTAGCCGAGAAGAACGGCCTGGAGTGGAAGGGCAATGCCGTCCTCAACAGCTTTGACGGCAAGTACCGGGTGGAGATCAGGTTCAAGGAACGCATCCAGTTCGGCATCGAACTTCAACTCGCCAAGCAGAAGATCGATGAGTGCCTGAAAGCCTGGTCCGCCGACTCCAACGTCAACCTCCGGGCCATCATCAGCGAAGCCTTCCAGGTCGACAAGAAAGGCGAGATCGCCAAGTACCGCATCCTGCGCCTGCGCCGTTACAACATCAAGGATAAGACCTGGAAGGAAGCGATGGAACTGATCGACCAGGCCATCCAGGTGGTAGCCACCAAGCAGTACATCAACTTCTATGAACGTGACGAGTCGGGCCAGTTCCGCCAGATCGTCCTCAACTTCCCTGCCCTGTGAGAAACAGTGGCAGCGTAACTCATCTCTATTTGATAAAAGCACAGGAGAATGAATAATGGCACCTATGAATACCAACACCGCAGAGGAACTGATGAATATCTTCAAAGATGAACGCAATTACCGCACCGATGAGATAGCCGAGATCCTCAGGGTCGACCGCTCCAGCGTCTACCGCTGGATACGTGACATCGGCGATCCTCTGCCGGCTTTCAGAACCAAAGAAAACGGACAGCTGCGCTGCTCCGGCAAAGACCTCAACCTCTATCTGCAGAAGCACAAGGTACGCCCCGAGTATGAGTAACAGCCATGAGTTCCGCATCAAGCGGGACAACTGCAGGGAAGCCTATCTGAACGGCAAGACCGATCCCACTGAGTTGGCGCTGATCTTCGGAGTTTCCGGCATCACCGTCCGTAAGTGGATCAAGTCCGGCAAATGGGACGAGCAGTTCAAGGAAGAGCGCAAGCTCGACCATGAGATCAACTTGGCCCGCAAGAAGGCACTCATCCAGGCACTGCGTGAATATGCCAAGAACCCGGCGGACACCGCTCTGCAGAGCCTCGTCAGCCTGATCAGGCAGAACCAGAAGGACGCTGAGCCTTCCAAAGAATTGAACGACTATATCGTCCGCTTCCTGGATCAGGTGACCGACTTCATGATCGAGAAGGGCTATGAGACTATGCTTAAACAGTTTCAGAGTATCGTGCTCGATCTTGCCGAGTACTTACGAGTCAGAAATGGATAGACACATGGTTACCTCCAAACACACCAGCCTACCTACCCTCCAACGAGTGGAGCTATTCCCTCCGGCTCCACGACATCCTGCCTGCCTGACAGCGGAGCCGATCCCCACGGTTCCGCTGATCCTTCCGGAAACTCGGGGTCCCCGACCAACGGCTTGCCGGGGGTTGGGGTGATACCCGGTTATGCCTAAGAAGTTCATTCAGCGGCATAACAAGGCTCTGACGGAGATCGCATCCAAGACGATCTCCGTCTTGCCTTTTATAGACGATAATCCTGAAGCCAAGACTGAGAGGATCAGGCGTACCACCGGATCAGGATGGGATGCCTTCTCGTTCTTCTGCCATACCTATTTCCCGCATATCTTCCCACTACCCTTTTGCCCAGCGCATGAGACCATGTTCGATGAGACTGACAAGGGCTCAGGCATCATTGCCATCACCGGATTTCGTGGGCTGGGCAAAACGGTACTCATGGGAGTGGTCTATCCCATCTGGATGATCATCCAGGGTGAACGCTACGTGATCCATACAGCCGCAGACATAGATCTGGCTCAGGAACGCACTGCCTTTACCTTGCATGAGCTGCGGAACAACAAGCGGCTCACGATGGACTATCCGGAGCTGCAGCCCGTGGATGCCTTTGATCTCGACTTCTATCTCAAGAACAAGGCGAGGATCAGAGCCAGAAGTATCAAGCAGTCTCACAGGGGAACCATCAATCCCAAGACTGCCAAACGGCCCGGACTGATCGTCTGTGACGATATCGACAAAGAAGAAAACATGGGCAACCAGTCCATCGGCAAGAGACGCATGGAGAAGATCACCCAGGAGCTTGCCGGAGCTCTCTCACCGGAGGGAAATGGCAGGATCGTCTGGCTCGGTAACCTGGTGCATCCCAACTATGCGATCTGCCAGTTTCAGGAGCTTATCTTGGGCGAAATACGGGCTGATAACCCTGATCTGGACACAAGGTCGGTTCTGAAAACGCACCAGAAAGCGATATTGCGCTTCTCTCTCGAAGATATGCATGGCAAGTCCATCTGGGAGGAGCAGTACCCCACTGCCACCCTGCCTAATCTGAGAGCCAAGTTTGGTCATACCGGATACCAGAGGGAGATGTTGGGGCAGCCAGTCATTGAAGGGAACATATTCAAGAACCACTGGTTCACCAGATACAAAACTCTGCCTGAGCCATCTCACATGAAGCGGGTCTGGCTCTATGCCGATCCCGCCTGGGGTGAGAAGGGCTGTTACAAGGCCATCATCTCCATAGGCTATGACGGCAACAGGTTCTATGTGATTCACGTCTGGATACGGCAGACCGAGAACACCAAGTTCTTCAGATACTACTATGATACCTATCAGGAACTTGATAGAACATATAGAGTCAAAGCCCGGGCAGCCTGTGAAACTACCTATGGTCAAGCTCGTATCCTGGCTGACTTCGACAGGTGGGCACAGGACAATCATCTGCCACCCATCAGTCACAGAATCAAGCGTATCGATAACAAGGACAACAAGAACCTCCGCATCGAAAGAACCGAGACCATCATCGAGACAGCAAAGATACTCTTTCCTGAAGGCCAAGATACTCCCACTCTCATCAGTCAGTTCCTCACCTATCCTGATGGCTACATCGATGGCTGTGATGCCCTGGCAGGCTGCTTGGAACGGTTCTCGGAATACGATATCGGCAGGAACAGAGTCAAGGTCAGGAGGTTCGCCTTCTGATGAACTACTACGATAAACTCATGCTTGAATACTACCGTGTCCTGAACAATGCCTGGAAGACCGAGATCAGGGATGCTGCCAGACTTGCCATCCAGATGCTGAGTGACATGCCACGAGCAGAGAAGATCAACCGGGACTCCATAGATAAGCTTATGGGCATCATCAACACCCAGTTGGGAGATGACTTCGCGGCCCTGGTCAATGAGCCCACCAAGGCGATAATAGACCGCTGTGTGCGCCTCGGACTGAGAGACACCCAAGTGCAAGCCCCAACCAAGACCAGCATTGGGCTCTGGGGTATAGAAGACCAGCATCTCTCATCCACCATCCAGAAGCAGCAGTTGTTCTGGATCGGGAATCACTTCGATGCAGACATCAGGCAGAACTTTGCCGATGTCCTCTCCAAAGCCATAGAACAAGGCTATACCAAAGAAATGCTTGCTGATACCCTCAAAGACCAGTTCAATGACCTGGCAAACCGCTCATCCCACTACTGGCAGGGACTGGCAGAGCATACCGCCCTGCGCATCAGGGAGTTCGGAAGGCTGCAAGGTTATAAGAAAGCCAAAGCCAGGTACTACAAGCTCGTGGTTATCCTGGATGACCGCACCAGTGATATCTGCCGGGCATTGGCAGCCCAGGATAAGGTCTATCCACTCAACGATGCCCTGGAAGTGATGGATAAGCTCATGGCTCTGGATACCAAGTCCAGTAGCCTGGATGATGCCAGAGATTACATCAAAGCCCTCGCACCCTGGATCAAGGATGACCAGATCGAATACGACTCAGAAATGAACCCGGTTGGTGTCTCCGGAGCGCATACACCTTTCCCACCGTTTCATTGGAAGTGCAGGACGACATCTGAGGTTTGGAATGTTTAGTTTCTGCTGTGAGTTTGTAAATCTGATACTATTTCATGAGTATCATCTTATGAGTTTGAGATATGCCATTCATCTCAACCCGCACAAAATAAATCCCCGAGCTTACAGCAGTACCTTTCTCGTCTAGTCCATTCCAGACTATTCGATGATGCCCTTCACGTAACAAACCGTTGTGCAGGGTTATTAACTTCTGTCCTTTGATATTGAACACAGATAACTTAGTCGATCCTTCCCGAGGAGTTATAAAACTGATGGTGGTTTCTGGATTGAAGGGGTTGGGGTAATTAGTTAGTGTTGAAAATGTTATAGATGGGATGACCGGATCATCTGTGTCAGTCGTTGTAAGATACATAGGGATCGCCACCTGAACTATTTCGCCTTCGTTGACAACTACGTTTTCTATGATCTGGTCTTCATAATCCCAGCGGCTTGCCCGGATCGTATATAATCCAGGTCCTGTTGGATACTCAAAGCACCCCAAACTGTCACTGAATTCGGGAAGTTTTTGGTTAATCTCTATCTTGGCACAGTCAATCATATCACCATTATCAGGGTTGAAAACGATTCCCCTTAGGCCGCCAATATATACAGAATTATATTCATAGGCACCGATGTCTACTGTTTGCTGACCGCCAGTACCTGAAGCGATGCGCTTGTGATATCTTATATCGAAATCAGGCAGATCGGGAAGATAAGCTCCAGTATCTATGCAGGGAGAATCATGCGCTAAACTAAAATCACTACCTAAGGAATCGGCATACTGAGGGTTAGCCATAATATTGCCTCCTCCGTCATAAAGCGGGGGCACAGGAATCTCCACGCAGTTATTCATAAAGATGGGCGGGTAACCATCGACATAATCTGCTGAAGAGGTGTTAGTATGGCCATCCAGGACGTTATTATAGAAGTTTGGGCTTGTCTCATACCCCAGTAGAATAGTGTCGTAATTGATAAAACTATTATTAAATAGCAGAGGCGACACTTCGTTGAATTTTGCTACTGCCCCACCGTCAGAACCCACTGGGGGGAAATGCCGAAACAAATTGTTATAGATTCTGGGTTTATTGAACACAGTATGGGCCCCTCCCCAGATTTCTATGCCATAGGCATAGTAGCCGGTTGTTTCCAAAATGTTGTTGTAAATATCCGAACCTCGACTTGTATTGTAGAATCTTACATGGCCATATCCAAAGTTGTCTGACAAGACATTGTAGCCAGGGCCAGACGATTGTAAGCTTGCATATCCGGAACCCATATTCGGTTTATAGATAAGGTTCCTTCGGCAATAGACAGTATCCACGTCAGTATATGACATACAAAAGAACTTGGTTTGTGAATTATAAGATTCATTTCCATACATGTTGTATGACCCTACATATCGAGACAGTTCCTTATTTGCATCAGTATCATTGAAGTTGATATACTTATTAAATATAATCTCACGATGGCTGCCACCCCCAGTAATATCTGTTGCAGTTCCGGAAAACTCACATCTGGCTATTGTTAGCGTGGGTGCATCTTCAAGATCAGAGCCGGCACTGATAAAACTAGAAGTGAAGTGAAAACCACTGAGATTGTAAGAAGTGAACCTGCACCCATATATAATCGTGTCTTCCAGAAGGTTGCCGCAGCTAATCGCAGCAGTATTAGTTTCAAAAGTGCAATATTTTACATCAATTCTACCATTCCTCACGCATAATGCCCCCCAACTATTTGGATAAGTGTAATCAATAATCCCCATGAAAGTGCGGTTAATATGGCAGTATTCGAATTCAGATTTTTGAGCGTTTTCTGTAAAATGGATTCCTCCCCACCGAAACAGCTGGTCACTTTGCCAGGTATCGAAGACAATGGGATAGGCCTGAGTACCATGTGCCACAATCTTGCCATGGACAACAATCATTTTAGCAATTGGCTCTATGGGATTATTTATGGTTCCATGCCAGAAGAAACCATTCCAATCTATCTCGATCGAAGCGCCGTTTATCTGAACCTGCACACCCGGCTCTATGGTGAGAGTTACACCGGAAGCAATGTATAAGAACGATACCAACCGATAAGGGCTATTCTGTAAATCCCAAGTGGTATCCTGCGAAATGATACCTCCCACATCCATAGCAGAAAGGCTGAAAGCCACAATCATTAGGGACGCGCTCAGGACGTATTTCATGTTCTTATCCTTGTTTTAGGTTGGAGTCACTTATGCAGAGACTCCAACACAATGAGTTTATTTTAACAGCATCATCTTGCGAACATGGCTTTTCCCACCTTGTTCTACTCTGACAAAGTAAACTCCAGACGAAACTGGTCGTCCCGATGTATCTGTTCCAGTCCAAACAATTCTGTGATTACCGGCAAGATGTTCTCCATTTACCAGTTCTTTTACCTTCTGTCCACGCAGATTATATACTATCAGTTTCACATAGCCATCTTTGGGTACTGCATAGTTTATTGTGGTAGATGGATTGAAAGGATTGGGGTAGTTGCCCTGGATAAGTAGATGGCTTGGGGGGCTTACCTCCTGAAAAACTAAAATCTGTGGGTTACCAAGTTTGGTTAGGAAATCCATGTAACTTTTAATATTTGTAGTGGTTGCGCTGCAATTTGGTAACGACTTAGCACCTTCTGAAGCATATTTATACAAGCAGTATGACTGATCTATTAGGGCATAGAGAGAATCTGCTACAGAGATGGGGTTGTTAATAACCAACTGCAAACGCTGAATAGCAGATAGATAATCCTCTTCTTTTATGTAACATTGAGTTTTTACCGCTTCCTTTTCCAAATAGGGAACCATGTTTTCAAGAGGTATCTTCAGATCAAGGTATTCCCTCAAAGATGCATAATCACTCTCAGTAGCTCTTTCTATAAGATACAGAAAGTCTATTGCCAAGGATGTTATAGTCGAATCAGGAAAGGCTTCTATAATTTGTTTCATTATATCTTGCGCTAGGCCAAATTCGCCTTGGAAAAAGTATTCTGTCCCAATGTTCATTAATGAATGGGGGGAAGTTGGTGGTTCAGGTGGTTCTGGGACAAATCTAAACGCAGAAACATCCGGATAGAACCTATCGGGAGCTGCAACCCAGTTCGGGATAAATGTATTGTTATACACTTCTGCAATTTCTTCTGGGGTTAGATTTGCTACTAAGTAGTTGTCCCAGTTTTCAAAATCAAACACTGACGAGGGATCGTTTGCCACTGAACATTGCTGGTCAATGATCCGGTTATCGGGATAGTTTACTAACATTTTTAAGGAACTTAAAGATGCCCCATCACCGATTAATTCGCACCCACCATTATCCTGGAACAAATTGTTCGAGAATCCATGATAGTCTGGCTCAGTATCTGGAGTTCTATACGATTTTGTCCCCAAGAACCCATGCCCTCTCAAGTTGGTGAAGTTGTTATTCATAACGTTAAGTTCGGCATCATTGGCATAAATACCCATGCCGGAGTATCTGCCATTTGGTTCATCCTGCTCTGTAAAGAAATTGTGATAAATAAGTGATTTTGAGCTGGTATGATCTATCCAGATGGCTGCGTGGTCGTTATAATAAAAATTGTTTGGTTCTATGTTTGGCAGCTCCAAAAGGATATCAGTCGGAACGCCATTGCCGTCGAAAACTCCACCAACCAGAATACTTGAATCCTGAGCGTATATACCGAAGATATTATTATTAAAATCGCATCCCTGAACAATGGCTTCCTTACAATTAATCAAGCTGATGCCATATTCATTTTGATCTTCGATAGTGTCTCCACCGAATGTACACTCGTCTTTGATGTCAGCCTTAAGATATTGAATGCCATTGCTTAGTTGATTATCTTGGATAAAAATCCCACAATGGTTGGATGCAAAGGAACACTGTTTAATAGTAGCAGTTTGCTCTATGGTCGCATAATTGCTTCTGTCAAAAAAGACTCCATAAGTACAATTAGAATATGAGTTATTGTTGTATTTTGGTTCATTCGCGTTCTTCACATAGATTTTATCAATACCACTTATATCAGAGCACTCAAGTATAAATGACGGGGAGTTTGTGCTGTATCCCGTATATATGTAGATTCCTTCCCATCTTTGGGCGTTTGGATGAGTAGATGTTATGCGAACATTGAGCAATTTACGTGGGTTTCCTTCTAATCCTTCTATCCTGCCATTATCATTAGTTATTATCCTATCGCCATGTAGTTCGGGATCATTGGAATCCGGGTCTGGTTTGTATCCAGAAATACAAACGCCTGATGCGAGCTTAATTGCGCTACTGTCTGTGTTTGTACCCTGGACGATCAATTGTGCTCCATTTCGATTCGGGTAATTACCACCATTCAAGTTCACATGAGAGTTCTCTTCAAAAAGCATAACAGCCCCATCTGAAACTTTGCATTCCCCAGTGCCAAGGATGTTTACTGTGCCATAGACTATGTAATCATCTACATCAGTTATAAAGCCTTTGAAATTCACATTAGTCTCATCTATTGTAAGCTGGGCATAAGCAGGATTAGTCATACCATCATAACCTATATCAAAATCATGTCCGATGATAGCAGAACTATTGTTTAACCCATATTGAGGGAATCGAATGATGAGATGCCCATGATTCGCTTGATAGTTGATCTTCATGGTGCTTGATTCCGTATGTATATAACCGGTATTCAATTCAACAACATCATTTATGTATACTCTTCCTCGGTTTTGCAGCCATCCAATCCGGGTGGAAACATCATTATCCGTGGAGTAATCATTCAGAGACAAAAATTCAGTAGTCGCGTTTTCCTTCACTATAATTGCATTTAGATCATATGATGTTGACGATAGGTTTGAGCCTTTGAATATCGCATCACTTGCTTCGGAAAAATCCATATTGTTGGTAACGACAAATCGACCTGTCCCATGATTGTTCTCATCAACTTGGAAAACTGCTGTATTCACGGTGCTATTGCAAGTAGCGCGATAAGTTGTAAGTAAGCAATCGTCGCCAAGCGTTATTGTTGCGCCATCCATGATCTCCAAATTATCACTTATATATACAGATACACCTTCTGCAATTTTTAATCTTGCTCCGGGGTGTATGCGAATTTTGTTATAGAAAAGGGGATGGTTTGCAGTAAGAATAGTGTCTCCCTCAGCCCAATAGACATCGAGAACCGGTTCGTCGCTTAAGAATACTTCACCTAATCCAATATCTATGTTCTGGTATTGAGTAGCCGTATATGCTCCTGTACCGTTTGCTCTGAGTAGTGTAACAGTGTATCGGGGATGCTTTAACAGGTTCTGAAATACTCCTCTGTTTACTTCAAAGGGAGGGGAATCGCCATAAATTACTGTTGTCGGCATAGCAGCCCTTCCGTAAGCATTGACATAAATGAAAGAAGTGTTCTCTCCACCAGTATCCACAGCATTAACAATAAATGTAGGTTGGACTTGGTATTTTACGACATTATCTTTACCTTTTTGAAATTTACTGAACCCCAGTGGTGGATTCACTGACTCCTGCTCGTGTTCAGGCTCTCCATTCGGCCCCACGCTTGATATAACCGGCATGTACTCAGGATAAGAAGTCACATAGCCATGCTCATCTGGATACATGATATTTAATAAACCAGATGCTGTTAGATAAGGTGTTACACCTGCCCATGATCTTGATGTTGGGCCCCATTGTTGAAATGAATCGTGTGTTACGTCTGAATACATATAGTTTGTTGAGTTGTATGAAATGCTTACGAAGTCACCTGTAATGATCTCTTCTTGGGGGTAGTAAGGTGGTTGCTCGGACATATTTGAAATGGAAACAATAACTGATCTATTCAAATCGGCTCTTTCTAACAAAGCGGAGTGATTATTGACATATCTGTATCCAGTTCCAAGGAATAATGACGTTGGATCATAAAAAGTTAACGGATCATAATGGAGTGAACCTTCAAATCCGCTGAAGTCGTATTTTTTCTCAAAGTAGTCAATACAATCATCGCGGAAAAAATACATCCCTTTGTATCTGTCTGTGAGTGTTGTACCTTTATACCCTCTAGTAAATATGGTACTAGTATTTTCATTATACTCAAGAGTATTGTTCAGGTTGGGACGAGAATTCTGAGAGAGATAATTATATCCTGGAGAGATAGGAACGCTATTAGATCCCGCGTCAGTAGATCCAGTAAAATAAACATGTCCGGAATTGTCAACTAAAGGTGCAGTCCAACAGCTGATAAGTTCTGTTTGGGGAGTATTTATTTGATTTGCGACCAACATAGGATCAATCTCATAAATCTTGTTATTCTTACTAACTGCATAGAGACGAACATCTTCCTCAACTTCTGTATCAAAAGCTATAGGCGCAATAAAATGATCCTCATCATTAAAGTTAGTAATAATAGGAATCGAATGTACTAAACACCCATCCCTTGCATCTACAACAAAAAGCGTATGTAAACCGAGAACATAAAGCAAATCACCGATTAAAGTAGGTGTTGCCATATATTCAAGTTTGAAATTGAAAGAGTTATCTATTGTGTCGCGCTCTAGGTTCCTCAGGTTCAAGATCCAGTTACATTCCGCGTTATCAGTGACAAAATCAGCTGAGACAGATAACAATGTTCCGCTTTTATTAAGCAGTATTACTCGATTGTGGTTTGTTGAATTATATTTGTAAAGTACGGGGCTAGCCCAAAAGCCCGTTGCACCATCTACACGTTGTTGAGCCTCACTAGTTGTAAAATAGGTGTTTATATTGCCAATATCATCAGTATTATAGCTCGACACGCAATCTTCTTCTAGGTTCAAGTGTTCTTGATTCATTTTAATGATCTGCCTGTTCTCAATCGACCAGTCGAAAATTCCGTTCAATACTGTAAAACTGATTAGCAGACCTTCTTTACCCAGAGGAGTTATAGGTTCACCAGTGTGAACATAGTTATACAAACCGAAAGTTGCAGCATAAAAATGCTGGTCGGCCGCATCGTCAACAGCTATTACGTTGCGAATCCTATCCGGGCATAAGTAATGCTCTGAAGCAGGTGGGGTATCGCCTCCCGTAGCATATAGAGCTGTTGTCATGATGGCAATTGTTATAATAATCCAAGTTGTTTTCATAATTTCTCCAAAGTTTGTTCATACATATGAGTGACTGTGAGTTATCTCCAATTCTTTGTTACTCACGTACTTTGAAGACATGACAGATAGCCTGTCTTAGTCTATCAAAACAAAATCTTTGATTGATCCCCATGTTATAGTGTTCTTTTCCAACGATTTCCCCAGCATTTATGCGCTCGAAAGAAGTTCCGGAGACCAAGCAGTGTCATAGTGTCATAAAGGATATTGCTGCCTAACTCAGTGCAGTAAAGCCCTGTGCCCAAAATGGTGAGCCTGCCGGCCAAAATGCTCATTGCCATAACAACCTCCTATAGAGAAGTATGTTCGTATAAGTCTATTTTTTCTACTGAACAAATTCAACTTCTTTTAGTTGACTTGAGTTCCCTTCTTCCGTTATTAAACGGGCAATAACGGAATGGCTCATATGAATCTTATAATCATGTTTAGATCTAGTTTCATCCTCTGGCGCATAAGACAATTTGTCAATTAAAAAATTCAGCGTGGGTTTCAAGGTTATTCTGTCAACCCAAAATTCATTGGCATCCTTACCCATTGCAAACCCTCACTTAAAACTTCAAATTGCTCTCACTTGGACAATTGAAGGTATCACATTGCTAACAAATACGATATGGTCAGACTTATCTGCTTTGTTGGACTTGGACATTCCTTTATTATCT
>JAAYEF010000001.1 GCA_012728875.1 Candidatus Cloacimonadota bacterium
ACACAATAAAATGACCTGAAAGAAGTTAGCAATTTTTGAACAATCGACTTATATAGCTCATCATCTTTTGGACTTGGACATTTGAAGTTTTGGTGATTGGATTTGAAGTTTTCAGTGAGGGTTTATACTCATCCACCATTTCCGTATAACTTTTTTGGATGCCGGGGCCAGTGAAATTGAGATTTTTCAGCTCGATCCACTGTGAAAACGGATTGGGGATCAGATTCCAACCCGGGTATATGGGCAAAGATTCCGTATGATTGGGCAGAACGGCTGGCAAGCTGAGCTGATAGGACTGCTGATGCCGGACCAGGTATCCGAGTCCGTAATACAGGTTCTGCGCGGGTTGCCAGGCCCCGGATCCGGTGAAACTCCAGGCAGCTGCAGTATCTCCGAGCAATTCCGCGACGCTTTGATCGAACCCGCCAGAGGGAAAACTCAACAGTGAATAGCCCGGCGGCCCCTGGTAAACCAGATTGGGGGGAATAAGGCTGAAACGCCGGCTGGAAGAGAAACTCAGGTCCGTTCCGTCAGAAAGGTTCAAAACGACGGCCAGCTGCGCGCCGCTGACGGGCATTGCCGGGACGAAGCTGAATTCCGTAAGCCGCGGAGGCAGGCCGGATGCGATCTGCAAAGTGTCCGGGACTCCGCGCAGATAAAGGTCCACGCTATCGACGCGGGGCTGGTTGATCACTTCCCACTGCAGATCCAGATTTTCGCCAAGATATTGATAAACATCGGCCGTCTGGGAGAATTGCACCCGCGGAGCTTGGCGGCCCCAATAAAGATCTAGGTAGCGCCAACCGTTGTTATTTGCGCCCAGCCAGACGTAGGGTCCCAAACGCAGGTCGTGCCAATGGTCGTTTTGCACGTCATAAAGCAGCAACTCGGCGCCTTCAAAAATCAGATTTGGATCCGGAGTCAGCGTCAAATATGAGGAAACGTAATCGCAACGGTAACGCAGATGCCAGCATTTGAAAGCACTCGCGGGATCGAAGACCGGCCGGATATCCTGGTAATAGATATAGGTTTCGCTGGCCAGGGTGGTGCCGATCTGTAGGGAGCCCGAGCTGGCTTGATTGCGTAGGTCATATTTGTCCGTGCCGTCGCTGGCCAGCGGACTTATGCCGATCCACAGCGTCTTGGTTGTGCCGTTCTGGGAGTTGCTGAGCACAAAGGGATATCTCCGGAAGGGGCTGGCGCGCTTAGTTTCCCAATGGAAAAGCTGTGTCCCGTCGGCAAATTCCGCGCTAAGCTGGTAGTCGTAAACAGTTCCGTTGGCAACCGTCGAATCCGTGAAAGCGTAGCTGCCAGCCTGATTGGGGAGCAGGCCGGGATTTTGATGCCAGGACGCAAGGCGGAAGTAGTTTGCGCCGTTTTCGCCGCGATAAATATTAAAACCTTGGAATTGGCTCAGATCGCTGTCGAAACTGAGGTTGATGACATTGTCCCCCTCTGCGGCTGAAAAATTCCCGGCGATCGTGGCTGTGTTCCAGATCTTGATCTCGTTGCTGGAGGGGCTGAAGTTTCCGTGCTTGTCCCGGGCCAGGATGCGGGCGTAAATGATCCTGTTTTCCACTGGCAGGTCCAGGGTGAAAGAATGTGCTTTTTGCCAGGCCAGGAGGGGATCGGTGACGCGGTCCAGGACCTGGGAAACTTCCTGTCCGTCCACCTCCCAGCGCAGATGCAGCTCATAGCTGTCAAAATCGTAGCTGTAGCTGCGGTCCCAAGCCAGATAGGCATAATTGGACTGCATATCAGTCAGGGTGAGGTTTTCCGGATTGGAGGGCCCGGTTCCGTCATCCAGGGCCAGCACGCTGTCCACGACCGCGTAGAGCGCGTCCAGCCAGGGCGTATAAAACTGGATGAAACGCGTGTAGCGCTGGGCCAGGTCCCAGGTCTGGGTTTCGGCGACGTAACCGAAAAACCAGCGCCAGGTGTCTTCGTTGCGCGAGTAGCATTTGGGAAGTTCATCCATTTCCACATGCAGGAAGGGCGAAAAGACATCATACAGGTTTTGCTGCTCCGTGTAGAGCATCTGCTGATTGAACTCCGCTCCCGGCAATTCCGTGTTTTCGGGGAGTTGTATTTCCTGCCCATTGTGCAGATAGGTCACCGGATTGGCGTAGTTGTAATTGACGCAGTAAAAATCGTCGATATCGACCTCGGAATGCGTTCCGATGCTGTTTTGCGGATGTACCACGTAAGGCGTGCGGTCGAGCAGGTCATTCCGGGCGCGGGAATTGTCGCGGACCGGCAGGGCCGGGAATTCCCTTCCGTAGCCGCTGGAAAGCATCACGTTGGGTTGGCCGGAATATTTGTTCCAGTCATAAGTGTGGATCTGCAGCGAAAGTTCGGTCCTTCCGGTGAGGCCGCGGATCTGGTCGCAGCAGTGTTGGTAGGCTACATTGAAGGGATGGTCCGGATTGCGCGAAGGATCGCTGAGCGACTGGTTGTTGCTGTTGTAGGGCGGAATGTAGGCCACTTCGCGGCCCGCTCCGGCGATCAGTAAAAACCGCGCGTCCAATTTCAGAAAAGACTCCAGGGCGAAAACCGGGCCGGGATAATCGTCGCAGGGGTGCACCTGGGTGACCACAATCGGGCGCGACGCGCTGGGATTGAAAATGTAGAGGCCCCAACCGTAGTCGAAACTGCCGGTCTCGTCGTCTGATGTGTCTATGGTGCCGTTGGGATCGACGTCATCATTGAGGAATTCCCTGAGCATATAAAACACTCGGCCGCTGTCCAGATCCTGGAATTGCACCACTTCGTAAGGGAAGCCATAACTTCGGATCTTGGCTTGCGCGGCATCCAGATCCAGGGCCAGAAAATCCGCGATCACGCCGTCCCAACTGAGCAGATCCTCGCTGCTGGGAACTCTGAAATCGCCGAAGTCGTCGTTTTGTTCCTCCCACGGCGCGTAAACGTTCAGCCAGGAAACCTGTCCCTCGGACACGTGCGATACCCAATTGTCGTAGGCGCAGCCTGGCTCCGTGCCATACAGGAAGCCGCGGATCGAGCCCACTTCCGTGGTCACGGCGTTCAGGCCAGAGGCCAAAAGGATAAAAATGGCCAGGCAAAGCGTCAGGCGCATCGCTGCATCCTGGCTCGGGTTTCCGGGGCTTGAATAGGTCGCATTTGGCAAGGATGGTTTCCCGCCGCGGTTTGTCAAGCACAATGTCGGGCAGAATTATCTTGACAGGCGCCTTCGGTTCTGGCTTGAAGAGAAAAAAGATGGGGGAGGAACGATGACCCACAAATGGATAAAGGCGCTCGAAGCCACTCAAACGGCGCTGCTGGCCACCTGTGAAAATCTCGAGCCGCGGCTGCGGCCGATGACGCTGATCTGCAAGGGCGGGAAGCTTTATTTCGCGACCGGGGCCACCGACACGAAAAGCACCCAGATCGCCGCCAATCCCAACGCGGAGTTTTGTTTGCTCTACCGCCAGGGCAAGTATTCCGGCTATCTGCGCGGCAGGGGGATCCTGCGTCAGGTCGAAGAAGTGGCGCGGAAAAAGGAGATCGCGGACTTCGCGACATTCATCTACGATTATTGGAAGGAAGCCTCTGATCCCGCCTACCGGCTCTTCGAACTGGAACTCAGGCAGCTGCGTTATCTCAAGCCCGGCGACATGTATGAGGAGGTGGCTGACCTGTAGGCGGTTCGAGTGACCTTCTGAAGGCTTCGGAGCTTCCCGCCGGCGTGGAGGGAGCGCTGTTTCCGTTTGCCAGTCCTGGTTTTTGGCTTAGTATTTCAATTTAGCAGACAAGCAATATTGAAACGGCAGATAGAACAAGGAGCGGAAATGGATTCCTTCAGTTTCTACAATCCCACCCGGATCCTATTCGGAGCGGGAGCGATAAGGCATTTGGGGCAGGAAATGAACAATGCCGGGGTGAAGAAATGCCTTCTGGTCGCGGGCGGAGGCTCGATCAAGACCAATGGCATCTACGAACTGCAAACCCTCACTTAAAACTTCAAATTGCACTCACTTGGACATTTGATGCTATCACATTGTTAACAAATACGATATGGTTAGACTTATCTGCTTTGTTGGACTTGGACATTCCTTTATTATGTGACTCATTTTATCACCAAAACTTCAAATCTCCCACCGTTTATTGAGGGACTTGGACATTCCCTTTGATTATCGGGAAACTTGCGCCATATACACAATAGAATGATCTGAAAGAAGTTAGCATATTTCAAACATTCGATTCGTCTGGCTCATCTTCTACTGGACTTGGACATTTGAAGTTTTGGTGATTGGATTTGAAGTTTTCAGTGAGGGTTTATATCTAAGTTTCTCTTTTAGGTTCATTCGTAAACCTCCTACGATCATAAACAGCCTACAGAAATACATCAACTTGTCAACACTAATCTGAAGAGTTATGACAAATTGTTTTAAGATCGACTTCATCCAAGGCAAGACCGATGCTCCCGACTACAACCAGGTCAAGCATAGCCTGGAGGATAGCTCCACCAACAGAGCCATCATCAGCCTGTCTGTCTCTGCCGATAAGCTGCAGTCGGTCTCCAACTACAGCCGTGAACCCAAGCGGCTCGTGTTTGAGTGCTTTCCTACTGTCTGGATACAGGAGAACATCCTGAGTGGGAATAACGAGCATGAACGCTATATCTCGCACTTCGAGGTGAAGGTCTACCGGGACGAGGCTCTATTCTTTACGGGCATCATAGATACCTCTCAGCTATCATTTGATGTAGCCTCCGGCATCCTCAAGATCAGTTGTTACGACAAGATCAAGCTGCTTTCCCTGTTCTCCGATCTCACCCACTACTATTCCCTTTCCGCGGGTTACCTTCCGCAATGGATATTGGCCTATTTCATTCAGGACATCGGGCAGAAGATACCCGTCAACATCCCTTACTCCAATCAGTTCAGCTTGCCTACCCTGAACATCGGCAGCGGCAACGCCCTAACCATCGCCCATATCGGCTTCGATGATCTGCTTGCCTTTCCCAATCCCACCCATGGCTGGACTTACAGCTATGACGGCTCCGGCTGGCCGGGTCCCCAGTGGGGATATCTGATCGATACCATAGCCAACCGCATGAGCTTCGTCTTTGCCTACAAGAAGGTGATCAAGGCCACCTATCCCAGTCCTGCCGCTACCAGGTATCAAGGCCGTTACCGGGGCCGCATCTATAAGTTCTTCAACAATATCTGCCCGGTAGTGGTCGAGTATGACGAAAAGACCGACTGGGTGGAAAACCTGGCCTTCCTCGAAAACGCCACCAATGAGTTCATCGGCTTCTTTACCGGGAACGGCGTCTCCGAGTCCACCCTCTACAATGGTCTGGCTTCTGTGGGCTCTATCGATAGCCGCAGCTACGGCAGCAGCCAGTATGTCAACCACTGGATCGAAGCCCACTTTCATGGCAACCTCTTCCCGGCCAAGCTGCATCCCGGCAAGGCCTACGTAAACTACACCGATGAGCGGACCGATAACATCAAAGTGTTGCAGGCCATGCTCATGCTTTACAATGCCACCATCTTCAGCAATCCCCAAGGACAGATCGTGTTCAAAAACAAGGATGCCTACAGTAGTACAGTGATAGACATCGATGCCGGGGATGTGGTCGATTTCACTACCAAGCGGGGCAATCCGGAGAAGCCCCAGATAAGCTCACTGGATATCCTGACAGGGGATACAGCTCAACTCCAGAACCTGATCAAAGACTATTTGATCGACTTTCATGACTCCAAGTGGAGCTGCGAGGCAACCATCGATAGTCTCTCCAAATACAACCTCTCCCTCCAGTCCAGGATACGCATCCAGAATCAGATCTATGCCATAACCGAACTGGAGCGCAATTACATTGAAGATGAATACAAGGTGAAAGCATGGTTGTTATAAAGGGATTCAAGCTTATCCGCTGGGCTAATGACGGCATCTATTACTTCTTCTGTCCCAACGGGCAAATCGAATACAGCCCCAATCAGAAGTACCGCATCGAGAAGAAGAACGCTTATGATCCCACTATCATACACAGAAGGGAAGCCTACCGGGAGGACGCCTTCGATCTGGAGGCGGTGCTTGAGCCATCCGAATACTACAGCCTGATGAGCTTCCTCCTCGGCCCGGGCGTGCTCTATCTGGAATACACAGCCTACAACAATATCAACAGCCAGTTCCCGGTCACCATCTCTCAACTGCCCAAGTGTCCGGATGACCTGCATGAGTATCCCACGAAGGTCAAGTTTAGCCTGGAATCGAGATACATCGGCTCACCCGGCTACATCGACTTCGGTGGCATCATCATCACCGACTTTGACGAGACAGTCACCCCGTGCTAAGTTAGGGAAGGAGATCAGAAGGAGATCACATGTATAAATACGGCATCAGCTACTACTATATGGATGGCAGCATCCGCAAGCCCAGGTCAGGCGTGGACGTCCGTTTGCTCAGACCGGGGCAATCCTGGGCTGAGGGGCTCAAACTGATCGAAGTCACCGGGGGTTCCGGGTACTACGAGATCAGCATCGAATCTGAGGCCGGCTGCGGCTACTATGAGCTCTGGGATGACCTCGGCAGTCCCTTTGGCCAGTTCAGCGGCAAGACCTGCATCATCGGCAGGCTCGACACCAGAGGCCTGCAGAACAACTCCGTCAATGCCAGTCACATCACCGATGGCTCTGTTACAAGCTCCAAAATCGCCAACGGAGCACTCTCCAAGACTCACTTCGCCCCGGATATACTCACTCTGTCAAAACTTGAACACGAAATACAGGATCAGAACAAGGGAGTGGGCGATAACAGCCAGGGCAGTCCCGCCAACCTGTCTGATGACAAGACGATCATTCATGTCTTGGAAAAGGAGTATCAGGAGCTTCCGCATATCATCCTGAGTAACCAGTGCGACGCCTTCCTCTATATAATTGATGCCGTGCTTGAAGGAAACATGGTAACCGTTACCCTTGGGATCAGCCAGGTCTATACCGCCTCCGAGCCTGCCTATACCCTGATCGCCCTCGCCAAATGATGCCCAAGAGAGAAACCCGGCAGAACCGGGTTAAGAAATAGCAAGCTACTGACTATCTCTTATTTTCGAGCCGGCAGATCAGCTCTGCCATCAGATTGATCATCTCCTTGTAGTCTCCGCATTCCCAGGCATCATCCGCCCTGGTTCTGATCTCATCCTCGCTCATCTTCTCCGACTGCAGCCAGGGACCTCTAAACTGGTTCCACCAGCTCTTGTAGTGGAACTCGTTATCGTATGGATCATCCTGGAATGCTTGATTGGCTTCGATAATCTCTTCAATTGGCTGCTCTGCTCCATCCTCACGCCTCAGAATAAGTTGGCTGCCTGATTGAACCATCTCCTCCGGCGTTGCCTGTCCTTTGCGGTTCTTGTTTTGCTTGGTCATCTTGTTCTCCTTCCCGGTTACCCGGCTGTTGATGTATGAGTGCTACCAAACACCCCTCGCAAAGGTGGTCAAGTCCTTTCCGCTCAATACTATAAGAAAGATCGAGGATGTTCAGACTTGACATAGAAACACTCATCTTCGATTATGATCTCAGCCTACAGACCCTACATAGAATGCCCTCCGAGACGTGGGAACGCCGCCCGGTGATTCCCACGTTTTTTTCGTTGTTTTCAATCCACAGACTATTGAATTTGCAAAAAGGTTGAAACTGGATTTGCAAAAACCGTGATACCAGATTTGCAAAAAGGTTGAAACCGATTTGCAAAAAGGGTGATACTGGGGTCTCACTAAAAACAGCGATTTGCAACAAAAGTGATACTATTTGCAATTTCACTTGATACTCTATAATGACGCCAAAACCCTCTTCCCATCAATAAGATCCGTCCCCACAGATTTGCGCTTGACACAAAAGCATATCCATCAGACATTGCACGTAATTTGTTGAAAATAATATTACACATCATAAGGAGAATGAGATGAAGAAAAGCTTTCTCGTGATACTCGCACTTTTGGGGCTGTTTGCAGCCCTGACGGCGGTGCCCAGAGAATTGGTCGTGGTGGAAGTTGCCACCGGAACCTGGTGTGGTTACTGTCCGGGCGCGGCCATGGGCTGCCATGACCTGCTTCAAAACGGACATGCCGTTGCCATCATTAAAAACCATAATGGTGACAACTTTGCAAACACCTATTCAAACGCCCGCAACAGCTATTACGCTCCCAGCGGCTATCCCACCGCCTATTTCGACGGGCTGAACGCCTCCGTGGGTGGCAGCGCCACCCAATCCATGTATTCAAACTATCTGCCCAAGGTGAATGCACGCCTTGCGGTTCCGTCGCACTACAGCATCAGCGCCATCGGAAACCAAGCTGGCGATGAATACATGATTGCGGTCACCGTCAGCAAACCCGAAGCAGATACAAACACCAACGTTCTGCTCCACGCGGTGCTCACGGAATCCAACATTCCCTTCAACTGGGGCAACCAAACCACTGTGGACAACGTGAACCGCCTCATGGCGCCCAGCCAAAGCGGAACCCCCATCAACCTTGGCACCGGCGAAACCACCACGGTGACCCTCACCATGACGCCACAAGCCTCTTGGAATATCGCCAATACTGAGGTGGTTTTCTTCCTGCAAAACCAGACCTCAAAGGAAATCCTGCAGGGAGTTAAATACTCTCTGGCAGCTTTGGTGGGAGCCTACCCACTTTCCCACGAACAGCTTGATTTCCCGAATATGTATGTGGGCGGAAGCTCTGTGATTCCCGTCACCATCGTGAACTTCCAAGGCAGCCCCGCCACCGGCACCATCAGCATCGACAACCCCGCCTTCACCGCCAGCACCAGCACTTTCAACATCCCCGCAGCCTCTTCAGCCACTGTGAACGTTAGCTTCACCCCCGCCGCTGCGCAGACCTACACTGGCACCATGACCATCAACGGAAACCTTTACAACCATCCAAACATTGAAGTTCCGCTTTCCGGAACCGGCTTTGTGAACGCTCCCCCGATTGCCGAAGACGTTTTTGTGGCAGGACCTCCCGTGATCAAACAAGAGCTTACAGCCAGCTACCAATTCAGCGACCCCGATGGCAACACCGAAGGCGAATCCATCTATCAGTGGTTCCGCATTGTGAACAATGCGCCCCAAGCCATCAACGGCGCCAATGAACTGGCTTACAGCCCTGTTGAGGAAGATCTCGATTTTCCGCTTGCCTTCCAGGTGACCCCTGTGGACCATCACGGCATGCCCGGAAACCCTGTGATGAGCGCATACACCCTTCCCATCGAAGTGTTGCCCGCGCCCCGCAACCTGCAGGCAAACCTCACCCCGCCCAGCACTGTGGTGCTCACTTGGGAACGCCCGGCGCACTATGAAGCAAAAGGCATGGTTGGCTATCGCCTGTTCCGCAACGGGCTCAATATCTCCACCATCACAAACCCGAACACCCTCACTTTCACCGATACCTACGTGCCCACCGGCACCCATCAATATTGGATTTGCACCCTTTTCAACAACCCCATGATGCTGTCTGACCCCTCAAACGTGGTCACCATCAATGTGGGCGTGGCAAACGACGATGAGATCGTCTCCGCCGAATTTGGCGTGAGCGTGCATCCCAACCCCTTCCGCGGCAACGCCGAAATTGGCATCCAAAGCAAAGCCGGCGCCCCGGTGGATTTCTCCATCTACAACGCCCGCGGCCAGTTGGTGCGCAGCTTTGAAACCACAGCCGATGCCACCGGACAAGCTCATCTCAATTGGGACGGCTCCGACATCAACGGCAGCAAAGTGCAAAGCGGAGTCTATTATTTCCGCATGTCCAGCTCTGGCAGGATGAAAAACGGACGCATCGTCCTCATGAAATAAATACCCTCACTCAAATAAACAAAACCCCGGTGCACAGCAATGCTCCGGGGTTTTTTCTGATCATGGATTTGGAAAAAAGTGGATTTTGGGAGGAGCATCAATTCCATCAATTCATCAATTCCTCTTATACCGGCGCTTTTCGTCGGATGGGATCGGGAAAATTGAACCGTTTTTTATAGATTAGGGATACACAGGATGATGTGGATGAAAAGGGGATTTTTGATAGGTGACAAACTGACATTGTGGCGAGATGGTCAGTCTGTCATCCTGGAGCGCCAGCGATAGGATCCAGTCCCTTGTCATTTCGAATGAATGTGAGAAATCTAGGCCATTGTGTTAAGATACGAAAACCGAGTTGGATTTTACACCAACATTTGAGACTCAACATCCTCAAGTCTTTTTCAGAGCAAAATAATGATCTGCGTACTGACGAACCTTTGCGCTGAGACACAAAGGCAAGTTCAGGAGCCCAAAAGTCCGTCCGTCTGGAAGCCGGAGCTTATCAAAACTCAGACTGCCTTCGTGGATGCGGATCGCCATGTCGTGTTCTGAAATCAGCATAAATTGTATGAGTGAGCGCAGAGAACCGGTGCTTCCTGATTTTACTTCGATGGGAAGCAGTTTCCCGCGATGCGGGATCACGAAATCCACCTCAGCCGAGGATTGGTATTTTTCTCTAACCCAAAAGCTGAGCTGTGGAGGTGACGAAGCCCAAATGCTTTGCAATTCCTGCCCCACAATATGTTGGATAATCAATCCTTTATGGATGGATTCCAAGGAATCTGAAAGGAAATATTCCTCCTGGATGCCAAGCTGGTAATTGAGTAATCCCGTGTCAAGTAGCTGCAGCCTGGGCTTGCGCCGATATTGAGGAACCATGGGTAACATTGCAGAAGTTACGGGAAAGCTGAGCTTTAGGAGCTGCGCTTTCTGCAGTTTATCGAAAGCCTGACGGATAGTGAGCGCTTTATAATCCGATGCACCAAAGCCTTCCAAAGTGATGCGTTTTCCTGCTTCAGCCGGTGCTGTTTTGAGGATATGAACCAAAGCTCTTGCCATTGAAACATCGTCCGCATATTTATCCACATCTTCAAGATAGGCGCTCACAAGGGATTCATAGACGCGGTTGACAATCATCATATCCTTGTGTTCAAGATACTTGGCAACTGCTTCTGGCATTCCACCCAGCAGGGAATAGATTTTGAACTGACGTTTGAGCTCTTCGATGAAAGGCGCCGATGCAGGTACCTGGTGGTAAGCCTGTAAAAGATCATCCCTGCCCAGAGCTCCCAGATATTCTTCAAAGCTAAGCGGCTGCAGCCAAAGATTCTCAATTCTGCCCACCGGAAAACTCTGGTGTTTATCTCCCACCACCACTTCCAAGAGTGATCCAGCAGCTATCACACATAGCTCTGGAATTTCTTCATAAAAATAACGCAACATCTTGATTGCCATCGAACTGAACTGAATTTCATCGATAAAAAGCAGGGTCTCTTCGGGTTTTATTGGCTGTGAAAAACGTAAACAGATCAATTGAAACAGCTCACGAACCTTGAGTTCACGAGCAAAAAGCTGTCTATCAGCCTCCAAGTCAAGATTCACATATAAGAAAATTGGAAAAGACCTGGCAAATTCCTTCACGACGGTGGTCTTTCCCACTTGCCTGGCACCTCTGAGCACCAATGGTTTGTGCTTTTTTTCACCCTTCCAGCGCTGCAAATCAAGCTCAATCGTTCTTTTAATCATCTTGGACTCCTATCTGATTCTCTGATGCGGATATAAAATAAGGGGCGGATAATATGTCAAGGCAATTTTTGGCGTTTTCAGGATCAATCTAAGGGCAATATTCTGAGTTTATGGAGTCAAACTAATGGTAAATTATTGAATTTCCCTGGCAAACTAAGGGCAATAAGGGTGCTTAAGGAGGATGAAACTCGGAGGGTCAGCGTTTTTTACTATCGAGAAAAATGAGATAACCGGCAGTTCAACCTAAGGGAGCACAATTGTACGTGTATATACTGTCAGCAAAGTGTGATTTACAGTTTTGGTGTTCATTTTGCAGTTTTGGGAGACTATCCATAATTCCCTCCAAACTGGTTCAGCCGGCGCCCCGGTGGATTTCTCCATCTACAACGCCCGCGGCCAGTTGGTGCGCAGCTTTGAAACCACAGCCGATGCCGCCGGACAAGCTCATCTCAACTGGGACGGTTCCAACGACAACGGCAGCAAAGTGCAAAGCGGAGTCTATTATTTCCGCATGTCCAGCTCTGGCATGATGAAAAACGGACGCATCGTCCTCATGAAATAAATACCCTCACTCGAATAAACAAGACCCCGGTGCACAGCAATGCTCCGGGGTTTTTTCTGATCATGGATTTGGAAAAAAGTGGATTTTGGGAGGGGCATCAATTCATCAATTCATCAATTCCTCTTATCCCGGCGCTTTTCGTCGGATGGGAATCGGGAAAATTGAACCGTTTTTTATAGATTAGGGATACACAGGATGATGTGGATGAAAAGGGGTTTTTTGATAGGTGACAGACTGACAATGTGGCGAGATGGTCAGTCTGTCATCCTGGAGCGCCAGCGATAGGATCCAGTCCCTTGTCATTTCGAATGAATGTGAGAAATCTAGGCCATTGTGTTAAGATACGAAAACCGAGTTGGAATTTACACCAACATTTGAGACTCAACACCCATGTTTTCTGTCTTATACTAGATTAGTGTCAAAAAGCCGGGAATGGGGGTTGTAGATTAGCGATTATTTTCGCTAAGGAGCGAAATTATTCTGGCGTAACTCCACATTTTACCTAAAATACCGTCTCTCTGAGACTCAGGTAGGTATTTTGTAATTGCATTTGACCTAAACTATCGTCTCTCCGAGACTCGTATCTTATACTTACCGTTGGAGTTGACCTAAAATACCGTCTCTGGTGAGACTCAGGTAGGTATTTTGTAATTGTATTTGACCTAAAATACCGTCTCTCTGAGACTCAGGTAGGTATTCTGTAACCGTATTTGACCTAAACTATCGTCTCTCCGAGACTCGTATCTTATGCTTACCGTTGGAGTTGACCTAAAATACCGTCTCTCTGAGACTCAGGAAGGTGTTCTGTAATTGCATTTGACCTAAAATACCGTCTCTGGTGAGACTCAGGCAGATATTCTCTAACCGTATTTAACCTAAAATACTATCTCTGGTGAGACTTAGCGTACAAAGTGGTTGTAGTTTAAATAGACTCAGGAAACTTTAGTAACAAATTGTAACCCCTTCACATACCCAAATTAGCAGCTGATAAATCATTTGTCATACAAGGGGAAAACAATATCATATCGGAAACATGAAGCAGCATGAAAGGAAGCAAACATGGCAGATTCTTATACAAATATCTACATTCATTATGTGATGGCAACGTATGCCAGAGTACCAGTCTTATTTGAGGAAAAGCAGGATGAGTTATATAGTTATATTGCTGGTATAATCAGAGGGTTGGGTTGTTTTGTGCACTGCATAGGCGGCGTTGAAGACCATGTCCACATCCTAATTGGTTTAAACCCCGCAAAGTCTATAGCAGAAGTGGCACAAAAGATAAAAGCCAACAGCAGCAGATTTATAAATCAACAAAACTGGCTTCCTGGAAAATTCAGCTGGCAAGGTGGTTATGCCGCATTTTCAGTGTCAGCCAGCATGAGAGAAAAGGTGAGGACATATATCAAAAACCAAAAGGAACATCATAAAAAACTCAACTTCATGGATGAATACTTCAGCCTTTTGGAAAAACATGGAATCGAATACAATAGACAACATCTCTTCCATCGTCCTGAATAACATAGTCTTAAGTATTAAGACATGAGTCTCGGAGAGACGATAGTTTAGGTCAACTCAAACGATAAGTATAAAATACGAGTCTCGGAGAGACGATAGTTTAGGTCAACTCCAACGATAAGTATAAAATACGAGTCTCGGAGAGACGATAGTTTAGGTCAACTCCAGCGATAAGTATAAGATACGAGTCTCGGAGAGACGATAGTTTAGGTCAACTCCAACGCTAAGTATGAGATACGAGTCTCGGAGAGACGATAGTTTAGGTCAACTCCAACGGTAAGCATAAGATACGAATCTCGGAGAGACGATAGTTTAGGTCAACTCCAGCGATAAGCCAAAATATGATTCTCAGAGAGACGATAGTTTAGGTCAACTCCTACTATAAGTATAAGATACGAGTCTCGGAGAGACGATAGTTTAGGTCAACTCCAACGCTCAGTATAAGATACGAGTCTCGGAGAGACGATAGTTTAGGTCAACTCCATTCCCATCGTTTCACTGGAAACGTTATCCAATTGAAAAGCCCGGGTTGCCCCAGGCTTCTCATGGTGCCATTTGACCCTATTTCATCATTAACATCTTAGATGTATGGGACTTCCCATTGCTAAAGATACGTGTAAAATACACTCCCGAGGATACGACGCTGCCATTATCATCTTTGCCATCCCAGACTACACTATGGGTTCCGGCAAGCATGGTTTGGTTCACAAGTGTTTTAACAAGCTGACCTTTGATGTTATAGATATCCACCCTCACCGAGCTGTTTTCAGGAAGACTGTAAGATATCGTGGTGCTGGGATTGAAGGGATTGGGATAATTGGAAAGTTGCCATGTATCTATGGCAGTAACGACATCATCTTCCACACCAGTATAACCAGGAGATTCATAACACCCAATATCTATTCCGGAGCCGTACACTCGATTATTCCCAAAGGCGTCATATTGAGGGATAGTGTAACCAATGGGCAGAATCGACGCGTCCATTGTCCCCGCATCTATGGCAGGAGAGTATCCATTGATATCATCCGCACATAAGTAGTAGGAGGTTGGTGATGCAGGATCTTCACCCACAAATAACGGATCAGCACCTGTAATGTTATTTATTCCCCAGTTCAATGGCATTCCATTGTATGTCCGATAGATGTTGTTGGTTCGAGAAAACAGACAGTTTTCTATAATTGTGTTCTCAACTGCCTTGATCTCATACCATGCGCTATTATTACTGAACAGGCAGTTTACAATTTGGTTGGAGTCAGCTCCTGAATAGTAAAAATCGGGATATGTCCCGACATTATTGGCAAAGGTGCAGTTGATAGCTCTTACCTCAGCCAAATCAGCAAATCTAATATCTCTTGCCCCACCATAGGTATGATTATCGGCAAACAGACAATTATCTATTTCCACAATGGCTGTAGGTTCATCCGTCCTGCCTGAGACTCTAATATTTGCCCAGCCATCCTCAGAATAGTGAGTATTGTTTATAAACTTGCTGTTGCTGATGGTCAGAGTATTGGTGACCCAAGCTTCAAAGCATCCAGCTCCACGGTTATACCAATACGGTGAAAGGCTTTCGGTCTGGTTATTTATCAGGAGAATGTTGTCCAATGTGACTATGGAACCCCTCACGTCCATCCCATTTTGGGCATAATATGCCAAGTTATCTCGCAGGATCACGTTTCTAATCGTGTAAGTGCTGGTTTTGTAACCAATGGCAAAAATCCATCTATCTACACTGCAGTTCTCAATGCATACATTTTCCATCAGGAAATCATGAACACCCCAGGAAAAGATTGCGGAGGCATGGGAGGTGGTGATGGAAAGGTCTTTCAGCGTCATCCCATAGCTTTCTATGCCCATGCTTATAACCCCCGTGCCTTCCAACATATTCTCTCCATACAATCTGGTCTGGGCTTCCGACACGCCTTTCAGGATGGTGTAATCCTTGATGGATATGGGGATGTATTCTGCTCCAAACAGATTGTGGTGCTCTCCTGCCAGCAGATGCACAGTTTTGGGGTTATCCGGATTGGAGGCGATTCTTTGCATTGCCCGAGAGGGAGTCTTTATGGCTGTGGCAGGGCTTAAGCCATCATTGGCGTCATCTCCGTGGGGGCTCACATACAGGTCTGCATCAAGAGGCTGCAGGTAAGCTTCTTGAATGTCAAATACAGTGTAGGGACTGGGGGGATAGGTGGATTCATAATATGAAGCATAGTATTTCTCCCATTGTGGGACGGTGAATTTTTTCAGATATACTTCTACAGTCCCAGAATTAATAAAATACCAGTCTATATCCATTCCCCATTGGGCAAAGTTGCTATAAATACTGCATCGATTTATTTGGTCAAAGATAATGTGAGGAGTGCTATTTAGATTACTACCCAACGATAGTCCACCTCCCCTGTATCTGGCGATATTATCATAGATATTCACTCCTGAAAGATATACACTGTTTGATGCAAGTATTGTTACCCCACCACCAATTGAAGTGGTGTTTTCAAAAATGTTTAGATTCTTGAGGGACACCGTATTATTCATATAAATAAATATCCCACCCCCAAATATCTGATAAGGGCTTGTTCCATCATAGAAAGCATATCCCCTGCCACCAGTGATTGAGAATCCCCTGATTGTACAATTTTGTGTGTTCTCGTAGCATAATATCGTGGAGTTGTTGCCGCCACTGCCATCGATGATTGTGCTGCTGATATAGCTGGTATCGGCAGTCGTGTATTCTAAGGAAGCCAGGATTATGTTGCTTTTGTTGGACATATTGATATTCTCAATATAACGTCCCGGATGCACCAAAACCACATCCCAGCTTACTGCGTCGTTGATCGCTGTTTGGATGGATGTGTAGGCTTGGCTGCCATCAAGTGCTACCTGCCGGGTAACGCTGTAACTGATCAATGGCAGCAGGATCATTAGCAATGTGAGGTATCTTTTCATTTTTACACTTCCTGAAGTTAGTTTCTATATCTATAAGTGCCAAAAATGGCAAAACTGAGATGCCAGAATCGAAGATTTTTTACTTCAGAAGTGAAATAATTTTCTCATAAGTCCAGAGTGATCTGCCCATCTCCTTGGGTATCTGCACGTTAGCAGGAATTGTGTGAGCTCCGATGATTTCATTTTTTTTACAATTCTCAACAGAGACATGGTTTTTCTCATTCAGGAGGATGAAGAAGGTGGCGATAATCGGTTGTTTATCTTGGGATAAATGGAAGATGTGGATTCTGAATCTGCCGTTATCCACCATGGTGATCCCCCAATCATCAATCCTTTCGATGCCATTCATCGCCTGCGCCAGCTTCGGACTGATCTTGCTTTGGGGCTGGGTATCCCCGGTGCTGTGCCCTGCTTTTAAAAGAGAGCGGATAAACTTTTGGATGGCAATGTATTGATTATAGTTCAAAATCTTACGGCTTGCCTCCCATCCAATTGCGAGCAGGATCTTGGAGCGCAGATTGCGGATAACTTTGTCTTTTCGCTTTTGTGCCACTTTGTCGCTTACGTTCATTGAGGCAGCATAGTCCCTTATTCCATTAAATGCAAGCATGGCAGTGTAATCATGATACTCCTTGCTGGTAAGGATTTCCTTCTTTGCCTGAGGATTCAAGCCCTCTATGTCAACAGTGTTTTCAGATCTCATCATATTCTGCAAGGAGCTGGCTTCCATACATAGCATATTGTACAGATCTCTTTCTTTTGCCATATATTCGTAGTGTTTGCAAAGCAGATTGTGCGTCACCTGCCTTATCCAGGCATATACGTTATCGATATCGTTTTTTGAGGATAGCAGCAGTCTGATGATTTCTTGGGATATATCTTCGGATAGGCTGGGATCTTGAGTTTTTGAAAGGCAGAATAGGAAGGACAGCTTGTGATAATTATTGAACACATCCTCCACCGCCTTGGGGAATACGGAATTGATAAAGTCGGCTGGAATCCCCATCGGGTCTGTGGGGGCTGGGCTTTTGATCAGCTTTGCCAAAATGCTGCTGGCGATATCATCAGAAAGGTTTAGATGCATGAACCTCTGTGAAGTCAGTTCGCTGATATATCTGATCACTTCATCAAATTGCTTTTCGCTCATTAAGACAAAGTCGGTTTCTTTCATCTTATTATCCTTATTCCATTTTCAATGCAAGATAACTTGATTCAGAAGCTTTGGAAATTGTCAACCTCAAAAATCTGCGTCATCCGCGGCTTTTTTCGCGTTCTCTGCGGGAACCCTTCCAAACTGGCCTGGCCTTCGCCCTTGAGCCCAAATCAAGAGCCACCGCAATCCTGCTCATGTGCCTCCCAAATTTTTCGCGGGTGGTCTTTGGGATGTGTTTAGCTTGTCTTTAGGATGGAGCCAAGGGAGAAGCTGGGTTCGGGGCCAAGGGAGGCTGAGCTGAAAAATGTGGTTGCAAGTGAATTTTGGTGGGATTTTCGATATGGCTTGTGAAGGGCTGGGTTCAGATTTCGTCCAAGAGGGTTTTAACTGCCAAGAGCACCGGCAGTTCGCCTTTTTGCACCTGTTCGCGCAGATTTGGCAGTTGGGATTGCACGCGGGGGTCGGCATTGAAGCGGTTGAGCACGCCCTCGGTGAGCAGGGATTCAAACCACTGTAAGACCTGATCCTGGCGGCGTTCAGCGAAGATCCCAGTGTTTTTGCCGTGTTCTACAAAGTGCTGCACGGCATCCCAAATCACGTTCAAGCCTTCGCTTTCGAGGGCGGAGCAGGTTACGGCGCGGCTGGTCCAGCCCGGTGTGGCAGGACGCAGATAGTGGAGGGCGTTGTTCAGTTCCCCCGCCGCCTGTTGGGCGGGCAGGATGTTGTCGCCATCGGCTTTGTTCACCGCGATGAGGTCGGCAAGTTCCATGATGCCTTTTTTAATGCCCTGCAGTTCGTCTCCCGCTCCGGCAATCTGCATCAGCAGAAAGAAATCCACCATGGAACGCACCGTGGTCTCGGATTGTCCCACGCCCACGGTTTCGATCAGGATCACGTCGTAGCCTGCGGCTTCGCAGGCAATCATGCTTTCACGGGTTTTTCTGGCGACCCCGCCCAAGGCTCCGCCGCTGGGGGAAGGCCGGATGAAGCTGTGGGGATGCCTGCTCAGCTTTTCCATGCGGGTTTTGTCGCCCAAAATGCTGCCGCGGGACAGACTGCTGCTGGGGTCGATGGCAAGCACGGCAACCTTGTGTCCGCGCTCGATCAGCCAAACCCCAAAGCTTTCGATGAAGGTGCTTTTTCCGGCGCCGGGGGTGCCCGTGATGCCGATGCGCACGGAATTTCCTGAAGCGGGCAGGAGCAGGCGCACCAGTTCCTGCCCGTCTTCAAAGTGGCGCGGGGAATTGCTTTCGATGAGGGTGATGGCTCGCGCCAAAAGGGAGCGGTCGCCCTGGACGACGCCTTCCGCAATTTCGGAGGCGGAAAGCTGGACGCGGCGGGGCTTGCGAACGCTGGTTACGGCGTTTTCACCGGGAGCCTGATTCGCCGGCAGCACCCGCGTGGCAAATTCCCTGCCGGCTCCACTGGGCACCCATTCGGGTTTGCGATGTTTTTCGTCCATCAGTCCCCAAGCATTTTTTCCAAGAGAATCGTGGCAGCTTCCGGCAGCTTGGTGCCGGGACCAAAGATGGCGGTGGCGCCGCTTTGCAGTAGAAATTCATAGTCCTGAGGCGGGATCACGCCGCCCACCACGATGAGGATGTCTTCGCGGCCTTGCGAGGCAAGCTCTTCCACGAGCTGCGGCAAAAGGGTCTTGTGCCCTGCCGCCAGGGAACTCATGCCGATGACGTGGACGTCGTTTTCGATGGCTTGGCGCGCGGTTTCCTGGGGGGTTTGAAACAGCGGCCCCATGTCCACGTCAAAGCCCATGTCGGCAAATGCGGTGGCAACGACCTTGGCGCCGCGGTCGTGACCGTCCTGCCCCATTTTTGCCACCAGAATGCGGGGACGTCGGCCTTCGCGTTCGGCAAATTCGTCGGTTAAGGCTCGTATTTTTTCTATTTCATCCATTTTGGCATACTCGCTGCTGTAAACGTTGTTGATCAGTTTGATGGAAGCCTGGTGGCGTCCAAAGGCTTTTTCCATGGCGTCGGAAATCTCTCCCAGGGAAGCTCTGTCGCGGGCGGCGTTTATGGCAAGCTCCAGCAGGTTTCCTTCGCCGCTTTCCGCCGCATGGCTGAGCGCTTGCAGGCTTTTTTGGGTGTTGGCTTCATTGCGTTCGGCGCGAAGCTTGTTCAGACGTGCAATCTGGGCATCACGCACAGCGCTGTTGTCCACTTCCAAAATCTCCATGGGGTCTTCTTTTTCCAGGCGATATTTGTTTACGCCCACGATGGTGTCCTCTCCGGAATCGATGTGCGCCTGCCTTCTGGCGGCGGCTTCCTCGATCCTGAGCTTGGGCAGTCCGTTTTCGATGGCTTTCGCCATACCGCCCAGTTCTTCAACCTCGGTGATGTGATCCCAGGCGCGTTTCATGATGGCATCGGTGAGGCTTTCCAGATAGTAGGACCCAGCCCAGGGGTCGATGACGCGGGTCACGCCGGCTTCATGCTGCAAAAAGAGCTGGGTGTTGCGGGCAATGCGGGCGCTGAAGTCTGTGGGCAGGGCGATGGCTTCGTCCAAAGAGTTTGTGTGCAGGCTCTGGGTGTGTCCCATCGTGGCTGCCAGGGCTTCGATGCAGGTACGGGTTATGTTGTTGTATGGGTCCTGCTCGGTGAGGCTCCAGCCCGAAGTTTGAGAGTGGGTGCGCAGCGCCATGCTCTTGGGGTTTTTGGGGTTGAAGCCCTTGATGATCTTTGCCCAAAGCACACGTGCGGCGCGCATTTTCGCCAATTCCATGAAATAGTTCATGCCCTGCGCCCAGAAAAAGGAAAGGCGGGGAGCGATGAGATCGATGTCCAAACCGGCGTTCACGGCGGTGCGCACATATTCCAGGCCGTCGGCAAGCGTGTATGCCATTTCCAGGTCGGCAGTGGCTCCGGCTTCGTGCATGTGGTAGCCGGAAATGCTGATGCTGTTGAACTTTGGCATGTTTTTGGAGGTGTAGCGGAAAATGTCGGCAATGATGCGCATGGAGGCTTCCGGCGGATAGATGTAGGTGTTGCGCACCATATATTCTTTCAGGATGTCGTTTTGGATGGTGCCATTTAGGAGTTCCGGCTTTACGCCCTGCTCTTCGGCGGCAAGGATGTAGAACGCCATGATCGGGATCACCGCGCCGTTCATGGTCATGGAAACGCTCATCTTGTCCAGCGGAATCTGGTCGAAGAGGATTTTCATATCCAGGATGCTGTCCACAGCCACGCCGGCTTTGCCAACGTCGCCGATCACCCTGGGATGATCGGAATCGTAGCCCCTGTGGGTGGCAAGGTCAAAGGCGATGGACAAGCCTTTTTGCCCCATCGCCAGGTTGCGGCGGTAGAAGGCGTTGGACTCTTCGGCGGTGGAAAATCCAGCGTATTGGCGGATGGTCCAGGGACGCTGCACATACATGGTGGGATATGGTCCGCGCAGGAAGGGCGCGATGCCGCTGAGGTAGTCCAGATGCTGCAGGTCGTGCAGGTCTTTGTCTGTATAAAGGGGTTTGACGTCGATTTGTTCGTTTGTGCGCCAGATTTGAGCGGACGCGACCTGCCCTTTGCGCTCGGCGGCAAAATCGGGGTTCAACTTGGTGAAATCTGGTTTCATGGTGCCACCTCCATTTTTGCGGCAAGCTCTTTGAGAGTATCCAACACATTGGCGCGCAGGTGGATGAAAAGATCGATGCCGTCTTTTTTGTAGGATTCCACCATGTCCTGCGGGTAGCCAGCCAGGATCAGGGTCTTTCCTTTCAGCTTTGCACAGAGGGCGGGAACAAGCTCGGGATATTTGTCGTCCGTGCTGCAAATGCAGATGGCTTGATAGTCCTTTGCCGCTGTGATGGCGGTGTCGATATCCGTGTAGCCTGTGCCGGTGACGGTTTCAAAGCCGCCCACCTGCAGGAATCCGGCGGAAAAGTCTGCACGGGCCTTATATTCGGCGAGGCTGCCCATGGTGAGCAGGAAAACTTCGGGCTTTGCTTTTTGGATGCGGGCACGGAAGTTTTCCAGAGTGCCAACGGCTCTCAGCCGGGGCAGGGCGCCCTGGGAAAGCCTGACCGCAGCTTTGGAATCGTCGATTTTGTCTTCCACGGCGGGACGGGCTTCGTCGTTGGGATCGGCATACATATTTACGCCCACAAAGACGTCACGGCGCTTGTGGACGGCGTCCAATCTGGCATGGGCAACGCCGGCGATCATCTCGTGTATCTTGCCGCTTTCCAAGCACTTGAGCATTCCGCCCTCGGCTTCGATCTCCTGCATCAGCTTCCAGGCTTGCGCGGCAAGCTGGGCGGTGAGGTTTTCGATGTAATAGCAGCCGCCAGCGGGGTCGGCAACCTTGCTGAAATGGGCTTCCTCGCCCAGGATGAGCTGTTGGTTGCGAGCCAGTCTTTTGGCAAATTCTTCCGCCTGAGGGTTCACCACGGCGTCGAAGCGGTCGATTTCGAGGCTGTCAACTCCGCCGATCACAGCGGAAAAGCCTTCCGTGGAGGTGCGCAGCAGGTTCACATAGAGGTCGTAGCGGCTTTTGTTGAAGCTGCCGGTTTTGCCGTGAATCCAGATCTTGCGGGCATCACCTTCAGCGCCAAAGGCTTTGAGAGCCTCGTTCCACAGCATTCTGAAGGCGCGGATCTTGGCAATTTCCATAAAGAAGTTTGAGCCGAGAGCCAGCCGAGCTTGGAAAAGCGGGGCGATCCGGTTGACGTCCATGCCTTTGTCGGTGAGGCGCCGCAGATATTCCAAAGCGGAAGCCAGAACGAAGCCCAGTTCCTGTGCGGAAGAGGCGCCGGCGGATTCATAAACCGTGCCGTCCAGCGAGATGGCTCGCAATTTGGGCGCTTCTTCGATTCGGCTTTGCACCGTTTTTTCCAGAGTATCCCAAGCGGCTTCCCAGCTTAGGTTCAAAAAGCCTTTGCGGGCATATTCGGCGATGGGATCATAGCCAAGGCTGCCGGGCAGATCCCTGATCTCATCTTTATGCTGCCGGGCAAGCCAGGCAAAAAGGTCGGGGTCGTCCATGTCAAGCTGCGCCATCAGCGGTGCGGCTTTCAGGTCCACGCCATTGAGCGCGGTTTGGAAATCTTCGGCGGTTTTGAAAACCACGCCCCGGGGATTGTCGTCGTGCGCCAAAGCCAGGTTCACCATGGTGAGACCGCGCTGGAGCTCAGCCAGGATCTGCTTGTTCAGAGCGGCGGGATCCGCTTCGCTTTGGGCTTGGGCAAGTTCCCAGCTTCCGTCGTGTTCAGCGGAGTTGCCGCGCTGGAAAGGCGCATCTCCGGGCAGGGCGTTCACAAAAGGCAGGCTTTCCAAGTCTTCCTTGCGGTAGATGGGTTTGAGCGTGATGCCTTCCGGGGTGCGGGTGTACATCACTTTGTCATAATCCGCTCCCTTGAGGGCTTCAACTGCCTTTTCTTTCCATTCCTCCCAGCTTGGGACGGGAAATTCGTCGTGCAGATCAAGCTGCTTTTTAATGTTCACGGGCCTGTACTCCTTATTCTTTGATGAGCGCCTGTACCGGCTTCATGCCATAGGGCGAGCCTTGTACGATGGAATCCAAAATGGCGCCGCCGCCGGTGAAGAAATAGTAGCGAGGGTCGTTTTTCGCGTTGGCAAAGACCCCGGGCAAGAGTTCGCGGAAATCCTGAATGGTGTCGCCGCCGCCGATCAATTTCAGGGCTTGGGTGCTGGCATCCAAAAGCAGGTTGAAGGCCTTGGTTCCTTCCCGGAAGAGGGTGGTGTAGCCCATCACGGCATTCACAAAAATGGTGGCGGCAGAGGAAAAGACCTGCTTCACATTTTCGTCTTCAAAAGAGCGCGGGTCGATGTCCAAAACATAGTTAAGCTGCGTTCCCGGAGCCAGATCCGCAACGCGGTGGGCACGGAAATTTTCGGCGTTTTCAAAGCTGTCGGATTCGATGATCCAGGGCAGTTCGACAATTCTATCCTGATAGGGTTCAAGGTCTTTCAGGAACTGGGCGGCGAGGTCCAGGTCGCCCTGCTCCAAACCCTTGATGCTGAGATTGTATTTCACGGCGAGGTAGGCGTTGTAAAGCACCCCGCCCAAAACCAGCTTGTCGCTGATTTTGATGAGCGAGGAGAGCGGCCCCATCTTGGTGTCGAATTTTGAGCCCGCCACCACGGAAACCAGGGGACGCTTGGGGTCGAAGACCTTGCTGAGGTTGTCGATCTCTTTTTGCATCAGGAGTCCTGCGTAGGAAGGCAGAAACTTTGTGATGTTGAAAGTGGAGGCATGAGGCTGCCAGGAACCGAAGGCATCGTTGATGAAAAGATCGGCGTTGGCTGCCAGCCCCTGAGCCAAAAGGTCGGAAGCTTCGTTTTTGCTTTCCTCACCTTTGAACCAGCGTGTGTTTGGCAGATACACAAAATCCACCCTGCCAGCTTTCAACTGCTGAACCGCAGAGGCGATGGGGCTCAAATCCGTGATCCCTTCCGCGCCGGAAGCTGTGCAATCCGGAATCAGGCCCTTGAGCTGCAGCTTTTCTTCCAGATAGTCCACGATGGGGCGCACGGATTCGTCGTCGGAGATGGAGATTTCTCCGGTTTTTTTGTCGTAAGGCCTGCCCACATGGGTCATCAAAATGGGCAGTCCACCCTTCTTAAAGACGTGCAAAATGGTGGGGATGGTGGATTCGATGCGCATGGGATCCTTGATCTTTCCTTTTTTCACCACGTTGTGATCCACGCGCATGAGCACCACTTTGCCTTTCAAGTCGGCATCAAGAAAACTGGGGACTTTTGACATGACTTGGACTCCTTGTTTATATCATTTTATTTGTTTGTATTGCAAGCCGTTATGCCTTATTCAGAGCCAAAACGGAAATTTATATCATATTAAGAAAAGGCGGCAGCACGTCAAGGTTTTTTTCGTTTGAGCTTGCGCCACTCCCACGGGGGGATGGGATTTTTGTCCGCCCAAAGCCCCTTTTTGGCGCTTCTGGCCATAAATTCCAGACCTGCCAGGACGGGATCATCGCTATATTGCTTGTAGTGCCAAGCCAGCCCTGCTTTCAACAGTTCCCGCGACAGGCTTTGATTGCCATCATAGATCACATCGCCCAAAATTCGTCCATAGCGGTCCTTTTCATCCCACTCCACCGTGACGGTTTTGCCAAAAACCTTGGCGGAAGCAAAATTGGTGGCGGCTGAGCCAAAGGGCTGAGCTTTTTCAGGACAGTCTATGCCTTGCAGACGAATCTTGTGTTGGGTGCTGCCCACCAAAACCGTGACTGTGTCTCCGTCCTGAACCTTTACAACCTTGCCTTTCAGTTGATCTGCGGAGGGGCTGAAAATAATGATGTACAGCACAATGAACAAAAACAGTACTGCGCCGCCAATGCTTTCTCGTTTCATGAATCCACATTTTTTATGAATTCTGCTTTTGTCAAGGAATCCCTGAGCTCAGGAGGCAGGAAAAGCTTGACAGCGGCAGGGCAATTTTGTGTTTGTAAAAGCACTCCCGCAAGGGGTGAAAAGGAGACAAAATGCTCTTGGATACAGAACTGATCGTGATCACGGATATCGGCAGCACCACCACCAAGGCGCTGCTTCTGGAAAATGATGGCAAGATTCCCAAGCTGATTGCGCTTGCGAACTCCGCCACAACGGTGGAAGCTCCGCAAAATGATGTGAGGCATGGACTTGTGAACGCAGCACGTGAATTGGAAAAAATCAGCGGCAAACGCCTGCTTTCGTCCCCGGAAGGGGTCGAACTCGACTGGGCGGAAAAGGTTGCCTATTTCAGCACCAGCAGCGCCGGAGGAGGTTTGCAGATTCTGGTGATCGGGCTCACGCTATACGATTCTGCCAGCAGCGCAAAACGCGGTGCCTACGGTGCCGGGGGTGTGATCTTGGATACCTTTGCCATCGACGACAAGCGCCAGGCCATGGAACAGATGCTGGCGATGCGAAACCTGCATCCAGATATGATCCTGCTTTGCGGCGGAACCGATGGCGGCGCCATTTCCGGCGTGCTGCGCATGGCAGAGATCGTACGCATCGCAAACCCCAGTCCAAAGTTTGACCTCCAAGGCAAGATCCCCGCCATCTATGCCGGCAACAAAGATGCCGCGCACATCATCCAAAAGCTGATCTCCAAAGAGTTTGACCTGCATATCCTGCCCAACATGCGCCCCAGTCCAGAGCAGGAAAACCTGCGCCCCACCCAGGAAACCATTCAAACCCTGTTTATGGAAAACGTGATGGAACATGCGCCGGGCTATGCCAAAGTGAAGCCCAGCGTGAGCGCAGCCATCATTCCCACACCTGTGGGAGTGCAAAATGCGCTGACGCTTTTGGCTCAGAATGAGAAACGGAACATCTTTGCCTTCGATATCGGCGGCGCCACCACCGACGTTTTCAGCATCATAGACGGACATTTCCAAAGAACCGTGAGCGCCAATATGGGCATGAGCTACAGCGCTTGGAATATCCTGAAGGAATGTGGAACCCAAAACCTGCTGCGCTGGCTGCCAAACGAAATTGACGAGATAAAACTGCGCAACTATGTGGCAAACAAATGCCTCCACCCCACTTCGGTGCCAGAGCAGGAAATGGAATATCGCATCGAACATGCCCTGACCCGGGAAGCTCTTGCAGTGGCCATCCGCCAACATCGGGAAATGCACTACAACACTGCAAAAATTGGCTATCTGGACAAACTCAAACAGGGCGAGATTGAAAAGTTTCAGATGCAGTTTGAGTTTCAGCGGGAAGATAAAAAACACAGTTTTTCAGAAAGCGAAATTGATGTGATCATCGGTGCCGGCGGTGTTTTTGCCCATGCTCAATACCCCAATCAATCCCTGCTGATGCTTGTGGATGCGCTGCGTCCCAAGGGCGTCACAGAAATTTGGATCGACCGCGGTTTCATCTCTCCGCATCTGGGAGTTTTTGGCAATGCGGAACCTGAAAAAGCCCGCAGTTTATTGGAATCCATCTGCTTTGAAAAGATCGGCTTGCACATCTCCCCCATCTTTGCACCCCGGCAAAAGAAAGAATTGTTCAGCCTGGCTGTGGAAACCGGTGATACCACCGACTTCCACCACTTCAAAGCGGGTCAGATTCTGTTCCTGCCTGCCGGGGAAAAAACCCTGCGTTTCAAAATCGGTTCAAGCTGCATGATCCCCTCCAAGCTCGATCTGAAGGAATTCAATACCTCGCTGCCGGTCTTGATCGACACCAGAGCCGATGGCTACGCTCACCACGGCGAGCTTGAACAAGCCATGAAGCTTTATCCCACTCAGGAGACAGCTTCGGAAGCTCATGCCAAACAGCATCTGATTCCCCAAATGCCTGCGGGAACCTGGACCAAAAGAGTGGTGCTTTCCTATCTGGGTGACACAGATCCCAAAATTGGTGACCGGGTCCAGCCCCAGGACGTTGTCGCTGTAAATCGTTACAATCCGCCACAGTTGTACATCATCAACGGTTTTGCGCGGATCCCAGAAATCACTCCCGCCCAGATACAGGCAGCCTTGAAAGTGAAGGTTGGCTACCCGGTCGAGGCGGATCAGGTTTACGCCGTGCTGCCTTCTGAGCTAAAATTGCCGCGCCATGCCTCCGGCAGCCTGCGTTCCCCGGTTCGCGGAAAGATTGAATATATCGACCCGGATGTGGGCATCATGGTGGCGTCTGAGATTCAGGATTATTCTTCAAAGCCGGTGAAAGTGGACTATGCCCAAGCCCTGGGAATGCCTCCTAAAACTGCAAAACGCTATCTCGCAAAAAGGCTTGGCGACTTCGTTTATCGTGATGAAGTTTTGGCAAAACGCGTGGAGCGCGGCTCTCATGGTGAACCGCCAGCCTTTGTGAAAGCACCATGCACAGGCACCGTCACCGAAATCGACACAGAGAAAGGAATTCTCACCCTCACCTACCTCCATTCGCCGCTGCTTTTTCCTGCGCATGTGCATGGAACCGTTACAGATGTGGATCCGGGACGCAGTGTGGAAATCCAATATCAGGCCATCCGTCTGGAAGGCAGAATCGCCTTTGGCAAAGAGTGCCATGGCAGCTTTGTGGTTCTGGAAAACGAGGCGGACATCCTTGGAAATGAGCTCAAGGGAAAGATCGTGGCACTGGCCTTTGCGCCCACTCGCAGCACACTGGAACAGCTTGCCAAACAGGGAATTGCGGGCCTGGTCTGCCATGAAATGGACGCCAGCGCTTTAACAAACTGGCTTGGCTTTGAGCCCGGAGTGATCAATACCGGAAATGAGACTCTGCCCTTTAACATCATGGTTTTGAACGGTTTTGGTCAAGCTGCGATGCCGCAGGAATTGATCTCGGCTCTGAAAAAGCATGATGACTGCTATCTCAATCCACATACACGCATCCGCGCCGGTGTGGTGAGACCATTTCTTGCCTTCCAACCAAGTTAAGTCTCTTGTACACAAAGGACTTGGACTAGACCAGAAGAAAAAACCAAGGCTTCCCAAGTCGCGCCCAAACTGATACGGAATCGGTCAAACTGAGCTTTTCCTTGACACGAAAAGGCGTTCAAACTTTTTGAGGCAAAAGAAATTTTAGCCAAGGAGCCTTTTCCGAGCATGGAAAATAAGCGAATCGAGAGGCATCCGATACTTCCCGTCCCAGACAGGGAAGACATCCTCTTCACCTTCAACGGCAAGCCGCTGCACGCAAAAAAAGGCGAGATGATCTCGTCGGCCCTGATTGCCAATGGCATCAACGTTTTTGGCCATCACCACAAGGATGGCAGCGCACAGGGAATCTTTTGTGCGAACGGACAATGTGCCAAATGCACCGTGATTGTGGACGGAATTGCCATAAAATCTTGTATGACTGCGGTCACACCGGGCATGGAAGTGTTTTCAGCAGAAGGACTTCCAGAGCTGCCAGAAGATGGCGGCAAGCCCGAAAGACAGGCGATCGAAGAACTGGAAACCGATGTGCTGATCATCGGCGGCGGCCCTTCCGGCCTTGCAGCAGCGGTGGAACTGGGCAAACGCGGCATCCAAACCCTGCTCATCGACGACAAACACGCCCTGGGCGGAAAACTGGTGCTGCAAACCCACAAGTTTTTTGGCAGTGAAGAAGACAGCCACGCCGGAGTGCGCGGTCACGACATTGGCAAGCTGCTGGCGGCGGAACTGGCATCCCACCCTTCCGTGGAAGTGTGGCTGAACAGCACCGCCATCTACGTTTTCAGCGACCAAAAAGTGGGCATCCTGAAAGACGGCGTCTATAAGATCGTGACCCCCAAGCGCATCCTGAACGCCGCCGGTGCCCGGGAAAAGTTTTTGCGTTTCAGCGGCAACCATCTGGCACGCATCTACGGAGCCGGAGCCTTTCAAACCCTGGTGAACCGAGACTTGGTGCGTCCCACACAGCGGCTTTTCATCATTGGCGGCGGAAACGTCGGTTTGATCGCGGGTTACCATGCCCTGCAGGCAGGCATCGAAGTTGTGGGCCTGGCGGAAGCAATGCCCCGCTGCGGCGGCTACAAGGTTCATGCAGACAAACTTGCCCGCCTGGGAGTGCCCATCTACACATCCCACAGCATTTTGAGTGCGAACGGAAACGAAACCGTGGAAAGCGTCACCATCACGCAGATTGACGATAAATTCCAGCGCATCCCCGGCACGGAAAAAAGCTTCGACTGCGACACCGTGCTCATCGCCGTGGGTTTGGATTCACTTTCCGAATTCACACAACAGGCCTTGGATGCAGGCATTCCGGTCTATGCCGCGGGAGACGCGCTGGAAATTGCGGAAGCCTCCTCCGCCATGTTCAATGGCAAGATTGCCGGGCTGAGCATTGCCCGCGAATGCGGACATCCGGAAGTGGGCGAGGTTCCACTGGAATGGCTTGCCAAAGCCCAGGTGCTCAAATCCCATCCCGGTGCCATCAAGGATTATCAGGATGAGCTTCCGGAAGAAGGTGTCTTCCCCGTGATCCATTGCCTGCAGGAGATTCCCTGCAATCCATGCACCACGGTGTGTCCCACAAACTCAATTCACACCGAAGACGGCAGCCTCATGGCTTTGCCGCTTTACGATGGAAGCTGCATCGGCTGCGCAAAATGCGTGCTGATCTGCCCCGGCTTGGCAATCACTTTGGTGGACTATCGCAAAGACCCGGAAAACCCCACCATCACAATGCCTTACGAAGTTTTCAACATCCCGCGCAAGGTGGGCGACGCTTTGGAATTGGTGGATATCGATGGCAACGACCTTGGCAGCTTTGCCGCAGTTTCCGTGGTGGAAATGAAGGATCGCCAAACCCAGTTGGTGCGGGTGCAAGTGCCCCGTGCCATTGCAAAGAAGGTGGCTTCCTTCAGGATTCAAGCCGCCCAAGTGAGCCAGCCTTTGCCCGAACCCATCTTCAATGAAAAACCTGCCGACGATGCCATGATCTGCCTCTGTGAAAAAGTGACCGTTGGCAGAGTTCGCAGCCTGATCCGCAGCGGAATCACAAACCTGAACCATATCAAAGCCATCACCAGAGCAGGAATGGGTCCCTGCGGCGCAAAAACCTGTGAAACCCTGATCAAAAACCTGCTTCGCGAAGAAGGCATCCCGGTGGAACAGGTGGTGCCAAACACCAAACGTCCCGTTTTTGTGGAAGTTTCCCTGGGCAAATTCCCGCAGGGAGGTTCGGATGAATAAGGTTTATGACGTTGTGGTGATCGGCGCTGGTTCGATCGGGCTTCCCGCATCCTTGGAACTGGCTTTGAAGGGGCTGAAAGTATTGGTTTTGGAAGCCGAAAGCTCCCCCGGGCAAATGAACAACAAAAAAGCCATCGGCGGAGTTCGCGCCACGCACAGCGACTTTGGCAAAATCAGCGTTTGCCAGCGTTCCATCGAGATCATGAAACACTGGCAGGAAGAGTTTGGTGACGAGATCGGCTGGCTGAGCAACGGTTACAGCTATCCCGCCTACACGCAGGAAGATGAAGCCTCCCTCAAAAACCTGATGCAGACCCAGCATGAGTTTGGTTTGAACATCCGCTGGGTCGAGCCCGATGAATACAACGAACTGGTTCCCGGCGTGAATATGAAAGATCTGCGCGGTTCCACCTACTCACCTGAAGATGGAAGCTGTTCGCCGCTCCTGCTCGGTTCAGCCTACTTTTTCCGAGCCCAAAAAGCCGGGGTGGATTTCCGTTTCAACGAACACGTGACCGGCTTTGAGTTTGACGGCCCGCGCATCAGCAAAGTTGTCACGGATAAAGGCTCCTACGCTGCCGGAACGGTGATCAACGCCTCTGGAAACAACGCCCGCGAAATCGGCGCTCTGGCTGGGGTGGATCTGCCCGTGTTTCCAGACAACCACGAAGCCGGCATCACCGAGCCGGTCAAACGCTTCATGGGGCCGATGGTGGTGGATATGCGCAAGCGTCCCGGCTCATCAAACTTCTATTTCTACCAACACATCGAAGGTCCGGTGATCTTTTGCATCACCCCGGATCCGCCCATTTTGGGTGTGGACAACCGCAGCAGTTCTGTGTTTCTGCCGCTTTGCAGCAAGCGCATGCTGGAGGTCTTGCCCAGACTGCGCCACCTGAAAGTGCGCCGCACCTGGCGCGGACAGTATCCCATGACCCCGGACGGCTTCCCCATCGTGGGAAAAACCGGGGGAAATTTGATCAACGCCGTGGGCATGTGCGGTCAGGGCTTCATGCTGGGACCCGGATTGGCGGAGTTGCTCGCCCGCATTTGCCTGGATGAATTGCAGCCAAACGACGAAAGGATACTTGCCAGCTTTGATCTGAGCCGCGACTTCAGCGGCATGGAAGCCTTCAAATAACTTCAACCCGACAGACTTATACCAAGCCGCGTTCATCCCAGCGCGGCTTTTTTTTCCCTCAAAAATCCGCACATAGGAAAAGCGCCCGGATCATCCAGGCGCTTGCAATCTATATTGGGTTATGGAGTTTTCAGGTTTAGAGTTTGCTCAGCAGATCGTTGACCCTGCTCAGGCGGGTGTTGATGTCGCGCACGGCATCAGAATCGTTGGTTCTGTTGCGGGCAGAGTTCAGGTGTTCGCGAGCCTTGCTCAAATGTGACTGTGCGGTAGATTTTGCGGCGTCACGATCTTTCCTGAGGCTGGTGGCTTTTTTACCGACTGCCTTGGAAGCCTGCTGGTCCAGATCCAGATATTTGTTGTAGGCATCGGTGCCGCGGGATTGGAACACGGAAGCCAACACAATGTAAGGCTGGTGGAGGCTGGAATCCTTGGAGATGGTGAGGTTGGCATTACTTTCCGCTTCACTCAGCTTGTTTTGACCCAGGTAGATAGCCGCAAGGTTCAGATATGAAAAGGCGTTGTTCGGAGCCACTCTCTTCAAGGCGTTGGCGGTTTCGATGGCTTTGGTGTCCTTCTTGTCCGCGCGATACAGGCCAATCAGGTTCAGATAGGCGTTAACGTTTTCAGCATCGTTTTTGATGATGCTTTCATATCTGTCGATGGCGTCTTGAATGCGGCCGCTCTTTTGATAGGCTGTGGCAAGGCTGCGGCTCACGGTGTCGTTATCCGGAGCAAATTCAAACGCCTTTTCCAGCCTGGGAATGGCTTCCACATATCTCTCTTCCTCAAAGAGCATCAAAGCCAGACGAATGTTCGCAGCTTGGTTTTCAGGCTCGAGTTCCAGGGCTTTGTTGAAGGAGTTTTTGGCTTTGTTTTTGTTGCCAAGCTGGTCGTGAAGGTTACCCACAGCCAGCCAGGTTTCAGCATCCTGCAGATGTTCAGCCAGGCTTTCCATCACGCTCAAGCGCTTTTCAGGCTGGTTGGTTTTTTCATAAAGTTCCATCAAAGCCACGGCAATGCGCTGTTCCCTGGGGTCCAATTCCAAGCCGGCGATAAAGGTTTCCTCGGCTTTGGAGTTGTTGTTCATTTTCTCGTAGGTGTTGCCCAGATAGTAGTAGGCGTCAACCTTATCCGGCTTCAACGCCACCACCTGCTGAAGGTTTTCCAGAGCTTTGTGGTAGTTTTCATTGTTGTAGAAGTTTGTGCCCAGATTGAAAATCTTGTCCATTTCGCCGGAAACAAAGTTGTCGAGCTCTTCCATCAAGCCTTTTTCCATCGCTGCCCAGCGGCTTTCTCTTTCCTTGCCAACGTTGAAGTTGGATTGTTTGACGTCTCCGGAAAGGGTGCTGTAGAAACGCATGGAAACGCTGTAAAGCCCGGATCTGCTTTCGCTTACGTTGCCAACAACGATCACGTCGGCTTCAAGATTTTTGGAAATCTCAGCCAGTTCATCTTTTTCAAGCTCTTCCACGTCTGTGTAGCCGGTTTCCTTGAAGTCGCGAGCTGTTTCGGCCATGTCCAGCAAGGTGTAGTTCGCATGTTTGTCAAAGGTGAGATCAAGATCTCTAACTGTCAGTATTTTGGTGATATAACGGCTGGAGCTGTCCAGGGCTTTCAAGGGAAGGATCGCCACCTGGGTGGTGATTTCCGCTTTTTCAACCTTTTGATGGACGGTCTTGTTGCCTGCGCAGGCGAAAAGCCCAAGCATGACAAGCAGGCCGATTACTATCCATTTTCTCATTATTCCTCCAGGAAATCATTTTTATCATTATAATGGCAAATCATTTTTGCTTACCTTATCTGTCAAGAAAAAGCTTGGTGAGGCGTCACGGGTTTGAGCCTCAAAGTTCCGTGGCTAATCTGCTGCAGCTCTCCCCTATCCGCGCGCAAAAGCAGAAAACCTTCGCCGGAGAGTCCTGAGATCACGCCGGAAACAGTATTTTGACCCATCATCGCCACAGCCTGTTTTCCAAGCCCATAAAGCACTTTGGCGCATTGCTTTAGATAGTGTTCCGGTTCGTGAAGCAAATGAGAGTTCTTTTCCACTCTGTTTACGATGAGACGAGCCATAAATTCATTGGAAACGGGCATTCCCAAGCTCTGACAAAGCGAAGCCGCAGCGTGGGAACGCAACTGTTCATCCAGCGCCACATTTGTGTTTATCCCAATTCCAATCAGATATTTAGAATTATTTTGCTGATATGAACACAAGATTCCCGCCAGTTTTTTCCCATCAAGGAAAAGGTCGTTGGGCCATTTCACCTTGAGATCCTGCAAAGCGTAAATATCGCTTAAAAGTTCCCAAAGGCAGAAGCCCACATACAGCGGAAAGGATGCCACACTGGCGGGATGGATGAGGTCGAAACTGAGCCAGAGCCCGCCCAAAGGCGAATGCCAACTGTTTCCATCGCGCCCCATGCCGGACTTTTGCCTTCCAGCGCGCACGATCCATCCATCCGCAGCGGCTCCCAGTTCAGCCAGCTTCTCATATTCCAGCTTTGTGCTGTCCAAGTTGTGAAGGTAAAGCCTTGTCTTCATGAAATATACATGGCGTCGCCATAGCTGAAAAAGCGGTATTTTTCATCGATGGCAGCCTGATATGATTGTTTGATCAAGTCCAAACCGGCAAAAGCCGCAATCATCATGATCAGCGTGGATTTTGGCAGGTGAAAATTCGTGATGAGCGCATCCGCCACATGGATCTGCTTGCCGGGATAGATGAAAATATCCGTCCACTTCGAGCCGGAGCCGAGGTTTTGACCATTCCAAAAGCTTTCCAAACTGCGCATGGAAGTGCTGCCCACGGCGATCACCCTGCGCCCTTCAGCCTTGGCCAGATTGATGACCCCGGCGGCTTCTTCATCCACGGTGCAAAACTCGCTGTGCATCCGGTGTTCGTCGATCCGCTGAGTTTTCACCGGCAAAAAAGTGCCCATGCCCACGTGCAGAACGAGCTCCACGATCAAAACGCCCTTGGCTCGCAAGGCTTCCAAAATCTCTGGGCTGAAGTGCAGGCCCGCCGTGGGTGCAGCCACAGAGCCGGGTTCACGCGCATAAACGGTTTGATATGTGCTGCGGTCATCAGCTTCATCATCGCGCTTGATGTAGGGCGGCAGCGGCACATGACCCACTTTTTCAATCTCCTGCCAATAGTCGCCATCGCTTTCAAAAACCACTTCGCGCGAGCCATCCTCGGCGCCCAGCGAAATCCAGCCCTTCAAGTGTGGAGAAAACCCAAGCCATTGCTCTTGTTTCAGCCTGCGCCCGGGATGAACCAAGCATTGCCAGCGGCGTTCACCCAGGTTTTTCAGCAGTAGCAGTTCCACCTTGGTGCCGTTTTCCTTGAAGCCAAAAAGCCGCGCGGGGATCACCTTGCTGGAGTTCAAAACCAAGACTTCGCCGGGTGCGATGAACTCCACAATATCACGAAAAGAACGGTGGCGAAAAGTTCCGGCAGCGCGGTCCACATGCATCAGGCGCGAGCCGTCCCGCTTGGGCAAAGGATATTGCGCAATCAGTTCCTGCGGCAGATCATAGTCGTAGCTGGCCAGATCTTGAGCCCCGCCAGTCTCCTCCCCGGATCGCGCTCCTCTCTCACCCGCGTTTTTCGCGGGAGGCTCATGGGTGCGACTCATCTGGCTTTGCTTCACGGGCCAAGGAGGGGGGCGGAAAGCCCGCCGTCCAAAATGAGGTTTTGCCCGGTGAGGTTTTGCAGGCGCGCATCCAGCAAAAATTCAATTGTCAGGCGCAGTTCTTCCAGCGAGATCAGCTTTCCGGTGGGGCTCATCTTTTTGTATCTTTCAAAATAGCGCTGTCTGAAAGCCAGATATTCGCCTTCGTAATCAGACGCCAAATCAGTTTCCACCGGCGCCGGAGAGATGGCATTGATCAAAACGTTTGAGCCTGCCGCCTCCAATGCCACGCTGCGGACCAGATTCACGATTGCCGCTTTTGCCGCGGCATAGGCGGAACCGCTGTGCAAGCCGATCTCCACCACATTTGAACCCATGAGGACCATGCGTCCAAATTGCCGTTCCATCATGCCGGGAAGGCAGGCGCGGACAGCGTTGTATGCCATGGTCACATTGGTGGAAAAAACGTCGTTGAAAATCGCGGGGTCGCCTTCGGCAAGGATTTTGGAATCGTAGCTGCGGATGGCGGCGGTGTGGATCAAGCCCGAAGGCAAGGCATCAAGCTGCCTGCAACCTTCTTCCAGGGCGGTTTTAAGGGCATCCAAATCCCGCAGGTCACAGCTTTTCAGGCAGATACCGGGGCGTTTGCGCAGTTCGTCAATCCGATCCGAATTGCGGTGATAAAGCAGAAGCAGGGGACGGTTTTGCCCAGCCCAATGCTTTGCCAGATGGGACCCAAGCTGACCGTTGGCGCCGGTGATGATCACAAGTCCGCTCATAGTTTCACAATCCTGTCCACCAAATCCAGCGCCACATCGAATTTATCCCCGCTCAAAACGATGGGTTTGGCGTTTTTGGCGGAACCCGCCTTGATCAGGGAAAGGCTGGTCTGGCTTGAACCCGCGGTGTCCAGATGGTTCACACAGATGAGGTCAAGGTTTTTGCTTTCCAGCTTTTTACGTGCGTTGGCAAGCAGGTCTTCAGTCTCGGCGGCGAAGCCCACCAGTTTTTGCTTTTTGCCCTTTTTCTTGCCGAGCTGCGCCAGAATGTCTTCAGTGGGAACCAGGTCCAGCATGAGGTTGCCGCCCTTTTTGATCTTTTGGGTGGACGCCTTGAGAGGCTTGAAGTCCGACACTGCGGCGCACTTCACAACAATATCGGCATTTTTAGCCGCCTTGAGGGTGGCAACCATCATCATCTGCGCTGTGGGTGCAAAGATCGTTTCCTCCAGATAGAAGGGCGGGGCTTCGTTCATCAAAGCATGGACCAGAGTAACTTTGGCACCCCGCAAGGCAAAGGCGCGGGCGATCGCCAAGCCCATTTTTCCGCTGGAACGGTTGGAGATCATGCGCATGGGGTCGATGAGCTCGGCGGTGGCTCCGGCGGTAACCAAAACGCTGACACCATCGAGATCCTGAGGATATTCCAAATAGCAGCGGATGGCAAGGACGATCTCCGGATTGGGCGGATATTTGCCTTTTCCTTCATAGCCGCAAGCCAGAAGCCCCAGGTCGGGTTCAAAAATGAAATTCCCGCGCTCTTTCAATATGCGCATATTTTCCTGCGTGGCAGGGTGTTCGATCATGTGAACGTTCATGGCGGGAACAAATAACACAGGCTTGGTGTGCGCCAGCAGGATGTTTGAAAGCAGGTCGTCCGCCAAACCCTGTGCGGCTTTTGCCATCACATTCGCCGTGGCGGGCGCCACCACAATCAGGTCTGCCCAGTCTGCCAGATTGATGTGCGGAATGGGGTCGGCATCCTCAAACAATGACGTATGCACGGTTCCGCCGGTGATGGCGGCAAAGTTGATCCCGCTCACAAACTTTTGGGCGGAGTCCGTGAGCACGGTTTTCAGCTTGAAGCCTGCCTTTTTCAGGGTGCTGGCAAGCTCGATGGCCTTGTAGGCGGCAATCCCGCCGCTAACGCAAAGCAAAATATTCTTATCCATAAAAAGTCCTTTTAAGACAGTTTATTGCGCTGTCTCATGCTGTCAATTCAAAACTGCTGCCACCAGGGTCCGACTTTATGCACTCTGGGGTTGAAACGTTTGGAACGTTTTTTGTGCCACATTATGGCAGAACCCGGGGCAAGCACAAGTTGTTCATCCGCACAATTGAAATATCCAAGGGATAAAAGTATCTCATCATTGTAATTAAAATTAAACTCCAGGGGGATTTCCATGAGGTTAAACTTAACAAAAATGGCTTCCCTGTGGTCAAAACGAACCCAAGTGAGATCATCTCCAATGGGATCCCAAAAGGCGAAGTGTCCCTGGGTCAGAACCTTGTATTCCTTGCGCAGTTTCACGAGTTTTTTGGCAAATTCACGCAGTTCAATGCTTTCAGAGTTGTTTTCCCAGTCCCAGTTGAAGGGGCGGCGATTATCAGGGTCACGACCACCCGGCATGGCAATTTCGTCTCCATAATAGATGTGGGGCGCGCCGACAAAGGTCATCAGGAAGAGCATGGCCAGCTTCACTTTATGAAGGTCACCTCCAGCGAGTTCCAAAACCCGCACGGTGTCGTGACTGCCCAGAAGGTTCATCATGGCCTGTGATGCCAGCCAGGGATATTGAGCCAAACCTTCTTCCACGCGCTGAACGAAACTTTCGTAGCCACAAATGCCGAGGATAAAGAAATCCAGCACAGGGTCTTTGAAATAGGCGTAGTTCATCACGGAGTCGAAGTATTTGGGATTGACCCAGGGACGTGCGTTTTGCCAGATTTCGCCCACGATCCAAGCCTCGGGCTTGAGCGACTTCACCTCGCGGCGGAAAAGCTCCCAAAACCAGAAGGGGACTTCATCCGGAACGTCAAGCCGAAAGCCGTCGATGCCGATTTCCAGCAGCCACCAGCGGGTGCAATGCAGAAGATGTTCCACCAAAGGCCAGTTGGGTTCGGCATGTTTGATGTCCTTGATGTGGTTTTCCGCGGGGTGAGTGCGGCTGAGGTCAAAATTCAGATCGGGCATGTCTTTGATGCCCCACCAGCTTTGATAGTAGTCCTTGGGTTGAAAATCCGCCGGAAGCGGCTCTGGCAAAGGCCAGCGATGCCAGTCGTACCAGTTCCAATACCGGGAGTCCGGGCCTTTTTCCGCGCAATCCTGAAAAGCCCAAAAGTCCTCTCCCGTATGGTTGAAAGCCACGTCCACAATGATCTTGATGCCCAGTGCATGAGCTTCCGAAACCAGGGCTGTCATCTCTTCTTTGCTGCCAAAATGGGGGTCGATGGCGCAGAAATCGATGGCGTCATATTTGTGGTTTGACCGCGCCTGCCAGAGCGGGTTGAAATAGATCACGGTGATGCCCAGATCCGCCAGATAGGGCAGCTTATGGCGCACGCCGGCGATGTCACCACCATAAAAGGACCACCAGTCCGGCTTTCCTTTCGGCAGCCAGGGACTTTGTTTCAGGCCGCTGATGTCGTTCCAATCCTCAACCAAATGGAAATATTCCCGGTTGGGTGGCAAAAATTCGCCTTCCGGTGGCGGAGTGCGGCAGTCTGCATAGTAGTCTTCGCTGAAATCGGGGTCGTTGGCTGGATTTCCATTGTAAAAACGGTCTGGAAAGATCTGATAGACAATGGCTTCACTTGCCCACTCAGGAACCGTGAAGCGCTCCAACTCTTTCAGATCAACTTGCAGAGGGCGGGCTTCACAGGGGCTCGTAAAAGCCTCTGCACCATAGCATAAAGTGTTCTCTCTACCCTCGATGCGAATCAGGATTTCCGCAGTGGCTTCATTGGAACCGAAAAAGCAATGCCAAACCGCGGTTCTTTGGGCTTCTCCCAGATAAAACAAATCAAAACGCTTGTCGTCCACAAACGCGTACAAATTGGCAGGCAGGGTTTTATGCCAATGGAAACGCAGTTCAAAACGGTTTTGGGAGAGGCGATTGATTTGAAGACGGGGTTCATCATGACCGAAGAGCAAGCCAAGGTTTTTCTCAATATCGCTCCAGGTGAGCTCAGGCTCTTTATGCCCCTTCACTTTCAACAGCGAATTTTGTCCGCCAAAGGGGTCGGGTTCGCGCTCAGGGCAGTTGGGGTCGGGCATCCAGTTTCCATCCACGATCAGCTTGTAGCGATACGCCCCGGGCCGGATGTTTTGGCGGAAAAGGTAGATGCCGCCGATGTCGGTCATGTCCAGGATTTCCCAGTCTGTGAAGTCGCCGGCAATGCCAACCTGGTGGTCTCCCGCAGTGGGCGGCTGATAGCGGAATTCAATCTCCGGCATGGTTTTATCCGGTTTTTTTGACCCTGGTTTTGGTGCTTTTGGCTGGGCTTGCCTTGGCGGTTTTGGGTTTTTTGGGCGCAGCGGCTTTTTTGGTGCTTTTTTCTTGGGTTGCCTTGGTGTCCAACTGGCGTTCAAAATGGGCTTTCAAGAATTGGCCGGTGAAGGAATCGGGGTTTTCCATCACCTGTTCCGGGGTGCCGACCGCGACCACGTGGCCGCCTTCCTCGCCGCCTTCGGGACCCAGATCGATGATCCAGTCGGCGGATTTGATCACGTCCAGATTGTGTTCGATCACCACCACCGTGTTGCCCATGCGCACCAGTTTACCCAGCACACCCAGCAGTTTTTTGATATCGTCAAAATGCAGTCCGGTGGTGGGTTCATCCAAAAGGTAGAGCGTGTTTCCCGTGCTGGTTTTGCTGAGTTCGCGGGAAAGCTTGATGCGCTGGGCTTCGCCGCCGGAGAGGGTGGTGGAGGGCTGCCCCAGCTTGATGTAGTCCAAGCCAACTTCCATCAGGGTTTCCAGCTTTTGGCGGATGGGGCCGATGTTTTCGAAAAATTCGTAGGCCTCCTGCACGTCCATATCCAGGATTTCAGAGATGTTTTTGCCCTTGTAGCGCACGGAAAGCGTTTCCTGATTGTAGCGCTTGCCCTTGCAAACCTCGCAGGTGACGAAAATATCCGGCATGAAGTGCATTTCAATTTGGTTCACACCCGCACCTTGGCAGGCTTCGCAGCGTCCGCCGCGCACGTTGAAGGAAAAGCGCCCCGGCGTGTAGCCGCGCACCTTGGAGGCGGGAAGCTGGCTGAAAAGCTGGCGGATGGGGTCGAAAAGCTTGATGTAGGTGCTGGGGTTGGAGCGCGGAGTGCGTCCTATGGGGTCCTGATCGATGCTGATCACCTTGTCGATGTGTTCCAAGCCTTTGATGGATTGGAACTTGCCAACCTGGTGGTGACTGCGGGAAAAATGGTTTTGCAGGTGTGGAAAGAGGGTTTGGTTGATCAGCGAGCTTTTTCCGCTGCCGGAAACGCCTGTGATGCAGACCAGAAGGCCCAAAGGGATGTCCACATTGATGTTTTTCAGGTTGTTTTTGGAAGCTCCCTTGACGGAAATGACGCGGGAATCCGGCTTCACCCTTTTGGGGGGAATGGGGATGCTTTGCTTGCCGGAAAGATATGCACCGGTGAGGGATGCGGGGGCTTTCATCACTTCATTCAGGGTGCCTGCCACCACGATCTCACCGCCAAAAACTCCGGCGCGGGGACCGAAATCCACCACCATGTCTGCAGCTCGGATGGTGTCTTCATCATGTTCCACCACAATCACGGAGTTGCCCAAGTCGCGCAGTTGACACAGCATTTTCACCAGCTTGGCGTTGTCGCGCTGATGCAGGCCAATGCTGGGTTCGTCCAGAATATACATCACCCCCACCAGTTGCGAACCAATCTGGCTGGCAAGACGGATGCGCTGGGATTCTCCTCCCGAAAGGCTGGGCGAACGCCTGTTCAGGTTCAGATAGTGCAGCCCCACGCTTTCCAGAAAGCCCAGGCGGTTGCGGATTTCCTTCAAAAGCTCGTGGGCAATTAGTTTCTGGTTCCCTTCCAGCTTCAGTTTGGTGAAAAAATCGCAGGCCTGACGCACACTCATGGCGGTGGCTTGAGCGATATTGATCTCCCCCACCCTCACAGCGAGGGAAGCTGGTTTCAGCTTCATGCCATCGCAGTCCGGACAGGGTTTGTCGCTAATATACTGCATGTAATGGCGGCGCATTTCCTCGGAAACCGTTTCGTGCATGCGACGCTGCAGGGTTGGAATCACGCCTTCATGGCGCATGAAAAATTGACCGCTGCCGCGGGCGTTGGTCCAGGCATTTTTAAACTTTTTGCCCTTGGAACCCCAGAGGATGAGCTGTTTCACGATGTCCGGCAGCTCGCGCCAGGGCGTTGTGAGCGAAAAATCGTAGGCTTTGGCAAGGTTGCGCACGGTGTTCATGGTCCAACTGTCCAGCTTGCTTTCCAGCCTGCCCCAGGGTGCCACAGCGCCCTCCATGATGGTCAGATCGTGGTTTGGCACCACCAGGTCGGGGTCAAATTCCAGCTTGTAGCCCAAGCCGTTGCAAAGCTCGCAGGCGCCGATGGGACTGTTGAAGGAAAAGTGTTGCGGAGAAAGCTCTTCAAAGCCGATATTGCAACGGGAGCAGGAGTTTGTGGCGGAAAGGAGCTGCGATTCCCCCTGATCGGGAAAATCGATTTTCACCGTGCCCTCGCTGAGCCTGAGGGCAAGCTCCAAAGACTCGCTCAGCCTGCTTTGGACGCCTTCTTTCAAAGCCAGACGGTCCACCACCACGGCGATGTCGTGCTTGCTTTTTTTGTCCAAAACGATCTCTTCGTCCAGGCTGCGCATTTTGCCGTTGATCAATACGCGCAAAAAGCCTTCCTGACGGAGGTCGTCCAAAACTTCCTTGTGTTCGCCCTTGCGGGATTGAGCCAGGGGTGCCAAAACCTGAATGCGCGTGCCTTCGGGGTTTTCCATAAGGCGCTGAACCATCTGGTCCACGGTGAGCGAACCCACCCGGTCTCCGCAGATGTGGCAATACTGTTCGCCAATGCGGGCGTAAAGCACACGCAAATAGTCATATATCTCGGTGACGGTGCCAACCGTGGAACGCGGATTTTTGCTGGCAGCCTTTTGCTCGATGGAAATGGCTGGGGAAAGCCCCTCAATGTAGTCCAACTTCGGTTTTTCCATCTGCCCCAAAAACTGGCGAGCATAGGCAGAAAGCGACTCCACATAGCGCCTTTGGCCTTCGGCATAGAGTGTGTCGAAAGCCAGGGAAGATTTTCCCGAACCGGAAACGCCGGTGAAAACCACCATGATGTCGCGGGGGATTTCCAGATTTATATTCTTTAAGTTGTGCTCGGCAGCACCTTTAATGACTATTTTTGTCTTCAATTCTGATACCTCTGTCACGCGCAGACAATTTTGACAGCATAGATTTGTCAAATGAAAACTGAAACCAAGCCTTCGTTTACTCTTTTTGTATCAATAAGTTTACACTTTCAAGCTCTTTAGGGGTAAAAATCTTGGAAGTCCAAGGGGATTGTCTCGTTCTTCAATCAAATCATAAATTATTTGCAAACATTCGTAAAATGTGAAACTCACGCCAAACAAGGCTCAAACAAGCTTTAAGCTTTTGCCATAAAAAGAGTAAGGCTGTTTGACCCGATTTTGGCACGGAAAATGCGTTTGATTTTACTTGACAACATATCAAGCGGTTACAAAGTGACCTAAAGAGGTTAAAAATGAAGAAAACCATATTGCTGACTGCCATTCTGCTCAGCTTCTGGCTGGGGGCGGCAGCATTGAATATATATGACGTGCAATACACTGCAAACCGCGGTGTGGACGGCTCCTATCCCTCTTCCTGGCTGGGAAAGCAGGTCACTTTGGAAGGCGTTGTGCTTGCCACAGGTCACCGAAATGAAGGCTTTTTCCTGTCTGAAAGGATCTGTGGAGCCTGGCGCGGCATCCATGTGCTGGACAGCAAGTTCAGCCCCGCCGCTGGCGACTTTGTGCGTCTCACCGGTGATGTGGCGGAAGTTTTTGGCATGACCTGCATTCGCGACCTCAACTCCCTGCAGGTCTTGGACCGCAACCGTTCCCTGCCCAGCCCTGTCAGCATCAGCAGCGGGCAGCTTTCAAACCCCATGGAAGCCGAAGCCTATGAAGGTGTCTACGTGCGGATTATGAACGCTTCCGTAACCGGATCCAAGGGCAAAAACGGCCGTTTCACCGTGAACGACGGCAGCGGCCAATGCGCCGTGGCTCTGCAAAGCTTTGGCGGCAAGGCATCCGCTCCCTCCGTTGGCACCCAATATGCCCAGATCTCCGGAGTGGTCACCTTCAGCTATGGCGAATACATTTTAAACCCATTCTCATCCTCCGGAATGCAGCTTCAGCAGCCTGTTTCCATCCAAAACCGGAGCTGGGGAAAGATAAAATCAATTTATAAATAAAAGCAGCCTAAGGAGAGACCATCATGAAGAAATTTTTCAAAAAGGCCCTGGTGTTCGGTGGAGTGGCTTTGGCAGCCCATTTCGGCTTCAAAGCCTACAAACGCTTCAGCGGCATTACCAAACTTGCGAAATCCCTGCCTGAATTTCTTAACAATATTTATGGCGAAAGGCCAAAACTGCACGTGAATCAATCCCTGAACATGCTGAACCTCAAAGTGGAATTCTCGCCGGAAATCCTGGAAAAGCATGAAGATATTGAAACCACCGTGCGTGAATACATCGACGACTTCCATCCCGAAATGGCAAGGGGAGCCATCACCATCGAGGTGATTGCCCGCTCCGAGGAAGATGAAGGTGAAGAACCTTTTGAAGAAGAAGACGAAGAAGAGGAAGCTCCCGTCCAGCAGGAAGACGAAGAGTAAAAAACCTTTGCAAAGCGAAATTACCCGCGTTCCACAAGGGACGTGGGTTTTTTATATAGATTTGGGATGCACAGGATTGGAGCGATGAAAAGGGGATTTGGTTTTAGGGTTCTCGCAGATTAGTGCTAAAAACATCGATAACAAGGTGTTAACGTTGTAACGTTTTAGCGAATCTCGCCACCTCGTCACTTTTTTTTGAAAGTTACCTTCATTTTTTATCCTCCATATTTTTTGTTCTTATAATTGACTCCATATACCTGCAAAACCTGCTTTGGACAATCCCAAAACACCCAAAACACATCCAAACAATTCTTTGGGAAGAGTTTGGGATGTGTTCAGCTTGTCTTTAGCTTGGAAAAATCATTCCCCTCTATATGTAGTGGGCAAGTTTTAAGGTGATTTTGCAGATTCTTTGTATAGATTAGGGATACACAGGCTGGTCAGGATGAAAAGGGGATTTGGTTTTAGCGTTTCGCTGCGCATCAGGCAAAAAAAGAGCCAGCTCTAAAGTCTCCATCTCGCCATCTCACCATCTCGCCATCTCACCATCTCACCATTATACCACACAAAAAAAGTCCCGCGTAAAGCGGGACATTATTAACTCATTGGCTCAGGGTTCAATTCCTTCTGCGTGAAGGCATATCCCCCATTTCATTTTGTCGATTCGAGGGTTCCCGCTGATCACGTTCCGCAGTCACGATAAAGAAGCCTCTGTCGCCTAAATGGAAATAATTGTTCAAGTTGAGTTCCGTGGTGGGATAATTCACTGCAACAAGAAGGTTTTGTGCACTTGGCGTGAAATACGGGTCAACGCTGCGATAGATGTTGAAGCGTGTGCAAACTCCCTCAAAATCCCATTCCAGCTTGTAGGTTCCAGCCTGAGTTTTGTTCACCCGCAGGTTGGTAACCGGTTCCACGCTGAAGGGCAACCAGATCATTTGGAAGGGTCCGTAAACGTTGTTATAGTCATTGCTTTCAAAAGCGTCATCGTCAGTGTCAATCTGCACATATGAATTCCAAGTTCCAGTCCCGTAGCCAGTTACATAAAACACCACCTGTTCAGTGCTGTAGGCCGGCACCTCTTGAATCTGATAAAAAGCATTTCCGACGTTTCCTGCCACGGGTGGAGTCTGTCTGTTGTGATAAAGGTCGATGTAGAAGGGATCAATAACATCAGCGCCACCGATGTTCGAGAAAGTGACCACACACAGAACTTCCTCGCCTTCCGTGGCAGCTTGCGGGATATATTCCGCTTTCAGAATCACCAAATCCGGCACGTCGGGGTCGAGACATGGGCTCCAGAAAATGCGGTCATGGGGGTCCTTTTCATATTGTTCGCCGTGGGAATATCCTGTTGCGTCGATGAAATGCACAATACCCTGATTTTCGCTTTTTCTCACGTTATTGGCATTAGGCCATCTGTTGAATTCTGCGTTTTTCACGGTGAGAATCTGGTCGTTCTCAATCCTTAACAAACAGGAACCTTCCAAACCCATGCTATATTCGAAGGCGCAGTTGTGAAAGGAGTGTTCCTCATCCACGATGGCACCGTCATGCACGTAAAAACCATCCATGGTGGCATGCCTGAAGTCTGTGTATTCCGCCGCAACGCTGCCACCATCTAAAACAGAATATTCCATCCAATCCACAGAGTTTGCGATGGTAATCCTCTGCGCGTCCGTACCCAAGCTTTCCAGCCTGCCGCCGGAATGAATCCGCAGTTTGCTGTGTGGACTACCTTTGAAATCAATAGTGGTGCCGGGCTCCAGCTTCAGCAAGCCGCCGTTTCTCACATTCAGGTCACCACGGCAGGTCAGAATCAGTCCATTCGTTTCAATCCATCCTCTGTTCACGTCGATATTGCCTTTCACCTCGAGGTCATCAATTAGCCAAATGCCGATGCTGCTATCCACAACCAGGTTTGGCAGCCAGTTTCCGTTGATCACGCTGATTCCAACATTGCCATTACCATAGTTATCATCCATAATCACGGTTCCGCCCGTGGGCTGAAAAGAACCCGCGTATTGCGCATTCACGCCATCACAAATAACATACCCGGAATTCATGTTGAACTCACAGTTTTCCATAATATAAAGACTGCTGTTTGCCAAGCGGAGGGTGCCTCCATCGATTGTGACGTTGCCTCTGAACTCAATTTGTCTGGGAATATCGTGATAATTAAAGATTAATTCGCCGTTGTGGGCAATGTTAATGCTTGAAGTGGCCAAAAATTGAGGTTTTCCCTCGACGATGACTTTTGAAGGTCCAACATTCAAGGTTCCGCCAAACATGTTCATCGTTCCACTCACCTTCACCGGTTGTGTGGCGTTTTCTTCAAAACCAAGCGAAGAGGTCCCAAAGAAATTAAGGTCTCCCCACACAAACACATCATGGGTACTTTCGTTTGAAACCAGGTAATGCGCATTGCGGTTAGGACCGCCGAGGTGCAGATTTTGGAAACCGAATAAATCCTCCTGCACTGTGATGTAATGCGTTCCCTGGCCTTGCAAGTGGAGTATCATGCCCTCATGAAAAACGATAATGGCACCGTTTTCGACCAGAAAATCCCCACGTCCTATAGCGCTACCAGACGTAAATTGGGCACTGGAACCGGATAAGAAATTCATGTTGCCTTCGACTAAAATGGTGCCATTGCTGCCGGCATTGCCCATACTGATATTACCGTAGCAGGTGAGATCATTATACACTGTGAGGAATTGTTCAGTAATCCCCAAAGTACCCGCCTGCACAATCAGGTTTTCGCAATCCAGGTCTGATAACAAATCAACTTTGCGATTGCCCCAGCCGGTTTTATTTATCTTCAGTGTGGGCAGCATCATCGGCTCAAGGATATTGATTTGAGCTTCCTCGGTGCCGTATAATTCAATCGTGGCGCCGGAGGCGCTGAATTGTGAGTGGTAGCCTGTGAAATCTCCCGCCATGCGGATGGTTCCACCTGTGATGTCGGTATGGAACGTATCTTCATAAGCGCCGGAATACAAATGTATCCCCTGGGTTTTGAAATCCAAAACCCCGCCGTGTATTTGCACGGAAGCACCTTCCGCGTAGGGCCAATATGAAGGTGTGGAGCCGCCATAAATGTTCATTGTGCCACCAGCCATGTAGATGTACCCCAAGAGGTCAATCCAGGCGCCGGGTGCGGTGTTATAAGCGTTTATTGTGCCGTTTTCATAACAATACCAGCCCCCAGCCAAGCCGTTGTTTGCCAGGCTCAGAGCCGTGAAAGTTCCGTCCATTGCCGCCACAGCGCCCCGAACCACGGAGTATTCGTCGCAAATCACTTCACCGCCGTTATAAATCAAAAAAGCTCCCAATGCTTTGTCAATCTCCAAAACGTTGAAATGGGTGTTGCCATAATGGTGCTGGCTATCGTCGTGTTTCACAAATCTCACCGTGGAAGAGCCCGCGTCGAAGTGGTCAAAACCCGCATAGTTTGTCCAATTTCCCCACATGCTAAGGGTGCTGCTGCCCAGACTTAAGACCCCGCTTTCGATGCTCAGGTTTCCATTGCAGATCAGATCGTCGGTGACCTCAACCGTTCCGCCGGAGCGGATGCAAAGATTGTTCAAACCCGTCACACCTGTGGGATGGATAAACTGGTCGCCCTCACCTTCCATCACCAGAGTGCCATAATACCAGTCCACGCCGCGCTCTGGATTGTAGGAGACAAAATCGTTTTTCAAAATCATGTTCCCCTCATACCAAAATATACATTCTGCAGTGCTGTCCGCAGGCGTGCCGTTATAAAAATTGTGGTTCACCACAAAATCGTGGGTGGATTCGGAAGAAAATACCGCCTTGGCGGGAGAGCGAACATCCATCACCAGATCATAAAATTCGGTGTTTGCGCTTTGGTTCTTGAGATACTTATATTGGCCAGTGCTTGTGAACATACGAAGTGTACCATTGCCAAATTTCACATTGGAACCGGGAAGAAATGTCACGTTTTGTCTGGCTGCAATCACGGCTCCAGAATGACTGATCGTAACCGTGGCGCCGTCATCCCAAGTCAAGTTGCCTCTCACATCAATCTGATTGGCTGACGTGATGGTGATATTGCCCTTGACCGTCATTGTAGTAGTTACAGAAAGATTCGCTCCGTCCAGGCTAAGCTGGCCTCCGTTTTGCACATTTAGGCTTCTGCATTGCGCCGGACCTTGGCTGATAACAGGATAGTTTGGCAAATCGGCTTGAATGTTAACCATGGACGTATTGGTGGGAACCACGTTGCTAAACCAGTTTGCGGGGTTGTGCCAGTTTGTGTCCGCTGAGCCGGTCCAAAGAGCGTGTGTCTGGGCGCTTAGCGCCGCCGCAAGCAGCACCAAAGCTGTTAACAAGATGAGTTTTTTCACTTTTTCTCCTTTGCTGAACCTGGGGTTTTAATATTATGTGAGTGCCGAAGGCTCGAATCAAGGCATCCGGGGCTTGCGACGCTCAGGTTAAAGGTTTTGGTATCAAAATGTTGCGTTTCCATCATGTGTATTTTCACCGTTTTTAACGATTGTATTCACCATATATGAGACATCTCATGAATTATTCAAAAGCTGTCAAGCCTTTTATGGTGCTTGGTTTTCTTGGGATTCACTCTCAATGATTTCGCTTTTAAGCCAGGCAAAAACAAGCCCGCTGCCCCAAACGAACTTCAAGCTGAATCAATGACTTAAACTCCATGTAGTTATATGCATATCAATGCCTTATAAGGATCAACTCCGCTATATGTTTTTAACTCCGCCTGCCCTTCCTGCCACCCTTGATCTGCTCCCATATCCTGCTTCACAAATCCTCCCCGGGCACCCGCGTTTTTCGTGGGTGCTTGAGGGGTGCGAACACGCTGCGATCAAAGCTGCCCTCAAGGTGCTTACAGCCCCAAAGTTTTGATTTCTTGAAGCCCTGTCCTTTTTATATATGGCTCGATCAAGGCGCAAACCGGTAACAAAGTATCACCGGATCCTCATGCAAGACATTGGGTTCCATGCTAAGACCATCTAACTTGAATACCACATTGTTTAGCTTCCCCTCCCGGAATCAATTGCCGCCACGTCGATGTTTGGTGCGCCCTAAATACCTGATTCACCCCTCCAATTGTATTTGGATCATCTTATCTCAAATACAAGATTCTTCTGCTTGACTTGTATTTGCCTTTTTCAAGTACAACAAAATAGACACCGCCACAAACCTGGTTTCCGTCATCATCTTTCGCATCCCATAAAAAGCTGTGATCGCCCGCAGTCTTGGCAGAAATATTGTGAGTTCTAATCCTTTGCCCTTTGATGTTATAGATACTGAGCTTGCATTGTCCCGGTTCAGGTATTTTGGCTGTGATTGTGCTTTTATCTGAAAAGGGATTGGGATGGCTGGAGACGGAAAACTGGGCTTGTGGTATTGAATGATCAGAGTTGGATACTCCGTCTGAAAGAGTATAAACAATTCTTGGTGAATACTGGAAAAAGGAATAGCTGCCAGTACTTGTTACTATAAAATCATCCCTGTTATCCCAATCGGAAAAGCCATCCAAATAAATGCGATATTGGGTAAGCGACCTATTTGCAGCATAATCCATTAAAAGACATTCGGTAACATCATAAGTCACCCAACTTGGTACTACAAGGGTCT
>JAAYEF010000016.1 GCA_012728875.1 Candidatus Cloacimonadota bacterium
GCCTGGCAAAAGACAGCGCTGTGAATATCAAGATCTACAACAGCCGCGGTCAGATGGTGAAACACTTTGAGCTCGGCGCCAAAGCTGCCGGCATGCACCGCATCAGCTGGGATGGCACCGACTACAACGGAAACATCCTCTCCAACGGAGTGTACAACATCGTGATGAACGCCGGCAAGGACAGCTATCAGACCAAGGCAGTCCTGTTGAAATAAACCTATCCACCCTGAATAGATAAAGCCCGGCTCTCATGACCGGGCTTTTTTTATGCCTTTGGCGAAGTATGAAAAACCGGCTTGGACAAGAAAAGGTTTGACAGAAAATATCCCAGGTAAATAAATGCTTTTACGAACGAAAGGGAGTTATAAATGAGTTCACTAACGGTGTTGGGATGCATGTGGGGCGATGAAGGCAAGGCCAAGATTGTGGATTTTTTGGGCGCCAATGCCAACGTGGTTGCACGTTTTCAAGGCGGCGCAAATGCCGGGCACACCATTGTTTTGCAGGGAAAAAAGTACGTTTTCCACACGGTGCCCTCCGGCATTCTGTATCCCCAAACCAAATGCGTGATCGGCGCCGGAACCGTGATCGATCCCTTTGGCCTCAGAGATGAAATGCGCTCTCTGATGGATCAGGACATAGATTTTTCCGGCAGGCTTTTCATCGACGAGCGCGCCGGCTTGGTTTTGCCTTTGCACAAAAAATTGGACGGTTTGAAAGAAGAAAAGCGCGGTGCGGGTAAAATCGGCACCACCGGCAAGGGCATCGGCCCCGCCTATGCGGATCAAGCCTCGCGCAACGGCCTGCGCTTTGGAGACTTGCAATATCCGGACTGGCTGTGCGAACGCCTGGCGGCGCTGTATGAAAGCCACGGCTTGAAGTGGGAAAACCCGGACGAGGAACTCTCTGCGCTGCAGGAGGTTTGGGAGTTTTTGGCTCCCTTTGCCGCCCATGCCGACGTTTTGGTGCGTCAGTGGTATCTGGAGGGCGAGAAAATCCTCTTTGAAGGGGCGCAGGGCTCGCTTTTGGACCTCAGTTTTGGCACCTATCCTTACGTAACTTCATCCAACACCATTTCCGGCAGCACCAGCGTGGGCATTGGTTTTCCGCCCCGCTGGCTGGATAAAACCCTCGGCATCTACAAAGCCTATGCCACCCGCGTGGGCGAAGGACCCTTCCCCACCGAGATTTTCAACGCCACCGCCGACGCCATCCGCAAGGCGGGAAATGAATTTGGCGCCACCACGGGCAGACCGCGCCGCATCGGCTGGTTCGACGCCGTGGCAGCCCGCTACACCGCTTCCCTGAACGGCTTGAGCGCCATTGCGGTCACGCTTTTGGACATTTTGGGCGGTTTGGAAGAGCTGAAAATTTGCACCGGATATTGGCTGGATGGGCAAAAACTGCCCGGATATGCCTTCCACCCCCTGGAACTGGCAAAAATCCAGCCGGAATATCTCACCCTGCCCGGTTGGGACGACGATCTGGCCGCCATCCGCAGCCTGGAAGCCCTGCCGGCCAACGCACAGGACTACCTGGAAGCCATCCAAGACTTGGTGGAAGTTCCCATCGAGGTGGTTTCCGTTGGCAAGGACCGTGAACAAACCATAACCGTTAAATGACTTAGAGAGGTTTGCCATGCGTAAACACATTTTTTTGATTCTGCTGGCGCTCACTTTGGCGCTTGCGCTGGGGGCTCAGAGCCAGACTCTGGAATTGCCCCAGCCCCAGTATATGAATCCCTTCTTTGACAGCTTCACCCGCAACTATATGTCCACCAACGCCTTGGGGCGCGGATATACCGGCTTGGCGCTGCCCGGCGGCATCGATAATGTGCTGATCAACCCCGCCGCCTATGAACCGGACAGGGCCACCCTGCATCTGGAACTTTTGGCCAAACCGCCCGTGGACATAAACACCCATGCCGCTGCCGACACCGCTGAATATTACAAGGTTTCCCCGCAAACCATGACTTCGCCGATCCCCCTGGGAATTTTGGGCGGCGGCGGAAAGATTGGCAACAACTTCAGCTTCAGCCTGCTGTATAGCATGCCCAAAACCGTGAGGGTGGACTATTTCGGGGTTGAAATCAACATGGGCGGCGGGCTCATCATGCGCTATCCCACCTATTATTTGAATCAATTCACCGCAAACGCAGCCTGGCACACGGACAATTTTCACCTGGGCGTGAACCTGCACAATCAGATCCACTATGTGGACGACCTGACCATCCTGCGCAGCTTTGCCAGCATCCGCAGCACCAAGTATCTGCTGAGGCCGCAGTTTGGTTTTCTCTACACCGGGGAGGATGTGAATGCCGGCTTGAGCGTGACCCCGCCGCAAAACTTCGACTGGGAACTCACCTTTGCCGAGTATAACAGCGTTTTGCCCCTGAAGATCGGAGCCGGAGCGGCATACGACAAAGACGGAACCCGCCTCACCGCCGAAGTGGATTTTGAGGAAAGCAGCGCCGTCAGTGAAGCTTTCAAAGATCGCTACAGCTTTCGCCTTGGTGCGGAAAAAACCATCCGCCGCTACACCTACCGCGCCGGCTATATCTACCATCCCCAGGTTTGGGACGGCAGATTCAGGCTTCCCGACGCATCGGGATATGCTTCTGCAGACACAGTTTCCATCTGGTGGGACGCCGTGAAGCCCACCGGTTTTGTTCAAAAAAACAGCCAGCACATCATTACGCTTGGCGGCTCCTGGAACCATCAGGATGTGCGTGTAAATCTGGGCGGCATGATCGATGTGGCGGGCAAGGCCCCCATGGCTCAGGTCAGCCTTTCCGTGGATCTTTATTTCAGCGCCTTCACGCGCAAGGAATTTCTGTTTTTCGACTGATGGCAAAAGTTCAAATCCGACGCATTGCTAGCTATGAGCTCCCGCTTTTGGAAGCCGCAGTTGCCGACTTTTTGAGCCACGCCCACCGTCTGCGTATGAAACGCAGCAAAAGGGTGTTGCTGAAGCCCAATCTGCTGGGAAACTTCCCGCCCGAAAGAGGCGTCACCACAAACCCGCTGGTGATGGAAGCCCTGGTGCGCCATTTTTTGGATCTGGGCAAGGAAGTGTGGATCGGAGACAGCCCCGGCGGCACCGTAAATGTGGATCGGGTTTGGGAGACCAGCGGCATGGCAGACTTGGCAAAGCGCTATCCCGTCAAGCTGGTAAACCTTTCCACCGCGGGCTTCCGCGAGCTGCAATCCGGCGAATTTTCCGTGAAAATCTCGGAAATCTTTTGGAAGTGCGGCATCGTGGTGAACGTTGCCAAATATAAAACCCACGGCTTGGTGGGCTTCACCGGCGCCCTGAAAAACCTCTATGGACTGGTGCCCGGTTTGGCAAAATCGAACTACCACAGCCTCTATCCAAATTCACTGGACTTTTCCAAACTGCTGCTGGCGCTGTATGCCCTGACACGGTCGCGCCTCAGCTACAACATCATCGATGGCATCCAGGGCATGGACGGTCTGGGTCCCTCCGGCGGACGCACCCGCAACTTCGGGCTTTTGTTTGGTTCGCGCTCGGTTTCCGCGTTGGACTATGTGGCGGCAACCATGATGGGCTTTGCCCCAGACGACGTTCCCTATCTGGAGGAAGCCCTGCGCATGGACGGCATCCTGCCCTCCCGCATCGGGGTTCCCACCAGCTTCCACGGCTATGTGATCCCCGATGCAGACCTGCGGGCAGTGCGCTTCAGCAACCGCTTTTTGCGCCGGGTGCCACGTTCTGCAAGGCACCTGATGGAACGGCTTTACTACAAGCGTCCCGTGATCAGCAATCGCTGCCGGAAATGCGAAATCTGCGTGCAAAGCTGCCCCGTGCAGGTGATCACCCCGGCAGACAAATTCAACTTTCCCGAAATTGACCCCAAAGCCTGCATCCGCTGCCTCTGCTGCCACGAAATGTGTCCCCACGACGCCATCGACATCCATAAAAGCCTGCTGGTAAAGATGGTGGAAAGATGAAAACACAAAAGACCAAAAACAAAACCCTGATCAACATCGTCTATTTCTTGCTGTTTGTGCTCATCATTGCTTGGATTTTGATGATGGGAAACAACAGCTTTTTCAAAAAATGGAAACTGAGCCAAAAAGCCAAAAAAACCGAGGAAGAACTGAAGTATCTGAGTGCCCAAAACGACAGCCTGAAACAGGAAAACAAGCGTCTGCACTCGGATCCCGAAGAGCAAAAACTGCATGTGAAAGCCAGGACCGGCATCTATGAGAAGGGGGAAACCGTCTATATTTTCAAGCCCGCCGAAAAAGACAGCTTGAAAAAAGACAAGCCCAAAAAAGGAAAATGAAGCCCGAAAGCGATAACCCGCCCGCCGCAGACGAAAACAAGCGCGAACCATCAAGCTTTGGCTGGCGGCGAAAAAAACACCTGCGCGAGACGCTGGCGCAGATCCTGGAAGCAGACCCCAACCAGCGCCAATATCTGATCGATATGATTTTGACCCTGGACACCCAGGACTGCGGACGCGAACCCACCCTGCGCGGCTTGCGGGTCTTGACCGCCACCATTTTGGCACAATTGATCCCGCTTCTGCGTGGCAGAGTTGGCACCGGACGGGGTGAACTGCTCGAATTTTTCAAATATTTGGACCACTTTCCCCTCGATCCGGAACACGAAACACGAATGGCGCTGAATTTGGTCTATCAGGAAGACCCCAGCGATCAGCAGCGCAAGCTATTTTGCCGTTTGCAACTGTTTTGGCTGCTCACCCTGATGGGCGATCTGGACAGCGCCCGCCCCCTGCGCAAGGAACTGGAGCCTTTGGTATCGCTCCAGCGGCCAAGGCTTTACGCCACCTATCTGCTGTCTTTGGCGCGCATTTTGCAGCGCAGAAACCGGCATTTGAGCTTCAGTTCGCTGTGGCTGAACCTGATCTGCGAGATGTATCGCCTGGACGGTCCGGAAACCGCACTCTATATGGTTTTGAGATGGATCCGCATGCTGAACTGGGGGCGCGACACCGCCCTGCGCAAAGATCTGCTGCATAAGTTTGGAGCCAAGCTGCGCCTGAGGCAGGACCTGCTTTCCGCCACGCTGCTCCACGAGCTTTTCATGCAGGAAAACCGCGACGCCAGCCCCGAGGAAAAAATGGGCTATGTCAAGCTGCTCCGCCGCCATCCCCCATATCTGCTTTCACCTCAGCAGCTTCAGCACCTCCACTTTTTTGCCGGCAACTATCTTTCCGCCATCAAAGCCAGCTTCCGCCAGTCCATCCGCGAATTCAAGCATTCAAACTATTATCTCCACAAAAGCTGGGCGTGGCTGAGCAATCTTTCCGACTTTTTGAAAAAGAACCTGAATGTGAGCCAATATTCCCGCGCCATGGGCTTTTTGCAGGAAAATGTGATGGACATGGGACGCCAGATCAGCCTGCAAAACAACGCCTATGTGGAAACCCTGCACGAAAACTATGACCTCATCAAGTGCCTTTTGAAGCAGGTGGAGGAACTTTCCATCACGGACAAGCTCACCGGCCTGAAAAACAGGCGCTATATGGCTTCCGGCGCGGAACACGCCTTCCAGCTCGCCATGCGGCAAAAAGTCCGGGTTTGTCTGGCACTTTTGGACATCGACTTTTTCAAACGCATCAACGATGAATTTGGACACCTGGCGGGTGACTACGTGCTCAAACGCCTGTCCCGCCTGCTCCTGGGCTTTTTCCGCAAAAGCGACATCGTGATCCGCTGGGGCGGCGAGGAATTTCTCATCATCCTCTTTGACGTGAACGAAGAGAAAATGGCTCTGAAAATGGAAGCCCTCAGCCAGAAAATCCGGGAAAGCGCCTTCACCTGGGAAGAAAATCAGATCCGCCTGACCGTGAGCATTGGCTGGACCTCGGTGAAACCCGCGCACCTGCGCCAGGATGAACTGGAACCCTATATCAAGCGCGTGGACGACGCCCTTTTTGAAGCCAAGGATTCCGGCAGAGACCAGGTTTTGCGCGCCAAAGACGAGGGAAACCTGATCTGAAGCCCGATGGGGCGTGTCTCACAAGCCTTTTTCCTTCATTTCCGCGGGCAGCCAAGCCCGTTTTTTTGAGCCGAAGCCTCCCTCCTCCTTGAGCCGCAAACATCTTGCTGGCAGTTCGCTCCCCTTGAGCACCCGCCAAAAATCTAGCATTTGAGGGGGATCAGACGGGGAAGATCAAAAAGCGAGCCAAGCAGGGGGCAAGCCTGGGAATCAGCCATGACCAAAAATGGCGGAGCTTGTGATCGCTCCGCCAGAATTCTATCAAGTCTTTGGGCTTATTTCAGCTTCAAGACCTTTTTTACGCTGGAACCCGATCCCTGACTGGCGCGGATGAAATAAATTCCGGAAGGCTGAGCGCTGGCGTCCCACACAAACTCTCTGCCTGAATTGCCTGTAAAGCTTTGCAGCAGTTGACCTTTCAGGTTGTAAATCGAGACCGTGAGCGGTACGCTGCCTGCGAAATCTGTTTTTATGTTCAGCCTGTCTGTGAACGGAGTAGGGTAGGCGTGGATGGCAGCCTGAGCCGGAGGCAAAGCCGGATCGTCGATTGCAGTTCCATAGATTTCCCAGAACAATTCGTGTTTTCCATCCAGAGTCCACTCCGTTTCATCAGCAGAGCGCTCTTTACCGATCTGGAGATTGTTTTGACCGTTGTTGTCGTAGGAGTAGTCTGTAAGATATTCGAAGTACATGGCGGAATCGTAGAAAAACTCTTCATGAATACTGCCAAGACGCAGTTGCGCATCATAGTTGTAGCTGAGCTTTTGGGTCAAAACCCAGGCGCCATCCCATTCTTCGGTTTGCACAACGCTCAACATTCCGGGATATTCAATATGGTCGTAAAGCAGCATGGTTTGGATGACATGGTAAATCCAACCGATCATGTCGGCGCCGGTTTGGGTGTCCTGGGGATGATATTGTATGGATATTTTCTGGTGTGGCTCCCAGTTCAAGGAGTCCGGAGAAACGCTCATGTTTTGCGTTACGATGCGGCCTCTGCTGTCATATTCAAAGGTGGAATGGTTATAAGCATAGACATCTGAGAGATTATAGGTGTCCACCGTGAAGGTGGTCCCCGCGCCATAGGTCACGTCGTAACGAAACATCGTAATCCACTGCCCTTCCCATTCATCAAACACATTCATGGTGGTTTGCAGCAGGCGATCTTGGCTGTCATATTCATGCAAAGCCTTGGCAAACAGATACATATCCCCGTCCATACTGAGGTATAGCAAATGCTGCTCAATCTTGTTGGCAGCGTTGTAGAGATATTCGATGATTGTGGAATATGACGACCAGGCATTATCATCCCACTCCATCAGGGTCACCTTGTCCAGATCGTCGGAATTGTCCGTTCTGTATAAATAGTTGAATTTCAGTTCAGGTTCCCAGACGTCTGTGTCATAATAGTATGTGATGTCTTCTGACATTCTCCAGTTTGAACTGCATGGGAAATTTTTGGAAAGATTGAAGGCTTTTCCACCCTGGAAACCAAATGCCATCAGCATGATGGGTAGAATTAAAAGCAAAAGAATCAGGCTTTTTTTCATGGTCTTCTCCTTTTTCTTGGGTTCGTTAAATCCTTTTATTTGCTCCCGGAGCGCCAAAACCACGCCGAACCAGAGTTTGGATTTGGCATTTCCGAAACTTCTATCAAAAAACTTTTCAACGATGTTTTGTGAGTCGCTTTTTTTTGTCAAGCAAAACCTGATCAGGAATCGTTTTCCGGCTTTACTTTGCGCTTTTTTAATGGATGGAACAAGCTCCTCAGATTGAAGCGGGTATTTCCTGCTTGACAGCTTTTCGCCCTGCATTTTTCTCTGCCCAGAAGGAGTTTTAGAAATGGCAAAGATCGTGGTAAAAGACCTGAATAAGTTTTATGACAACGGCGTCCATGCCGTTAAAGATGCCAATTTTGAGGCGGAAGACAAGGAATTTGTGGTGCTGGTTGGGCCTTCAGGCTGCGGCAAAAGCACGGTTCTGCGCATGATTGCAGGTTTGGAGGAAATTTCCAGCGGAGATATCTGGATTGGCGACACGCTGGTGAACAACGTTCCCCCCAAGGATCGCGACATTGCCATGGTCTTCCAAAACTATGCGCTCTATCCGCACATGACGGTTTTCGACAACATGGCTTTTGCCTTGAAGCTGCGCCGGGAAGATAAAAAAGAGATCCGGGAAAAAGTGCAGCGTTCGGCAGAGCTTTTGGGCATACAGGATATGCTGAAACGCAAGCCCGCCCAGCTTTCCGGCGGCCAGCGCCAGCGCGTTGCCCTGGGCAGAGCCATCGTTCGCAATCCCAAGGTTTTCCTCTTCGATGAGCCGCTGTCGAACCTGGATGCAAAGCTGCGCGTGGCCATGCGTTCCGAGATTGTGAAGCTGCAGCGCAAGCTGGAAAACACCATGATCTATGTGACCCACGATCAGGTGGAGGCCATGACCATGGCAGACCGCATCGTGGTGATGAAAGACGGCTGGATCCAGCAAATCGATACTCCGCTGAATATCTACAACAAACCCACGAATGTGTTTGTGGCAGGCTTCATCGGCTCCCCCGCCATCAATCTGGTCAGGGGTCGCGTGGAGGAAAAAGACGGTGAATTGAGCTTCGATTGCGGCGATTTTATGGCTCCCATCTACTCTGAACATTACGAAGCGCTCAAAGCTCAGAAGGGCAGGGAAGTCATCATGGGCATCCGCCCCGAAGATATTTACGACGCCCGTTACGACTCCATGGCGGATTTTCCGCAGCAGGTGCAAACCAAATGCGAATTGGTTGAGCCCCTGGGCAGCGAATACCACGTTGTTTTGAGCACCAAGACCCACGAATTCACCGCACGCTTCGACCCCAAGGAACTGCCGCAAATCGATGCACCCCTGAAGGTTAGCTTCAACATGGCCAAAGCGCATTTCTTCGACGGCGAAAGCGAAGAGCGCCTGGCTTAAAACCTTTCAGGACCATGCCATGCAACGCTTGATCCTGGCTTGTCTGCTGCTGATGGTGCTGCCTCTGGGCGCACTGTTGCCGATGAATACGGCTTCATCGAACGCCCTGGCGGGAATCACGCTGCTTTCCAAGACCGTGGCAGACCGGCAACACACTCCAGCCCTGCCTTTTACGGGAATAGCAGTTTCCGCCAACGTGCCTTTTTCGGATGCTCCCTCCACCGCCTTTTCTCTGAATGCCGCGCAAAACTTCAGCTATGTGAACCTTGGTTTGGGTGCAACTCACAGCGGGGATTACGATTATAACAGCCAGGATTTTCGTCTGGGGCTCGCGCTCTGTTTGGGCGACTTTGTGGCCGGATACACTCAGCACCTCTTTTTGGAGCGCGCGGGCGTGGACCAGAGCCACCAAAGCTGGAACAGCGATCTGGCTTTGGCTTATCGCGGAGACGGATATGGCTATGAGGCCAGGGTGATGAACCTTGCCAAAGAGGAGCAGGAACTGCATCTGAATGTGAGCACCAAAATTATCGAAGGAGTGAGAGCCGGTGCAGGCTATGTGTATGCCAAACAAGGAGATGGCGGCTACCGCTTTGCCACATCCATCGACCTGGCTGAAAACCTCACCCTGCAAAGCTCCTGGCAGAGCAACCCCTCCCGCTTTGGAGCCGGACTCAAGTTCAAGCTCAAGGCGTGGGATCTGATGTATTCCATCCGCACCCACAGCGCCTTGAACCTTTCCCACAGCCTCGATCTTGTTTACGTTTGGTGAAATATCTGGCTTTGGCCTGGCTTTGCCTGTGCCTGACCCCGGTTTTTGCCCAAATCTCTGAGGAACTGCCCGAACTGGAAATCCCTGCCCAGGCAGAAGAGACTTGGGAACAGCTTTTCAGCGAACTGCGTGAGCAGCCGCTTTCCCTGGCGGGACGTGCCGACCTTTTTTCCAAAAATCCGCAAATCCATTTGAACGGACGCTGGCAACTGCCGCGCGCCGAACTTTTGGCTCTCTATAACCGTGATCTGAACAAGGATCTGGATGCCTTTTCCTTCAGGCTGGCGGTGGGTTCAAACCATTGGGATGCCGTTTTGGGTAACTATCGCCTGCGTTTTGGACGCGGCTTGGCTTTGGGAACTTCGTCCCGCAGCATGCCGGACAGCCTCTTTTCCTTTCAGAATCCGCTTTCTCCGCGCAACTACGGACTTTTGGGGGCAGGGACGGCATATCGCCACAAAGCCTTGCGTGCCACGGTGTTCGCTTCCATGCAAAGCCGCGAAGCCAAGCTCGACGCCGAGGGGCGCATCCGCAGCATCCAAAAAAGCCGGGGTGAGGAATTCAGCAGCACCACGGAAAGCATTTTGGGCGCCGCAGCGGGAATTTCATTGCCGAGCGTCAATGCCGGGATTTTGTGCCAAAGATTGGAATATGATCGGGAATTCGTGAATCCTGAAATGAGCAGAACACATTGGATGGCAAGCGCTTACGCAGGATTGAAACTCAAGAGGATCCGCTTGGATGCGGAAACGCTTTTGCAGGATACGCATCCTGCGGCACTTTTGAACTTTAACTATAAGGCTGCCGGATTCGAACAAAACATCAGCTATGCCCGCAATGGCCTGCAAAACCGGCAGCCCCATGCGCTTACGCCGGCGCTGCTTTCCAAAACTACCGATAGCAATGAATGGAATTTTGATTGGGCGTTTGCCCTGCCTTTGAAAAGCAGCCTGAAACTGCGTTATGCCATCAACAACGATGCCGGAGGCAGCCCGCTTTCGCGCTTCATCGGCAGCCTGACGCATAGCCACAAGCAACGCAAATTCGGCTTCCTCTTTCAATCCTACGACAGCGAGATCATCACCAGAATCGACTCCAGCTACGTTTCAAGCGAGCCGCGCAACCATCGTTTCCGGCTTTGGGGACGCTATCCGCTTGCCGGAGCATTGGAGCAAAATTTTGACTTTATGTATGGCGTGCAGGATAAGAAAAACCATTCACAAAACAGCTTTCGTGCCAAGCTGGGCTTTGCCTATGTGGAAAAGGACTGGGAACTTACCCTGGAATATCTGAGCTGGCAAAACCTGCATGAAAGCTGGCAAAGCGACGAGTTTGACCCCTGGCTGCAAAGTCTCTGCGCCTCGGAAGACAGGGTTTTGAGCCTGGATCTGGCTTGGGGACGCGGAGCCTGGAAGCTGGCGGTGAAAGGCACAGCTTCATTTTTGGATGTGAAAAACCGCGGTATCAGCCTGCGCGCCACTTGGAAAAGGAAGTGAGATAGGATGCAACTCACATGATATCAAGCGCTTGGATGCCATCGGCAAAGTGGCTCAAGTCCTGTAGTGACAGATATTGATATTCAAACTGATAATCCCGATACATCTCCTTCAATCTGACAGACTTACGAATCAAGTCTTCCCTGCGATGGTTTTTCTTCTGCATTTTAATCTCCGCCAGAACCATGCGTTTTTCAGCGTCGTTGAGCGCCACCAGATCAATCTCATTTTTAAAACCGCTCTCCCAGTATGAAGCCACTTGGTTGAACTTGCCGCTTTGCATGAAAATATCGGCATAAAGTCTTTCCAGCCAATAGCCTGCGAACTGCGGATAGTGCTCTTCATAGCGTTCTTTGAGATATTGAATGTTCGAGCTTTCGATGGCGCTGCGATAGCGATGGAAAAAAGCAAACCAGAAGGCGAGAAAAGGTTCATTCAGCTTGTATTTAACCGACCTGCTGCCTTTTTTGGCGCCCAGGGGACGAAACTGGGTGATGAGATCATAATCGTTTTCCAAGCGTTCCAGATATCCGCCCGTGCTCATTTGCAAAATGGATTCGATCTCCACCCTGGAACTTTTTCCAGAGGCAATCAACTCCAATATGGAAAAATAAACCCCGTGCTCCCTGCCAAATTCTTCGATCAACAGGTTTTTTCCCTCTTCCGCAAAGATGGAATATTCTGAAAAGACCTGATCGATTGCCGCTTTTTTTTGTAGGGCGCCATTGTCTCGCAGGATTTCCACATAACGGGGTATTCCTCCTGTCAAAATGTAGGCTGAAAGCAGATTTTCAGCAGAAAAGGCTCCTTCCTCCCTCAGGATTTCGACCACTGTGGCAATGGGAAAAGCCTTCAGTTTCAACAAAATATCGGCTCTGCCATACAGGGGCTGCCCATAATCCAAAAAGATGCGGTGCATCATGGAATAGATGGAACCCGAAATGATCAGGTGGAGTTTGCTTTCCTCTTTGCGGCTGTCCCAAAGATTTTGGAGTTCGGTGTAAAAATGAGGGTTCACCTGCAGAAGTTCTTGAAATTCGTCGATCACCACGATGAGCGGGCGCCTTCTGGACAGATCAAAAAGCAGACGAAAAACATCGATCAAGCTGGAATAGGCGCCAAAACTGTCCCCAGGAAACAGTTCTTTGATGTAGCCCATGAATTCGGCGCAGAGGATTTCCTCATTTTTGCGGGAAACAAAGAAATACAGGCTTTCGTGGTCCGCACAAAATTGACGGATCAGCCTGGTTTTTCCAATCCTGCGCCTTCCGGTGACAACACTGAGGCGAGAGGAAGTTTCAAGCCTCTGATGCACCTTTTCAAGGGCTTTCAGCTCTGTTTCGCGATCATAGAAACGCATATTGCAACCTCGGTTACAGTAATCTGGGTTGCAATAATCGTATGCGCTGGATTTATGTCAATGTTTATTTTTGCCAACTTGCTGCGGATAAGCAGTTTGAGCGCCCGCTTTCCTTTTTTGAATCTGGAGCGCCCTTTTCTATTGACAAAAATGTTGATGCATTCAAAATGGTAAGACCAAACAAAAGGAGATCAAATGCCGAAAAGCAAGCCCGTTTTCCCGGAATTCCTGCCGGAAGAGGTGTGGAAATGGAAATTGATGGAAGAGCGCTTCGACCATGTTTTGAAGCTGCACGACTATCATGAAGTCCGGCTCCCCATTCTTTTGGATCGGGGATTTGTGGAACGCGGGATCAAGGCTTTGATGCAGGGCAGGCAGGGAAAAATGTTGGCGGCGCGCACGGTGAACGTGTGCGGTGAAGAAGATGAGACAAACCGTTTCAGCCTGCGCCCTGAAGGCACCATCAGCATCCTGGGTTTGGCGGCCCGGCAGGTGGAAGACAAACGCATTCACCGCTACTACTATCACGGACCCTTTTTCCGCATGGCAGACGGTCCGCAGAAAACCATACAATTGGGAGTTGAGCTTTTGGGCAGCAACAGTCCCATCAGCGAAAACGAGGTCATCAGCCTGGGCATCCGGCTGCTCAAAGAACTGGGCTTCAGAGACGTAAGCCTGCGTTTGAACAGCTTTGGCTGCGAGGAATGCCGCCGTAAATATCTGAACGCCGTGCGGGTGGAACTGAAAAAACACAGCGGTGACTACTGCGACGCCTGCCACGCAGAATTGGCTGCAAACCCATTTTCCCACACCCAATGTGAAGACCCGCGCTGTCCTCAGGAAGTGCCTGAAGGACTGAACATTCTGAAATATCTTTGCCCTGACTGCCTTGCTGCTTTGGAAAACGTGAAAAAAGTGCAGGCAAATCTTGGTCACAGCTACAAAGTTGACCCCCGTCTCACCAAAAACTATGCCTATTACAACGGCACCGTGTTCGACTTTGTGGTTGGCGAAGGTTCAAACCCGCAAACCATCGGCGGAGGCGGCCGCTATGACCGGCTTTCCGAAAGATTGTTGAAGCTCAGCATCCCCGGCGTGGGCTTTTATCTGGATTTGGACCTGGTTTTCAACATCATGGACACGCGCCGGCTGTTTTTCACCTGGGACAACGCTTTTTCAGTGTATGCCTGCGCACTTTCCCCCGGGCTTGAAATGATGCTTTTGCAGATTGCCCAGGAACTGCATCAAGCTGATATCGTTACAGTTGTGAGCCCGGAAATCCGCAACAGCGATCGCGAGCAGCAGCATGCCAAAGTCCACGATTGCGACCTGATGCTGGCAATCAGCGAAGAGAGCGTGCGCGAAGGAAAATTGGAGCTGATCAACCTGGCGCGCGGCACACAAACATCCATTCCCCTGAACCGGGTGACCGAATCGGTTCAGATATCACGAAAACTACTCAGAAAATAAGGAGCGAACATGCAATCCATCAACACCCACAGAGCCCCGGCTGCCATCGGACCCTACTCTCAAGCCGTGATGATGAACAACGCCCTTTTCATTTCCGGACAGCTGGGCATAGACCCAAATTCCGGGCAGATGCCCGAAGGTTTTGAAGCGCAGGCACAGATTGTGCTTGCAAACCTGAAAGCCATTTTGGAAGCCGCCGGCATGAGTTTTGCCCACGTGGTGAAAGTGACTGTCTTTTTGAAGGATATGGACAATTTTGCCCTGCTGAACGAGCTTTATTCCCGCACTTTCAGCTCACCCTACCCCGCCCGCGAAGCCATCGAAGTGGCTCGCCTGCCCAAAGACGGACTGATCGAGATTTCCGTCATCGCGATGAAATGAGTATCAGCACAAAAACCGGGGACCGCGGCCAAACCTCGCTTTTCAGCGGCGAAAGAGTTTGGAAGAACGAACTTCGTGTGCAGGCTTATGGCGCCTTGGACGAACTGGACGCCTGGCTGGGAGACGCACGGCACATTGTGGAAGACCCATCCTTGAAGGAGCTTTTGGCTCAAGCCCAGCAAAAGCTGTATCTTGCAATGGGCGAACTGGCAAACACCGGGGAAACCCTGGCTCAAGCCATTGCCGCAGAGGATGTTGAAGCCATCACCGCTCAGATCGAAGCCTTGGAAAAAGAGACGCCGCTGAAGGGCTTGGTGTTGCCGGGGTCGCTGCCCCAGTCTGCGCGTTTGGATATTTGCAGAACTGTGGCGCGCAGGGCGGAGCGCGAAATCGTTGCCCTGGCAAGGGAAACTCAGGTTTCAACACATATTTTGCAATATGTGAACAGGCTTTCAGACCTGCTTTTCATCATGGCAAGGGTTTTGGAGGCCCGCGCAGGGGCGATCCGCTATGCGGATTCCCAAAAATTGAATAAATAAAATACCACACAAGGAGTTTAACATGTATAAGATAGTATTGCTGCGCCACGGCGAAAGCACTTGGAACAAAGAAAACCTCTTCACCGGCTGGACCGACGTGGATCTTTCCGAGCAAGGCAGGATCGAGGCCAAAAGCGCCGGCATCCGCCTGAAGGAAGCGGGCTTTGTGTTCGATGAATGCTGGACTTCCGTGCTGAAGCGCGCCATCCGCACACTCTGGATGGCTTTGGACGAAATGGACATGATGTATTTGCCCATCAACCACGATTGGCGCCTGAACGAGCGTCACTATGGCGCCCTGCAGGGACTCAACAAAGCTGAAACCGCCGCCAAATATGGTGATGAACAGGTTTTGCTTTGGCGCCGCAGCTTCGACGTTCCGCCTCCATCCTTGGAACAATCCGACCCGCGCTGGCCAGGACACGATCCCCGCTATGCCGGGCTGGATCCCAAAAAGCTGCCTTTGGCGGAATCCTTGAAAGACACGGTCAAGCGCGCCCTTCCCTTCTGGGACGAAGTGGTGTTGCCGCGTTTGGTGGCAGGACGCAGGATGATCGTTTCCGCGCATGGAAACAGCCTCCGCGCAATCGTGAAAACCCTTGATGGCATCAGCGATGCCGACATCGTGAGCCTGAACATTCCCACCGGAATTCCGCTGGTGTATGAATTCAACACTGATCTCAGTGTGAACAAGCGCTACTACCTTGCCGATGAGGATGAACTTGCCAAGGCTCAAACCGCTGTCAAAAATCAAGGCAAGGCAAAATAGCAAATTTCTCTTGACGTTTCCGCCTCATGCAGGAAACTTGTATAAAATACAGCCAGATAGGAGCAAATCATGGCAGTTAAGATCGATATAGAAGTCTGCATCGGTTGCGGTGCCTGCGTGGACGTGTGCCCCGTTGGTGCGCTTTCCATGCAAGATGACAAAGCCGTTTGCGACGAAGACGCCTGCATCGATTGCGGCGCCTGCATCGCCGTTTGTCCCACCCAGGCCATCTCTGAATAAGCCGGACGGACACGAGATTCAATCAGCGGAAGAGGGTGTTTCCTTTTCCGCTTTTTTTTTACTTTGGCAAACTGGAGGAAAAATGCGTAACACATTGCTATTTTTAAGTATTCTGTTTATTTTGCTGCCCTTGGCTGGCACCGACGTGAGCGGCACCCAGCAAGGAACATGGAGCTTGCAAAACAGCCCCTACAACGTGGTGGGAGACATCAACGTCCCAGCCGGCGAAACCCTCACCATCGAAGCCGGAGTGCAGGTTTTGGTGCCTGGCAATTTCCGGATCACCGTTCAGGGCCAGCTTTCCGCCATTGGCAGCCCCGGCGACAGCATCCGCTTTGAAAGCACTCAGGCTGATCCCAGCGCACTTTGGAAGGGCATCCGCCTCGAAAATGAAAGCACCCCGAGTTTTTTCATCAACAGCTACATCGAAAAAGCGGAAAACGGGGTCAATTCCATCAATTCCCCCGTCCAGATCATGAACAGCCGTTTTTATAAGAATCAAAAGGGGATACATCTTTACGCAATCGGCGCAGCCAACCCCGCCAATGTGAATATTTCCAACAACGTGATTGAACACAGCATCCAAAACGGCATCATGGTGGTTCAAAACAGCAATGCGCTGATCTCGGAAAACGAAATCCGCTACAACGGCACCGGCTCGCAATATTATGCGGCAATCCAGCTTTCAAACCAGTCCACCGGAGGCTCGAACAGCCCCATCATCCAGCGCAACCACATCCACCACAATTTCAAGCAGGGCATCACCGCCTGGGACATCGTTGGCGCCAACGCCATCCACCCCCATATTTTGGAAAACACGATTGAACATAACCTGACCGGCATCTACCTTCTGAACGCTTCGGGCTATGTGGCAGACAACATCATCCGCCACAATTTCATTGCCGGAGACAGCAATTCCGGCGCCGGAGTGATGGTTGCAGGCGCCACCAGCGAGCCATATTTTGAGCGCAATCAGATCCATGGAAACTTCACCGGTTTTTACTTGGGCAACAACGCTCAGCCCTGCCTGGGAAACTTGAATATCTACCACGCTTGGGCGCAGGGGGAAAACCATATTTATGACAACATCGACGAAAGCAACACCCCGCACAGCGTTTTCACCTATTCCTACACCAACCCCGGCATCATCATATCTGCTGAAAATAACTGGTGGGGAACCGATGACTCGGCTGAAATAGCCATCGGAATCCACGACCAAAACGATGATCCAGCGCTCCCTGTGGTTGATTTTGAGCCCATTTTGACCCTGACGGAACCGGCAATTGTGCAAGGCAGTTTTGCCTATTACGGAGCCTACAACCTGCAAAATCTCAGATTTCAACTTGTGGGACAGGACAGTGGCGAAATTTTGTTTGAAGCAGCCATCGGTGATGGACCTGATTTCTCTTTCGAGGTGGATGTTGCGGGTTCCTGTTATGCCGTGATTCTTGCCGATACGCAGGTTCCCGGCATCACGGTTTACGGAACAAGGGGAAGCTTTGCGACGCCCACAGTTTTCAATCTCACTCCCCCAGAGGATTTAAACATTGGTTTGATCGGTATTGTGGACACTCCGCCGCCGCGTCATGAGCGGATTGGAGCCCCGCAAATGATGGGCTCCAAGCTCTGCTTTCCTGTGGAAAACTATTTGTTTGTGTATGATTGGGACCAGCGGAACTGGCTTTATGAGGAAGGCGATTTCCTTTATCTGAAGCGGCATGAACGCATTTATGAGGATGAAACATACAGCTTTGACCTGCCTGATGGAACCCCTTGGGATAAAATCCGGAATTTTCAGTATTCCACTTGGCAGCGCACAGAGATCATCGACATTGTCGGAACACAGCGGATTTCCGAATTTCAACTCGATGAATTCCATCAATTCTTTGTCCCGGAAAACTTTTTGTTTTTGCTCACGCAGCGTGATTTGGCGGACAATTCTGTCATCTCCCAGCACCTGAAAATAGAGGGAAGTGGATGGTACAGATTTTGTTACGATGGCAATTATGTTTCGAGGGTCGAGAATTATGCAACCCGCTTGAACAGCCTGCAGGAAGGTGATGGCTATCACTACGCAGGCCAAGCTCCAAATTTTGATGTGAACAACTTCATGCTGCAAGTGGACCTTAATGCCATTCCCATCCGCTTTCACTGGCAGGCGCCGATGAACGATGGAACCACGAATTGGACAAACTACCGCATTTATCAGGGTGAAGTGCTGTTTGCAGAACTTCCCTTCTCCCAAACCACCCTGGAAGTTGACCAATCTGATTGGTCATGGTACGGGAACACTTTTCAAGTCAGGCTTTGGAATGGAACTCAGGAAAGCCCGGGATCGAATCTGGTGACTTTTATTATCCCGGAAAATTCTGATGAACTTGCAGTGCCGCCAGCTTTGCATCTGGCGCCGAATCCGGTTTCGCTGTCCAGTGGTAAAGCTTTGGAATTGACCTTGATTGGCGGCAAAAAGCTGCGTGGAAAGCTGGGTATATACAACCTGCGCGGGCAGCTTATTAAGCAGGTTCCGGTCGATAATTCCAATGGATTTACCTGGACTTGGGACCTGAGGGATGATGCGGGAAAATTCTGCGCTTCAGGGATATATTTTGTCCGAGTGGAGCTTGAAGGAGAAAGGCCTCTGCTGAAAAAGGCTGCCCTGATCAAATAGGAATCCGGATCATGGAGCATCGATCCAAACCGTGTGAAGAAAACTGGTCTGCATCTTTTTTGAAGGTGTCGATCACTTCTTAATCAAGCCTTAATCAAGTCTTAATAATTAACGCTTGATTAAGACTTGATGATCACTTGATTAACGCTTTCGGACAGGGTTGACCCGTCCTGAACCAGGTTGACCGAAAAAAACCAGCCATCCCGGTGTGAGTCGGAATGGCTGGGGATCAAGTTTTGGTATATATCAATACGAGTTTGATTTAGTTTTCAAAAGACTCCGAGAGGGCTTCGGCATGATCCAACAGATCCTGCCAGTCGGGATGGTTGGTCAGTTCCGGCCGATCCAGATACTGCAATTCGTCGTAGCCAATGCTGCCGGAATCGATCATAATGCGCAGCATGGCGATCACTTCCGTATAGTTTTCATTCTGGAGATGGGTGCTGAAAATGTAGTATTGAATTGTTTCATCCTGTTTCCAGTGAGGGTGTTTGGCAACTTCCTCCAAAAACTCGTCATTCAACTCACTTTGATACAGTGCAATACTGCAGGCTTTCAACACTTCGTCGTTAATTTCGGCTTCGCTCATACCCTCGATATCTTCAAGAGTACGGAATTCGTGTTCCTTCACGCGTTTCAAGAGGTCGCGGCGTCCCTGTTCCAAGGCAAATTTTGCCATGTCGTCGCTCAGCATCGGGCCCAAGCCTTGTTCCACCAGTTCAGTGTAGGCTTTGAAGGCTTTGTTGTCGTCTTTGAGGGCGGCGTTCACCAAAAAGTATCCCGCGGTTGCCAGAAAGTTTTCCGGAAAACGCAGATAGTAGTTGCGCAGGATCTTGGCATTGTTTTTCAGAGTCTTGTTCATTTTGGGACGGTCGGGGTCGCTCATGTTTGTGCTGCTGAAATAGGTGAGCAGGATCTCTGCAGCCATGCTGTAGCCGTCTTCTTCCTTGGGCAGTTTGCGAACCAGAGTTGCGGCGGCCTCAAGCTTTTTCAGGTCGTCTGTTTCTGTGCGAGCCAGTAAAACCGCATTGAGCGGATCGTTGCGATCCGAGCCCAACACTCTGTTATAGGCTTCCACTGCTTCCTCGGTATTGAAGGCAAGCCAGGCTTCCTGAAATTCGCGGGCTGCTTCTTTGTTTCCCTGGGCACGCAAGATAGGTGCTGCTTCCTGAGGACGGTCCAGCTTCAGGTAACTCACAGCCAGGCAATAGTTAACGTAGAGGTTTTCCCAATATTGCGGGTCTTTGCCAAAGCGGTCGATCACGCCCTGATAGTCTTGCTTGTCGTCAAAATGGTAGTCCGCCACATCCCCTGCAATCATTGCGATTTGATATTTGATTTCGGGATCTGCATCATTTTCAAGCAAGATGTCAAGCTGAGCTTCCAGAAGCGGCATATATTGATTGCGAACAAAGATATCATCCAGGTTGAATTCGTTCAGCCATTCACTTTCGTTTTCCACCGAATCCATAAAGTAGGCCAGAGCGGATTCCTGGTCATTGCTCCAGACGCCCAAATATGTGCCGGCAAGTTTTGCATAGCTGTCATGAGGAAAGCGCGTGGCATAGAATTCCAGGAAGGGAAGGTCGTCCATCAGCATTTTGTGAGCCGGACTTTCTGTGTCTTCAAGGATGTAGGCTTCAAAATCCCGGCAATATGTGAGCAAAAGGGCTCTGTAGCCGCCAACGTAGCCTTGATGGGTTTGGATCAGGTCGCGCGCCCTTTCCAGATTTTCATAATCGCCATCTTCCTGCAAGGCAGACAGGTAACGGAATTTTGGGTTTGGGAACCCGGCGCGGCTTTGCAGATATTCGTCCAAAGAATCGGAATCCCAATTTTTCCAAAGATAGATGGCATACTCAACGTCATCCAAATTTTCGTTTTCATCGATGAAATTGCTGACGATGGGAATGAAATCTTCAACTTTTTCGGTGTTGAAATAGGCTTCTCGAAGCTCGTCCACGCCCATAGCCCAAGCCTGCAGAGCAAACAGCGCGGCCATCAGTATCAATGCCAATTTTCTAAGGTTCATCACATCCTCCCCGGATATTGTATTATTTTTATTTCGCACAGTTCTTTTTGTCACGCTGATGTCAAGGGAAATCTGGCGCTTTTTTTATTCCCAATACTCCCAGGCAATTTCATAGCTCCCGCTTTCCAAATCGATGATTCCATAGATGGGCTGGGAATCAGTCGCACTCGGTCCAGCCAGGTCTGCTTCAATGACCACGCGGCTTTGGTCCATCTCCACAATTCTGTAAAACAGCTCCAGGTGGGGAAGGAAAACGCTGTATGTTGCCGGATCGAAGCCCAAAAAGCGTGCGAAATCCTTCTTCTGTTTGGAACTGAGCTTTTGGTCTGAAGCTTTTTTGCGGAAAAGGTTTTCACTGTTGTCCAACACATCCTGGCAGTAGCGTTTCAGGTTTTCCTCCAAAAAGCCGCTGGGACCTTCGCTATATTCGGCAAAGTCGAGATTTCCGTAAACAGATAAGAATAAGTAGATCTGTGTGTCCACTTGTTCAATCATGTCGTCCAATGCGGCATCGATGTTTTTGAGATCAAACATGAAAACATCCGTGCCGACATACCAGGTCCGGCTGACGGAGGTATCGATCGGGACGAACTCGGCGTAGTCGCCAAAAGGCTCTTTCACCACTGTGTAGGTGATGGAGATGATGCTTTGATGCTTTCGGGAAAGCCCGGGCAGATCAAATTCCTTCACAAAAAGACAGATATCTCCGGATTCCTCACTTTCGGCAAGAGGATACCAGGAATCGGTTTGAGCATAGTCGATCAACTTATCCATCACCATGTTGCCAATTTCGTTGGATACATAATTCACCAACACAAGCTGGCGGGCGGGCAGAAGCACTGCCAACAGGAAGAGGGCTGCAAACAAGGCAAGTTTTTTCACGCGGTACTCCTTTGAGTAAATGAAGTTCTGTTATTTTATTAGCCTGCAGATGCTGCGCTTTTTGTCAAGAAAAATGAATATCGGGAATGATCTTGCCAAACTGCCGGCTTTGACACTCAATACAGAACACCGAACCCTTTCCTTTACTTTTTATGGGATCAAGCGAACGATCAAATGCCAAAAGTTGATTGTTCTTGACAGACAAAGGCTTTCCAAAGAAAAGGATAGCTATGAAAAAATCCAGATTACACGCCTGCGAAATCAAGCGGCACCGCCAGGTTTCACCGCCTTTGTGTGCGGTTTGCCACCGTGTGGCAAAATGCCGCTCCTTCCGCATCTGGTATCACCAGAACAAGGACGCGTATCTGAATTTTGTGACCGATATTTGCAAAAAATTCCCAGAAAAATACACAATGGAGGTAAGCTTCATGGCTGAAAAGCAGACCTTTGTCCAGATTGTGGACATGACAACCGGCATGATCGAAAAGATTGTGAACCTCGACGAGATCGAGGCGATGACGCCCGAGGAAAAGCTGGCACTTTCACGAAACAAAAACCTGTTTATCGTGAGCCACCGGCTGGAACCGATTGTGAAGGTCACCATGAAAAGATCCGTGGTGACGGAGTCCATTCAGTTTGGCGACGCCGAAGCTGAAAAACCCGCGGAAGAAGAGCCAAAGAGCAAGGCCAAACCCGCACCCACCGAGACCAAACCGCGTCGCAAAAAATGATTCCGGCGGTGAAGACGAAAAAAATCCTTTTCAGAAACCCGCTGGTGAAAAAGATGGTTTAAACGGTGAAAAACTGCCCCGAAAAATGGGTTTTCCCTGTGAAAACCGCATTAAATGGGGAAAGGAGAAAACATGTTCAAGCTTGAGGAACAACATCTGGAAGCGGCCCAGGAAATTGCCGGCAAGCATCGCCGCAAAAAAAGCTGCGATGCCTGCTATGACCGTGGCTGGATCGGCACCACAGATCAAAATCTGCTGGTGCTTTGCACACGCTGCGTGGACATGGAAGCCGCCATGGAAGAGTGGAAACAGTATGTTTCCGAACACGAGGAACTGAAAGAGCATTTCAGCGAACTCTTTGAAGAAAAGCCGGAGTTGGAAGAAGAGGAAGGCTCCGTGATGCCCAAGGCGTATGAACACTTCAAGGAACAGCAGCAGGCGCAGCAGAAATTCGTTCCCGGTCAGCGCCGTCAGGGACACACAAAGAAGATCGGATAAAGAGCGACAACACAAGCCGGGATGTTTATGAAAAGGCTTGCAAAAGCGCCAGTGGAGCGCGAAAATAATACAGGCAGAAAATAAAGTAAATGTTTAAAAATATTGATCTTAAAGAAAGCCCCAGACATCTGGAGGAGCGCATTCGCGCCTATTGGAAAGAACGGGATCTGGCACAAAAAAGCGTTGATTTTCGCGAAGGTGCCCCCCGCTTCATTTTTTATGAAGGCCCGCCCACTGCAAACGGCAGACCGGGTATCCACCACGTTATTTCCCGCACTTTGAAGGATTTAGTTTGCCGCTATAAGACCATGACGGGGCATCAGGTCAAGCGCAAAGCTGGCTGGGACACACACGGCCTGCCGGTTGAGATCGAGGTGGAAAAACAGCTTGGGCTGGAAGACAAAAAGGCCATCGAAGAATATGGCATTGAAAAGTTTTGCCTGGCGTGCAAGGAATCGGTTTGGAGCTATCTGGATCAATGGCGCAAAATGACCGAACTGATGGGCTACTGGATCGATTTGGACGATCCGTATGTCACGCTCACAAACAATTATATCGAGTCCGTGTGGCATATTCTGGACGATTTTTTCCAGCGTGACCTGATCTATAAGGCGCACAAAATCGTGCCCTATTGCCCCAGTTGCGGAACTCCGCTGTCATCGCATGAGGTTGCTCAAGGTTACCGCGATGTGGAAGACCCCTCCGTATTTGTGAAATTCAAAGCTTTGGACGAAGAAGATACCTGGTATCTGGCTTGGACCACCACACCCTGGACCTTGATTTCGAACGTGGCGCTGGCGGTTCACCCCGATGAAACTTATGTGAAGGTGCGGCATCATGATCAAAACCTCATTTTGGCAAAGGCTCGGCTTGAGGTTTTGGATGGGGATCTTGAAATTTTGGCGGAGTTTGTCGGACGCGATCTGGAAAAACGCCGCTATGAACCGCTTTTCAATTTTATCGAAGTGGACAAACCCGCCTGGATCATCGGTTTGGCAGATTATGTGAGCATGGACGACGGCACCGGAATCGTACACACAGCACCGGCGTTTGGTCAGGACGACTATAGCCTGGGCATGAAATATGATCTGCCTTTCATCCAGCCCGTGGATGCCGAGGGTAAATTCATTGCCGCAGTTACGCCCTGGGCGGGTGTGTTTGTGAAACAAGCGGATAAAGACATCATACGCAACCTGCGCGACGAGGGTAAGCTTTACCGCCGCGAGCAGATAAAACATAGCTATCCACATTGCTGGCGCTGTGAAAATCCGCTCATTTACTATGCCCGCGAAAGCTGGTATATCCGCACCACGCAGTTCAAGGAAAAGCTGCTTGAAAACAACCGCCAAATCAAGTGGTATCCGCCCTTTGTGGGTGAAAAACGCTTTGGTGAATGGTTGGAAAACAACGTGGATTGGGCTCTTTCCCGCGATCGCTTCTGGGGAACACCGCTGAATATCTGGGTTTGCGGAGATTGCGGAGAAAAAACATCCGTTGGCTCGATCGCCGAACTGCGCGAAAAAGGCAGGCTTGCAGACGGTTCCCCGGTTCCCGAAGATATTGAATTACATAGACCTTATATAGATGACGTGACTTTGCCCTGCGCAAAATGCGGAGGCGGCATGACCCGCACTCCCGAGGTGATCGACTGTTGGTTCGACAGCGGCGCCATGCCCTTTGCTCAGTGGCACTATCCCTTTGAAAACAAAGAGTGTTTCGAATCCGAACTCTTCCCCGCGAACTTCATCTGCGAAGCCATCGACCAAACCCGCGGCTGGTTCTATTCCATGCTGACCATTTCCACGCTCTACAAGGGGGTTTCCAGCTACAAAAGCTGTTTGGTGAACGACCTGATTTTGGATAAAACCGGCCAAAAAATGAGCAAATCCAAAGGTAATACGGTTGATCCCATCGAACTGATGCAAAATTTTGGAGCCGATGCCATCAGATGGTATATGGTGGAGGTAAGTCCGCCTTGGGTGCCAACCCGCTTCGACGTTGATGGAGTGCGCGAGGTGATCGGAAAATTCATCGGCACTTTGAAAAACACCTATTCCTTCTTTGCAATTTATGCCAATATCGATGGCTTTGACATTTCCAAATATCCCCAGGATTGGGCGCGCAGTGCCGAAATCGACCGTTGGATCGTGAGCCGACTGCACAGCCTCACCGCCCAGGTTCGCGCTTGGATGGAAGAATATGAACTGACACGGGTTGTGCGTGCCATACAGGATTTTGTGATCGACGAACTTTCAAACTGGTATGTGCGCCGCAGCCGCAGGCGTTTTTGGGCGATGGAACTCACCGAAGACAAAGTTGATGCCTATCGCACCCTGTATCAAGTGCTTGAAACCATCGCCAAACTTGTTGCACCCTTCGTGCCCTATCTGGCGGAAGAGCTTTTCCTGAGCCTTGGCGCCGGCGAAAGTGTGCATTTGGCTGATTATCCTGAAGCTGACCCCGCTTTGATCGACAAAAAACTGGAAGAGGAAATGCGGGTGATCATCGACCTTGTTTACCTGGGACGTGCAGCACGAAACGCTTGCCAGATCAAGGTTCGCCAACCTCTGAAGCAAATGTATGTGCCCGCCAAGCACAAAGAGACTGTGCAAAGAATGGCAGGACTGCTGCAGGAAGAAGTGAACATCCACGAAATCGTCTATGTATCTGAAGATGATGACTTTGTGCACTATGAGCTCAAACCGCAATTCAAGGTGATGGGTCCCAAATATGGCAGCCAGATGAAGGCCATCGCCGCTGAACTGGCAAAACTGAAAGGACAGGAAGTGCTTTCAGCCTTCAATTCCACCGGCAGTTACAGGCTCGAACCCCTGGGCTTGGATCTGATTCCGGAAGATGTGGCGGTTCACATCCAGCCCCGTGAAGGCTTTGTGTTTGAAAGCCTCAAGGATATGTTTGTGGCATTGGACACCACCCTGAGCCCGGAATTGCTGCGGGAAGGCCTGGCTCGCGAACTGGTGAACAAAATCCAGTTCGGCCGCAAAGAACAGGGATTTGAGATCATGGATCGCATCAGAGTACACTGGAAAGGGGACGAGGAAATTGCCGCCGCCCTGGCTGAACACGGCGACTTTGTGAAATCCGAAACCCTTTGCGATGAATTGCTCGAAAGCCCTGAGATCCAAGGCATCGAGCCCGTGGACATCAATGGCAAGGAAGTATTCTTGAACATCCAGAGGCTTGCTTGATGAAATATTGCGGCAACTGCGGCAAACAGCTTCCCGATAACGCCAAATTCTGCGTGCACTGTGGTACGCGCTGGACCGAAGCGGAAAAACCCCAGGCTCCTGAAAAGCAGGAAAAAAAGCCAAACTCATCTCCAAAATATGGGGGAAGCCAGCTCATCGATTCAGCATACAAGCTGCTGAGTCCGGGTGAGCTTTGCTGCGAATACCGCATCACCCGTCTTTTGAACAAAGACCCTGAAGGCATCAAGTATATCGCCGAAAAAGACGGAAAAAAATACATCCTGAAGCTCTTTTTCAAATACAAATATTCCGATCTGGAATCCATCATTGCCCTGCAGAGCAGGCTGAAGCTCCTGGGCACGCTCGAATCCGTACACACCGCCAAGGTGGCGGAAGTGAATGAAACCCACGACCCCGTTTATATGGCGGCGGAATTTGTGGGCGGAGATTCTTTGGCACGGATCAAGGAAAACCAGCCTGAGCGTTTGAGCGAGGAATTCGTTCGCAATGTGGCCATCCAGCTCACCGAAACAGCCATGGCCGTCAGAAAACATGGCCTCACCCTGCATGAACTCACACCCAGTGGAATCATGCTTTCCGAAGACGGAAAAAACATCACCATCCTCACTTCCGGAATCAAGTATGAAGATGTGGATGAACGTGAGGAAGTTTTCAATATCGGCGTGATCCTGGCCCAACTGCTCTCCGGCAATGTCCTGTATAAATCAATCTACAGTGCGGAAAGCCTGCGCGTTCATAAGTTTGGGCACATCCCCGGGGTGACTGTTGCACTCAACAAAATCCTGGCAGACTGTCTGCATCGCAATATCCTGCAACGACATACCTCTTTGGAACTCTTGCTGAAGGGCCTGAAAGGGCTGCCGCCGGTGGAAAAATGTGAGGTTTTCGCTCCGCAAACCAGCCTGAATTCGCTTCAGGAATTCCAGGATCAGCCACTAGACCTGCCCAAAAAACATCTGGAATGGACGTTTTGGCTGTCCATAGCCCTGATCGTGGCCGGCATCGCAGCGTTTTTCATCTGGGGAATGCCACAGATTCTAAAACCCGGTGGCTTGGCAGAAAATATTGCCTCCCTTTTCAGCAGTCAAGAGGATACTTTGGAAGTTGCACCGCCTGATGAAATGATTCCTGGACGTGGGGAAAAGCCCGTGCGAACAGGGGAAAGTGATCGATTTACGCTCCGCGACGACCCTCGCAAAAATGGACCGCAAACCGTTCAACCCAGAGCGCGGCGCGAAGAAAGCAGCAGTCCCAAAATCAGCCCACAGCCGGATAGAAGCAAATTTGTGCGCGTGCCGGACGGAACCTTCGGCTTTGGCCGCCTGAAGGATAATCCCAACCACAACGTTTTTGTAAGCGGCTTCTGGATCAGCAAATATGAAGTTACCCAGGTAGAGTGGGAAAAATTCATGATGCCCGCCAGTGTGCTTCACGTTTCCAAAAACCTGCCTGTGGAAAATGTGAGTTGGATGGATATCATCCGCTATTGCAACGCCCGCAGCGAAGCCGAAGGCTTGGATCCGGTCTATAAGATTACTGGAACCGTCACCTGCGATTTTTCCAAAAACGGTTACAGATTGCCCACTGAAGCGGAATGGGAAATGGCGGCAAAAGCCGGTATGCTATACGATTACAGCGGTTCAGACGATCCAGACGAATACGTGTGGCATCGGGACAACAGCGGCCGCCGCTATCGCCGGGGCGGAGAGAAAAAACCCAACGACTACGGCATTTACGACATGAGCGGAAACGTTGCCGAATGGGTCTGGGATTGGTATGATGCCAAATATCCCGCTCAGCTTTCTGAATTTACAAACCCCAAAGGTCCTGCAAGCGGGGGCAACAAAGTGATCCGCGGAGGCAGTGTGGACAACGGAATCGGCACAAACCTCAAGATTCTGTATCGCATGCCTGGAAACCCCGGCAGGGGCTACCAGTTCGTGGGCTTCAGACTGGTCCGGAGCCACTAAGGGCTCATTTCATCAGAATCATTTTCAGCGTTTTATTGTAGTCTCCGCTCTCCAGACGATATAGGTAAATTCCACTTCCCACGGGCTTTCCGCTCTGATCCAAGCCATTCCAAACAGCGCTGTGTTCGCCTGCGGTCTTGGCTCCTGCCTCCAATTCCCGAACCAACTGTCCCTTCAAATTATACACTGCCAAGCTGACTTCCGCCGGCTCGGTAAGAGTATATCGGATAGTGGTTTGAGGGTTGAAAGGATTGGGATAGTTTTGCTGAAGCACCACTTTGGGAAGCTCGGGCAGATATGCATCCTCAGCGGCGGTGGAAACGCCTGTAATCACGCAAATATTATCAATCGTCCAGCCGGGATCGGTCAGTTCCACGTTGGAGCTCTGGTCTGTGAGGCGGAAACGCAGATAGATGCTTTGTCCGTCATATTCATCCAGAGACACCAATTCGCGGCGGAATTCGTCCAGTTTTCCACAGCGGCTCCAAATCGAGGTCCAGTTTTGCCTGTCCAATGAAATTTCCACCCGCGCCCAGTCATAATCCCATTCCGTGTGCAGGTGCGAATCAAACATCAGGGTTGTGGAGCCCGTGGCGGGAATCTGTATTGCTGAAGAGGGTGAAATCCAGACATCGCAGTTCATGGCATACAGACCTTTTCCGCCCCAACTGTCCGTGATGGCAGATCCTGAGACGGAAAGCTCATCCTGCAAAACCCAGGGACCTTCCACTTCCCAGCCATCCATGCCATTTTCCCAATCCTCTGCAAAAAGCTGCGTGGCGGAACTCAGATCCAGAGCCAGCCAATTTTGCCCGGGATTCAGTAGCACTGAACCCTGCCAAGGGTAATAACCATCGGCAATAACTGTGACGGGGTATACGCCCTCAAAACTGTTGAAGGCAATGACTCCATTCACGTAGAGTGTATCTGGATAAACGTCTCCGATCACGATTTGAGCCGGAATATCGCTGCCGCCGCTGTGAATCCTGCCGCTTAGGGTGGCATTTTCCCGAGGCTGCATCGATACCTGGATTTGAGTCATGGCCCCGTTGTTTACCATCTGGCCTGTAATCTGGGTGTCCCAATAGCCTTTTTTGCGAAAAGTGAGATCGTAGCTGCCGCTTGCCAATGCTTTGTAAAACCTTCCCGTATCAGGATTTGAAGTGCGCGGCACAAACCACGGTGCGTGATGCGCATTCACGATTATCTCCGCTTCCAAAGGCTCGTTCGTAACGGCATCACGGATTTTTCCGGTCAGCATAGATGAAGAACTCACGTCCGAGGAATATGGCAAAGCCCGGTTCAAAAACCAATATACCGCATTGCGACAGCGTGCCACGGTATCCAGCATCAGCGGTTCCGGCGGCTGAAGGTTGCTGGTTCCACATTCGATCAAAATCTGCAGGGTCCCATATTGCTTATACATCCAATCGTGAAAAGCGCCCTTGCGACTCAGGTTTGGCAGGGATTCATAGGTTCCAGTGCCTGCTTCGTTCGGAATTTGGGCTGCCACGGAAGAGCAGATCGAAGCAAAGAAAGCCATGTCTGGCGAGGGTCGGATTTCCTTCCAATTGAAGGAGTAATAGCCTTTTTCGCTGAAATTGCCGGTGCGTGAGGAATGCCAGCAGATGGAATAGACAAATTTATAGCGATCGGCAAGGTTTTTAATGGCTTGAACCTCGCTCTCGCTCATGGGCGCCGGACCGCGATAATAATCCCAAACTTCCAGCCCGCCCGGCTGCATCAAAGTGTCTCCGTGCACCCAGTTGAAATCAAAATTCCGGTTTATATCCACCCCGTCGATATCATATCCAACCAATGAACTGAAGTCAAAAAAACCGTTGTTATTATTGTCCCGCTTGTTTTTACGATAGGAAAGATCCAGACCGGTGGTCACCACATTATGCCCTTCCGGGTTCAAAGTGGGCACAAACCACATATCCAAAAAGTTGATCCATTGCATATAGGGAAGTTGATTCCGGTTTGCCAGGATTTTGGCGATGTTGTCCATGGTGATCTGCACGCCCAAAACTTCTTCGGCATGAACCTGACCCACAAAAAGCAGGGCGGGCTCTTCCTCATCCTGTTCCACGTTGTCTGAAATGCGCATGGCATAGATGGGGATTTGTTCTTGCTGGCTCACTCCGATCTGCACGCGCTTGGCCATGTCCGGATGCTGGGTTTCAAAGTCCAACAGCATTTGCGAGATTTGATTGTAGGTATAATAACAGCTTGGCAAAGAGTCTGCCCAAACCGAAATCGCCGCACAAATAATGATGACGGCAGTAATGAAATATTTCTTCATGTTTTCCTCACACACGTAAAGGTGTAGCTTATTTTACGCAATTTTCATTCCAGTTTGATTTTATGATAAAACCAAATCGTAGGGTTCCCAGGTCTGGCTCATGTCCAACTATCTAAGGTAAGCTCACTTAGGCTCAATATTTTTGCGGGTTCCACAAATTATTCATTTCCTTTTGACTTTGGCTTGCATCCTGTTTCTAGGTGTCGATCACTTCTTAATCAAGCCTTAATCAAGTCTTAATAATTAACGCTTGATTAAGACTTGATAACCACTTGATTAACGCTTTCGGCAAAGGGTGACCCATCCTGAACCAGGTTGACCGATAAAACCATGAAAAGGATTTAAGGCCTGGAATTGATGGCTGGGCATCGCTTGCATCCTTGATTGAATCTTTGCAAGCTCTATCAGCCGGCGCAATTGCACTGGAACCCCATTTTTCTGTATTTCCATCTCAGAACAGAAATATTCCTTATGGATGCTGCTTCAAAGCTCAGTCTTTTTCAAGGAACTTTAAAAAGTGTTCGAACACATCCTGGGGCAGGCGTTTGGCGCGACCTTCGCTGGCAAAAACCCCCACCATCTTTGCTTCAAAACAAAGCTCTCCCTGTTCGTCGAAAATCTGCTGGTTCCAGTATCCCTTCACGCGGTTCATTTGGTTGAACCAGCTTTTGATGGTGATCACAGTCTCGTGTTCCACAGCCTTTTTATAGTCCAGGCTGAAGCTGCGGATAAACACCTGCAGACCAAGCTCCCGCATGCGGAAAACGGACATATCCATCTCGATCATGGCTTCGGCCCGTGCCGCCTCCAAAAGCTGCAGATAGTTGGCGTTGTTCAGGTGTCCATACACGTCACACTCATAGCCATAGATTCTTTTTCTGAATTCAAAAACCATTGCTGTACTCCTCTTTGTGCGCCGCCGGCTTCATTTTATGCTTGACCGATAAACGCGGCACAATTCTGATGCTTGAATAAATCTTTTGAATTGAGGATAAAATGTCCAAGAAAAATGTCAACCCCAAAATTAAGGATAGAAGCCATCAGGCTGCAAAAAAAGCCGGGGATTTGCGCTCCAAAACGGCAAAACCCGCCCCCCTGGCAGCGCAGATGCCAAATTGGCTGGATAATTTGAACCAAAACCCGTGGCTGCCCTGGATTTTGATGGGTTTTCTGCTGCTTTTGGTGAGTTTGCTCTATTTCCCCGTGGCTTTTCAGGGCTACACGCCTCCCGCTTCGGATATTTCACAGTGGCAGGGCGCAGCAAACGAGATCATAAACTACAATCAAGAACACTCAGGCAGAGCCCTGTGGACCCAGAGCATGTTCAGCGGAATGCCTTCCTACATGATTTCCTTCCCAAACCGCTGGCCATTTTTGGAAAACCTGTCCCGACTGACGGACAAAGTAATCAACTGGCGAATTTTCCTGCTTTTCATCGGCACTTTGGGGATGTTTTTGTTGCTCAGGTTCCTCAAACTCGACACTTGGACCAGCTTTTTCGGCGCAGTGGCATTCATGTTTTCCTGCCATTGGCTGGGTTTGGTGGAGATCGGGCACAACACCAAGTTTCGCGCCATCATGTATTTACCCTGGGTGCTCTGGGCTTTCCTGCGCCTCAGAAAGAAGCCGGATCTCCTGGGCTTGGGCTTTTTGGCAACCACCCTCATCATGCAACTGCGGGAAAATCATCCTCAGATCAGCTACTATCTCTATCTTTTCATGGGCATGTATTGGATTTGGCAACTCCTGGAAAGCTTCAAGGAAAAAGATCATAAACGCTTTTGGTTCTTCACGTTGCTTACGGTTCTTGCCTTTGGTTTGACTCTTTTAGCAGTGATGAACCCATACCTCAGCACCATGGAATACAGCCACCACACCATGCGCGGCGGTCCCGGTGGCTTGGAAACCAGCTATGCCCAGGGTTGGAGCTTCCATCCCAAGGAAATCATCACCTTTTTCATTCCGGATTTCTATGGCGGCATCAGCCCCAACTATTGGGGTTACATGCCCTTTACACAGGTCTATAACTATTTCGGACTCATAGTCTTGGCATTTGGCATCATTGCCATGATTGGCAAAAAACACCGCCGCTTCTCCATCTTTTTGGGCATCACTTCGTTGATCTTTCTGATCATGTCCTTCGGCAGCGCCACCCCGCATCTTTCCAACCTTTTCATGAAATATCTGCCCTATTTCAACAAATTCCGCGTCCCCTCCATGATCCTGATCATGGTTCAGCTAAATGCCGTCCTCCTGGCGGCTTTGGGCGTTGATACCATCCTCAGCCTGGATGAAAAACGGCAAAAAGTATGGAGTTCCGGATTGTTGAAGGCTTTCGCTGCTTGCGGCGTCATCTTTTTCCTTTGGCTGGTTCTGGCAAAACCCATCTTTGGCGGTTTGAGCTTCACCAGCGCATCTGATCTGCAACTGCTTTCCCAACAAGGGCTTTCCGAAATGCCCGGACACATCAGAGCCGAGCGCTTGGACCTGCTGCACAAAAGCGGGATCATCAGCCTGCTGCTGCTGGCTCTGGGCATCGGCGCCGCCTGGCTGACAAGCATCAAAAAACTTCCCAAAACCTTGTTTGTGATGGCGTTGACTCTTTTCACCTTCGTCGATCTTTGGGTTTATACAGGCAAGATCTTGAAAAAGGAAAACCTGCAGGCGCGCCAGGAATACCAGAATCAATTTGCCAAACAGGACTACGATGATTTCCTGCTGAAGGATGGCTCAAATTTCCGCATCTATCCTGTTGGGCAAAGCGTGTTTTCAAACTCGCGTTTGGAGCATCCCACCGGGGTTTGGGCATATCACCATCAAACAGTCACCGGCTATTCCGCTGCCAAACTGAAACGCTATGATGACCTGCTGAAGCTGATTGAAGGCGATCCTGCCACCCAAAAGCCCGGAGAATGGGGACGCCTGATGATGGGAATGTATGGCATGCAGGCTCCCCAGTTGCCTCGGGATGTGCCAACTCCTGTGCTGGACATGCTTTCCACCAAATATATCATCCACCCGGAAGCACTTCCAAACGATTCACTGTTCACTGTGAACCATCCACCCTATGACCAGTTTTACAAAAAATTGAAACCAGTATTTTACGGCTCCGGCGGCGTTTCCATCTATGAAAATACAGACGCCCTGCCGCGTGCATGGTTTGTGGACGGCGTTCAAAAAGTTGCTCCGGCGGATTCCATCCTCGGTCTGATGCGCTCGGAGAGCTTTGATCCCAGGCACCTGGCATACGTGGAAAGCGAGCTTTCAAACGTGCAAAAGCCCGATTCGGCAAGCGTTGTGCAAACCCGGGCTGAAATGCACAATCTGGCCTACGATGTCCAAACCGACAAACCCGCCTTCCTGGTTTTGAGCGAAGTCTATTACCCCGCAGGCTGGAAAGCCACCCTGGATGGCAAGGAAATCCCCATCCATGCTGCAAACTACATCCTGCGCGGAGTGGAAATTCCCGCCGGAAAACACAAACTGGAACTGGTTTTTGCGCCGGATTCCTATAAAACCGGGGTGCGCCTGAGTCTGATCGGACTCTTGGTCAGTTTTCTTGCCCTGGCTGGCGGTCTCGTACTTAAGCATTTGAAACGCAGGGAACCCCTTGCAGCAGAACCGGTTGGAGTAGAGAATGATAATTAATGGCAAGGAATATCGCAGCGTCTGGTGGGAAAACGGACGCCTGCACATGATCGACCAAAACAGGATTCCCCAAGATTTCAGCCTGATGGAGTTTACCGACCATCTCCAGGTTGCCGATGCCATCCGAAACATGAACGTGCGCGGTGCTCCCGCCATCGGAGCGGCGGCAGCCTTTGCCATGGCTCTGGCAGCGCAAAACGCCACAGACCACGGCTTTCGCGCTCAAGTGCGCAAGGCCAGGGAACTGCTGCTTTCCACCCGCCCCACCGCGGTGGACCTGCAGGTTGGGGTGGATCACGTTTATGAACAAACCATAAAATTCATTCCAGACTTGGCCCACGCACGGCAGGTGGCACTGCTTGCGGCTCAGGAATTTGCCAATCAAAGTGCGGAAGACTGCCGTCTGATTGGAGAACAGGGCCTGCACTTGATTCCCGACGGCTCACGCATCCTAACCCACTGCAACGCAGGAGCTTTGGCAACTGTGGACTGGGGTACCGCCCTGGCGGTTCTGCGCCTGGCTCATCGCAAGGGACGCAACATCTTTGTATATGTCAGCGAAACCCGCCCCCGGCATCAGGGTTCAAAAATCACCGCCTGGGAACTTCAGCAGGAAGGCATCCCCCACGCCGTGATCCCGGACAGCGCCAGCGCTTTCTATTTCTGGAAAAAAGAGATAGACCTCGTGATCACCGGTGCGGACAGGGTTTGCCTGAACGGAGACATCGCCAACAAAATCGGCACCTACGACAAAGCCGTGCTTGCCCACCACCACGGCGTTCCCTTCTACATTGCCGCCCCGCTTTCCACCTTCGATTTTTCCTGCGCCCAGGGTTCCGGAATCCCCATCGAATTTCGTGACTCAAGCGAAATCACCTACTATGGCGGGCAAATCACCGCAAACCCCGGCTCCGATGTGCTCAATCCCGGTTTCGATATCACCCCCGCAGACCTGATCTCCGGCATTGTGACCCCCAAAGGCGTTTTCAAAGCCGCGGAAGCCGCGCAAAAGGTTCAGGAATGAAAGACAAGCCACGCAAAGAGATAGACCTCATCCTAAGAGGCGGAACCGTGCTAACCATGGACCCCGATATGCAGGTTTTGGAAAACCAGGTGATCGCCATCCAAGACGGCCGCATCATCGACATCTGCGCACCAGAGGAAGCCAACTACCGTGCCACCAAGGTATTAAACACCAGCGACTGCATCGTGATGCCTGGCCTGATCAACACCCACACCCATTTGCCCATGACCTTTTTCCGCGGCTTGGCAGACGACCTTCCCCTGCAAAAATGGCTCAATGGCTACATCTGGCCGCTGGAAGCCAAGCTTTTGAACCGTGAAGTCATCAGCCAGGCGGCGCTTCACGGTGCCTGCGAGATGATAAAAAACGGCATCACCCAAATCCACGACATGTATTTCGATATGCCCGCCGTGGCAAAATCCTGTTCCCAAGCTGGCTTGCGTGCCCTCATCGGGGAAGCGGTTTTGGATCTGCGCGGCAATTCCGAAGAAGTGCGCGCCACCTTGGGAAACAAGGTTTTGGAACTGCGCCAGCGCTTTGCGGACGACCCGCTTTTGGACTTCAACCTGGCGCCCCACTCCATCTACGGCTGCAGCGAAAAGACCCTGAAAAAGTGTGCCGAAGTTGCGGAAAAACACGGCATTCTGCTCCACATGCACATTTCCGAAACCCAAAATGAAGTGGATGACTGCCTCAAGGAACACGGCGTCAAACCCGTTTTCTACCTGCAGAAAGTTGGCATCCTTGCCCTGCCTGCACTGTATGCACACGGAGTTTGGACCGATGCCGAAGAAATCGCGCTCATGGCAAAAAACCCAGCCTCCATCGCCATCTGCAGCGATTCAAACCTGAAGCTCGCCTCTGGCATCCTGCCCCTGGCGGAATATCTCAAACAGGGTGTGAACCTCAGTTTTGCCACCGACGGTGTGGCGAGTAACAACAATCTGGACCTCCTGGCGGAAATGGACCTCACCGCAAAGCTCCATAAAGCCGTGAACTCCGATCCCGCCTTCCTTCCCGCCGCAGAAACCCTCAAAATTGCCACTGTGGGCGGAGCCCGGGCGCTCGGCGTATCCGAAAAACGCGGCTCGCTGGAAATTGGCAAGGATGCCGATATCTGCGTGCTGGACCTCAATGCCCTGGAGTGCCAACCCGTCTATAATCCCTATTCCCATGTGATTTACAGCCTCGGTTCCCGGCACGTGCGGGATGTTGTGATCAACGGCGAAGTGGTTTTGGAAAACCAGGTGCTCACCCGGGTGGACGAGGACGGGATCATCGAAGCTGCCCAAGCTTGGAAGTCTCACATCCTCAAGGAATTGGATCTGCTATGATGATCAAGAACCGCCGCGCTCTGCACGACTATTTTGTGATCCAAAAGCTGGAGGCCGGAATTTCCCTCGAAGGCAGCGAAATCAAATCCATCCGCGCCGGAAAGGTCAATTTTAAAGACAGTTACGCCCGCATCATCGATGGCGAATGCTGGCTGGTCAACCTCCACATTTCCCCCTTTGAAAAGTCCTCCCACTTCATCCCGGATCCCACTCGCAAACGCAAGCTGCTGTTGCACAAACACGAAATCCGCCGTCTGCGCGTTCGGACCGAAGAACAGGGTATGACCATCGTGCCGCTGGAAATCTTTATCAACGAAAAAGGCCTCTGCAAGGTGACCCTCGCCCTCGCCAAGGGTAAAAAAACTTACGATAAACGCGAAACCCTGCACCAAAAAAACATGGAGCGCGATCGCGCCCGTGAAGAGCGCTGACCACTGCTATCTGCCTATCTTTTAAAGAGTTCCACCCCCTCTGTCAAGATTTAAGTTGCCATAAACACGGTCTTGAAAATCTTGGTATCAAAGCAATTCATTTTCTTTAATTAAATAAAATGGACAGGGAGGCAGTGGCTTTCCTGCTCAAACATAAAGGTTTTAATAATGTATAAACTTAGCGTAACCGATTCCTTCAGCGCAGCCCACCGTCTCTGCGGATACGAAGGCGCCTGCAGCAACCTGCATGGTCACAACTGGTCCGTGCGTGTGGCGCTCACTGCCCAAAAGCTTGATGACATTGGCATGGCGATGGATTTTGGCCTCATCAAGAGCCTGCTCAAAGAAATCACCGACGAGCTCGACCATGCCTATCTGAATGACCTGCCGGGGTTTAAAGACATCAATCCCACGTCCGAAAACCTGGCGCGCCATATCTTTGAGCGCATGCAAAAAAGCCTTGCCGACCCCGCCATCCGGGTGACAGAGGTCGAAATCTGCGAATCCCCCAGTTCCAGCGTGGTGTATTATGGTCCGCTTCGTTGAATCCTTCTTTGTGAAAAGCGCGGTGGAACCGGAAGACTATCCTGCCAGCGCCTATCCCGAATTTGCCTTTGCCGGACGCAGCAACGTGGGAAAATCCACCCTGATCAACCTGCTCACAAACAACAGCAAACTTGCCAAAACCAGCGGCACTCCCGGCAAAACCCGCCTGCTGAATTTCTTTCTCATCCGCTGGAAAGACGACAGCGACGACAGCCAGGGGCGCCTCCAACTCACCGACCTTCCCGGCTATGGCTATGCCGAGGTTTCCCAGGCCGAACAGGAAAAATGGCGCCGCATGCTGGACCACTATTTTGATCAGCGGGAAGAGCTGAAGGGCATGATCGTGCTGGTGGACATCCGCCGTGAAGCGGATCCCAAGGACATTTTGATGCTGGAATTGCTCCGCCTGCGCGGCATCGACCACTGTGTGGTTGCCACCAAGGCAGACAAAATCCCAAAAACCAAACTGCCCAAAACCCTCAAGCTTCTTTCTCACGGCCTTGGCTTGGGAAACGCACCCATCACAGCCGTTTCGGCGCTGAAAAACTCTGGATTGGAGCCGCTCTACGACTGGATTGGCCAGCGCGCTAAACCCTGATGCCGCTTGACTTTGACCTGATCGTTGTGGGCGGGGGCAACGCCGGGGTGGAAGCCGCTTTGGCAGCCGCAAGGCGGGGTGCGAACACCGCGCTCTTTGTCCTGAAACTGGAATCCATCGGTCGCCTCAGTTGCAATCCCTCCATCGGCGGACCCGCCAAAGGTCACCTCGCCAGAGAAATAGACGCCCTGGGCGGTGAACTTGGACACATTGCCGATCTCTCCGGCATCCATTTCCGCATGCTGAACCGCAGCAAAGGTCCCGCCGTCTGGGCTCCCCGCGCCCAAAACGACCGCATTCTCTATTCCCAGCTCATGCGCGAGCAGGTGGAGCGCCAGGAAAACCTCAGCCTCATCGAAGCCTCCATCGTCCAGATCATTGTGGAAAAGGGTCGCGCCGTGGGAGTGCGCAGTAGCCTGGGTCAAGCCTACCATGCCGGGCAGATCATCCTGGCACCCGGCACCTTTTTGCGCGGCATGATCCATGTGGGCAAAGTTTCCGTCTCCGGCGGACGCAGCGGCGAACCTGCCGCCAACGAACTCTCCCAAGACCTTCTGCGCCATGGCTTTAAGCTGGAGCGCTTCAAAACCGGAACCCCGCCCCGCGTGGACCTGCGCAGCCTGGATTTTTCCCAGCTGGAAGAACAGCCCGGCGACCCCCAGCCCGAAGGCTTTTCCTGGTATCGTGACCTCACTTTGAAAAACCTGGTGAGCTGCTACATGACGCGCACCACCCCCGAAACCCACAGAATCATCAGCGAAAACCTCGATCAATCCTCACTTTACGGCGGCATCATCCAAGGCATCGGGCCCCGCTACTGCCCTTCCATCGAAGACAAGATCGTAAAATTTCCCCAGCGCGACAGCCACCAGATTTTCATCGAGCCGGAAGGCTTGAACACTTTTGAATCCTATGTGAACGGCGTTTCCACCTCCCTGCCCCCGGATATCCAGGAAAGCATCCTGCACAGCATCCCCGGCTTGGAACACGCTCGGGTGATGCGCCACGCCTATGCCATCGAATATGACTGCATCGACCCCTCCGAAATTGACGCCAGCCTGCAATGCAGAAGAATCAAGGGTTTGTGGCTGGCAGGCCAGATCAATGGCAGTTCCGGCTATGAAGAAGCCGCCGCACAGGGCATCATGGCGGGCATTAACGCCACCCTGGCTCTGGAAGGGCGCGAACCCATCATCCTCAGCCGCTCCCAGGCCTACATCGGTGTTTTGATCGACGACCTCGTAACCCGCGGTACAAACGAACCCTACCGCATGTTCACCTCCCGCGCGGAATACAGGCTGTTGCTGCGTCAGGACAACCGCGACGAAAGCCTCATGCCTCTGGGACACGAACTTGGTTTGCTTTCAGAGCAGCGCTGGCAGCGTTTCAAACGCAGCATGGAACTGAAGGAAAGGGAGCTTGAGCACCTCAGAACACAAAAAACCCAAGCCCACCCCGACCTGCGCGAACCCCAAAAATTTGCCGCCCTCCTGAAAAGACCAGAAATCACCCTGCAAGAGCTTGAAAAATATGGCTATAAGCCTTCCCCGGAGGTCACGCCAGACATTCTTCGCCGCTGCGAACTCGAGATAAAATATGAAGGCTACTTAAAACGCGCAGAGGATGAACTTCAGCGCTTCAAAGCCGCGGAAGACCTTGCCCTGGCGGAAGATATCGACTATCAAAGCATCGAAACCATCGCCTGGGAAGCCCGGGAAAAACTGGCAAAAATCAAGCCTCGCAGCCTGGGACAGGCAATGCGCATCCCCGGAGTCAATTTCACCGACACCGCGGCGCTCCTGGTCTGGCTGCGCCGAACCGGGAAATAAACTATCTCAATCCGCGTGCGCCAAAATCAAATGGTGACGCTCAGCTTCAAATAAACCGTGGACATATCCTTCCTGAACTCTCCCAGCGGAGCAGTCCAAGTGGAAGCTTCCTCCTGCGTTTGGGCTGATTTCAAACCCAGATACAAAAACCAATCCGGCTTAAACTCATAGCGCAGATTTCCAAAGTAGCTCAATTCCGCTGAGCTTTCCAGCTTTTCATAGGTGCTCAAGCCGCTTCCCATCGATATTTTAAAACTTGGACTGGGGGTGAAGTCCAGCCCCGCGTTGGCAACAATATATTGATTGTCCAACAGCATGAAATATCCTGGAATCAGCTCCACCGTCTGCCGCCTGTAACCTTTGTGATTCCAGGTTCCGGATACCCATAAAGAGAGGCTGTCAAAGGGTTTCACCTTTGCCGAGCCGCCAAGCGAGTGTTTGGGATAGGTGTCTGAAAGAGCGTACACCAATTCGTTTCCAACGTTATAAACTCCGGTAAATTGCAGGTTTTTCCGGTTTCCCCAGCCGAAGTTGACTGCCGCAACGTAAACCTCATGCAGATTGTCCCATAAATCAGGCCCCAGTGCGTAGGCCCCGTATGAGGACATGAACATATTACCGATGTTGATGTTTGCTGAAAGCATCGCTTCTTTACTTAAAAAAGTATCTGCGCTCAGGTTCATCCATGCCAGTTGTCCCCATCCGGTAAGACCCACAACTATCATTTTTTTATCCATATAGAATTTGCTCCAACCCGCTGATCCGGAAACATGGGCCATATCGTTGTCGGTCAAATATCCAGCGTCGTAGGAAAGGTCTTTGGAAAGCCAGCCGCCGCCCAGACTGAAAGCAAAATCCCCCGGGCTGTAAGCCAGATCCAGTTTGGTTTGATAGCCAATATCGGGCTCAGTCATTCCCAAAGCTTCGTTCTTGCTGGCTGAAAGGTTATATCCGGCTCCAATGCTCAGGCGCGGAATGGGTTCCCACCTCGTAGCTCCGCTGTAAAGATGACCGTAATATCCGCTGTTCATGCGGCTCACCAGTGCGTTTCTGAATTTGAATGCTTTCCATCCGGGGTTCAATGCCAGCACCTGGTAGTAGTCGCCGCGGTTCAGCAGATAATCTCCAATTTTAATGTCTTTATCCCAGGCTGCCAACGCTCCCCAATTCAGGTTTCCCAGGTTTCCCGTGCCTTTGGCGGCGATGCGCGGCTGCACGATGTTTCTGGAATAAAATACGTTCCAATCCAAGCCGAAAACATCCAAATCCTCCGTGAAGAAAAAGCGGTTTTCGTCGTAGTAAGGCGGATCTTTTTGGTTATAATCGTCACGCGCGCTGTCCATCGGAATGTCGGAATAGTCAGGATTCAGGGCAATCTTGATGCGTGTACGCTGCCCGGGGTTGAAAAGGATGTCCAGGCCCACGTGTTCCGGGTCAAAGCTGCTTTCACGACTAATCAGGTCATAGCTTTTCACAAAATAGGGTTTCAGAGAAAAGTCCAGCTTGTGCCTCACCTGACTTTGCAGTTCGATATCCTGCGCCTTCAAAAAATAATCCTTTCCATCCTTGGTGTTCGCATAGGGAAAAGAAAAATACTCCTGCTTGTGATGGTGATAGCGGGTCAAAATGATTTTCCATTGATAGGGAAGCTCCTGTTTGAAGCGCAGTTCATCCAAGGGAATCCGCATGGTCACCTGCCAGATTTTATCACGTATCTCGCTGGTGTAGCTGTAGTTACTGTTCCAGGAATAGTCCACATTCATGCGCGAATCCCGAACCCCGTCAACGAGGTTTCCCAAGGGGTAGGCTGCGTAATAATAGGCGTAATGCGCATCGGGGATGGTGATCAGTTGCACCCGCATGAAGTCCGACGTAGGAGCCTCATCCCGCATGGAAATGGCACCTTTATGAAAGTTTTCATCGATCTCCGCCTCAAAACGGATCACCAAATCGCCACCATGCTGCCAAAGCCAGGCCTTGGTTTCCAGCCTTTCAGGTTTTTTATCATCGGGATCCACACGCACGAGACCGGTAATCAGGTTTTCATCAGTCAAAACCGGTTCCGTGGAATCCGGCAACACCATCGCGCCGCAATGTACCATCAGCGCCACAAAAATCAAAACATACCATTTTTTCATGCTTCCATCTCCTAAATCCAGATTGAGTATAAAGCTTAATTTAGATGTGGCACAACCATAAATGGGGGGGGGGGTAATATGTCAACAAAAATCTATCCACGGGAACATTTTTTACATTTTTAAGCAACCTCAGCCACCCCCTCCGGTAACTTTGTCTGAACACAAAATAGAAGAAACCTTAGCACTTTATAGCGTTATAACATCCCTGAATTCAACATATTTGGCAAGCTGGAATAAACAATGCTTGACAGTAATCGGCGATTTGTGAATTTGCCAAGCTAAATGGAGAAAATATGAACGCTCCCTTCGAAATGACCCTCAAAAGCATGATAGACCATTCTTGCGAGCAATTTGGTGAGTATCCCGCGCTGTCCAATGTGGACGGTGAGCCCATCCGCTATTCCGAACTGCGCGAACAGATTGATGGCGTGATCCGCATGATGAGTGAACAGGGAATTGTGAAAGGCGACAAGGTTGCCATCCTCAGCCAAAACATGCCGAACTGGGGAATTGCCTATCTGGCCATCACGTCCATGGGCGCTGTTGTGGTTCCGATTCTCACGGATTTTCACGTGAACGAGATCTTGAACATCCTGCGTCACAGCGAGGCGAAGATGGTCTTTGTGTCCCGCGCTCAATATGACAAAATCGGCTATTCCGATTTGGAACCCTGGGTCACCCTGGTGGCCTTGGATAACTTTGAGCCGTTGGAAATCAAGGCGCCCATCGACCTGATTAGCGGCATCATCTACGAGCCTCTGAAACAGCTTCAAAAGCTGCGCAACAAAGCCTTGAAAGCCGTGAGGTTGATCAGCGAAAAAGTCCATGAGGACGACACCGCCGCCCTGATTTATACATCGGGCACCACGGGGATGTCCAAAGGCGTGATGTTGAGCCACAAAAATCTGGTTTTGGACGCCTGGATAACAACCAGGTTTCAGCCCGTGAAAACCGGAGACCGCCTGCTTTCGGTGTTGCCGCTGTCCCACACCTATGAATGCACGATTGGATTCATCATTCCGATGATGGGCGGCGCCTGCGTTTACTATCTGGATAAACCGCCCACGGCGCGGGTTTTGGTTCCCGCCATGCAAAAGATTCGGCCCACGATGATCTTGACCGTTCCCCTCATCATCGAAAAGATTTTCAAAACCCAGGTCTATCCACAGTTGAACGCGAACCCGGTTTTCCGCGCGCTCTATAAAATGCCCCCCACCCGGAAGTTTTTACACCAGATGGCAGGCAAAAAGCTGATGAAAACCTTTGGCGGTGAGCTGCATTTCTTTGGCATCGGCGGAGCACTGGTTTCGTGGGAAGTGGAGCGGTTTTTGAGCGAAGCGGGCTTTCCCTACGCCATCGGTTATGGTTTGACTGAAACTGCTCCGCTCATCGCGGGAAGCCATCCCCGGGATACGCGTTTTCGCTCCACCGGTCAGGTTTTGGAGCATCTCCAGCTTCGCATCGCCGACCCCGACCCCAAAACCCGCATCGGCGAGATTCAGGTGAAAGGCGAAACGGTGATGAAAGGCTATTACAAAGACCCGGTGAAAACCGCGGAGGCCTTTACCAAGGACGGCTTTTTCAAAACCGGGGATTTGGGGATCCTGCGCAAAAAACGCTATCTCTATATCATTGGATGCTCCAAAAACGTGATCGTGGCGGCTTCCGGAGAGAATATCTATCCCGAGGAAGTGGAAAACAAGCTGAACGAACATGAGGCCGTTTTGGAATCGCTAGTTCTGGATGTGGGTGGAGTTTTGACGGCAAGAGTGTTTTTAAGCCCTGAATATCTGGAAAAACATCACCACACAAGTCGCCTCACCAGCGCCAAACATAAAAAGCTTGTCGACGCGCTTTTGGATGAGATCAAGAGCCAGGCAAATCAGAACCTTTCGAGCTTTTCCCGCATCAAGCGCATCATTGAACAGCAGGAGCCTTTCGAAAAAACCGCCACCCAAAAGATCAAGCGCTTCCTCTATCAATGAAGCCTTCAGGACTTTTACGAACAACCGGGAAGCCATTTTTGCCGTGGAGAAAATTATGAAAAAGAGACTTTTCCTCATTTTTGTCACGCTGTTGGGAAGCGTGATTTTGCTGGGCCAAGCCAACCGGCTCGACTTTGGCGACCTGAATTTTAACCTGAACGTCCATGCCAGCAAGCGCATCAGCGATAACAATTATCAAAACATGTCTTTCAACACCAGCAGGGAAAGCTGGGCAGACAGCATCCGCATCGTTTTTTCCAATGCTGATCTGGATCTGAACGTTACCATTTCACCGCGTTCCCAGTATCTGCGCCAAGCGTGGTATTTTGATGTGAGGGCGGAATTTAAGCAAAATACCTTTGTGCGCGAGCTGATGCTTGGCATGGATAACAGGCGAAAACCCATCCATGCGGAACTTACCGGCGTGGAAGCCATCCAAAACAGGACCTATGCGCGCAATCGGGCAATCGGGCCGTTCATGGATCAAGCCGTCGAATTTTCCTGCGGGGATCAGAGTTTCTGGATCGTCGCCTCGGGCTATGACGGCTGTGACGGAGTGGAAGGCATCGCCATGAACAGAATCGTGCTCTACACCTTTCAAGCCCACTTTTTCCGGATGTTCGACCCCGTGATCCAGCGCTGCAGCATCTACCGCGACACGATGTATAAAGCCGCTGGAGAAAGCGAACGCTGGGGATTTTTGCTTTTCACCGAGGAGCCCGTGTTGCTGGACCTTAACCGTTGGTTGGCAAACAATAAGGCTGCGTTGTGCATCACCAACGACGCCGATGGCGAAGCCTTGCCGCGCCTGCAGGCTGTGTTTGAAGGCAGCAATAATCCAAGCAATCCCAGCTATTACACCAAGGGCTTTTTCGCATGGGATATCCCGGTGAGCACCACCATTCACGGCGTGAACGAACCCGCGCTGGGCGAGATCTGGCGCCTGATCAAAAGCAAGGGAAACCGCATTGGCTGGCACACCTACACCATGCTGGCAGACCCGCCTGGCTCAAATGAACAGGCTTTGCTGCACGACTTGGTGGATCTGGAAATTCGCCATTGGATCGACCACTCGGTGCCCAACAACCCGGAAGATGTTGCCTATGATGGGCTCGATCCAGATAGCCCCTACTACGTTGCCGATGTGATCAATCAAAGCGACATCGTTTATATTTGGCCAGGAGACACGCCGAACACGAATCCTTTCAACGCCTACGACGAAGCTTGGCGCCTGCCCCACAAAGTTTGGGAAGCCACCGTATTTACAAAGCCGGTATGGTTTTACGGGCGCACCAGAGCTGAAACTTGGGAATATCTGGACCAAAATGTGACGCTGAGCATGAAGCATATCATGGTTCCGGAAAACCTTGATGTGCTGATTGCGGAAAGGGGTTTGCACATAAACTACACCCACTTTTGCATGTCGCAGATTGAGGGAGTGAGAAAATCATTTTGGGAGCTTCTGCCCAATGGAGACTATGTGGTGCGTGACGATGTGGATGAAATGCTGCAACTTTTGGACTATTACAGACAGTATCGTGGCTTGTGGATTGCGCCCTTGGAAGATATTTTCGACCGCATGCTGGATGTGGAAGAGGTGAAAATCCTTGCAGTGGAAAAAATGGATGAGGATGGAATTTTGAAGGTGACCCTGGCAAACAACGCCGAGCGGGATATCGATGAGTTTTACATCCAAAGCCACGACAAGGAATTTATGCTCTCGAGGTTTCCGTCGGGTTCAAGCTTGGATATCATTCTCACCGAAACCACCAACCACAACGATGTTCCCGGTGCACAGATGCAGATTCGCTATCAGCAGGGGGCTTTGCACATCACTAAGGCTTCGGGCGAGCAGATTGACCCGGTTCGGGTTGAACTGTTTAACCTGAAAGGACAAAAGCTGATGGAGCAGGATTCTGCTTATCAGCAATGGGAAATCGTAATTCCGTTTGCCGGAAAAGCCTCCGGAATCTATCTGGCGCGCTTCAGCCGACCCGGCAGGCTGCCCATCGTGCAAAAATTCAGCGTGATAAAATAGGCTTTAATCCTTGATTTTCAGGGAGATGCCGCCCCGGAAAGAGATTCCGGGTTGGGGAACGTAAGCGTAAACGGAATACTGTTTATTGAGCAGATTATGGATGGAAAAATGGGGTGCAAGCGTCCAGCCCTGAATCTGAAATTCCGTGGACAATCCGCAATCCAGCAAGCTGTGGGAAGGCAGCGCTCCGGCAAGGTTGTCCGGGGTTGTAAACTGTTCTCCCGTACGGGAATACTGGCTCCAAAAATGCAGGAAAGGCCAGTTTAGACCCAGTTTGAATCCATAGCTGAAATCCGGAGTGTACATCAGGTGGGGCGCTGTTTCGGGGGGATTTGCACTGAGGTCCAGCGCCTTGGTGAGCAGCATGGAAGCGCTCAGTTCCAGCCAATCCCAGGTCTCCAGACCGGCTTCCAGTTCCAGGTTTTTCACCTGGGCTTTGCCGACGTTGAATGGTTTCCACACGTTGCCAAACATCTGCACCTGACGCCATTGGATGAGGCTGTCAATCTCGTTTGAGTGCCAGGTTCCGCGCAAACGGAAACCGCTCAGCCGGTTTTCCAGCCAAAGCTGCCAGCCGTGGGACCTTTCGCTGGAAAGATTTGGATTCCCAATGGCTTGGGAATCGCCTTTCCAATATAAGTCGTAGGGTGAGGGCAGCGCGAAGGAGGAGCCCCAGGTTCCGCCCAGCGAGCTTTCCACGAAACCGATGTGTTTCAGGCTGCCTTCCAGGCGCCAACTGGGGTTGTTTCGGCCCCGCGCCCTGTCGAGCCTCGCAGCTCCGGCGCCATCTAGTATCCACAGCCCCCAATCCTGTTCTAATCCTGTTTTCAAGCTGATGTTGGCAAAGTTGTCGCTGTGATCGAGGTCGTTGGCGGGGTTTACCAAGTTGAGGTTGCGGTAGTGTTCAAAGCCAAATTCCGCCGCTGTTCCGGCGTTCAGTGTCAAACCCTGAGCCAGGGTGAAGTTGGTGCCAAGACTGCCGCGTAAACCAGTGTTCAACAGGTTTTGACGATAGCTGGAAACATAAACTGGCAGAGGGGCGCTGGTATTGTCGTAAAGCGCTGCGTCGAGGTTCAGCCAGGCCAGAAGGTCAGCGTTGAATTTTCTATAACTGGCGCTGAGTCCCAGGCTGTTCCTGTTGGCGTGACCATCCAGAAAGGCGTGGCGGTAAACCTCTGTGAAATTTACCGTTCCGGGAAGCTGGCGGTGGAACCATACGTAGTCGGTTTGGAAGCTGAGACGTGTGATTCCGCTTCTGAACGCCAGGGAACCGGAGAGCGAATTCTGGCGGCGGGCGTTGTTTTCGCGCACCATCAGGCTGTCGCCGCTCCACCAATCCGGCATTTTATACTTGAAATCGTTGTCCGTATTCAGATGTGAACTACCCAGTCGCAGTTCCCAGTTTTTGATGGCGGCGCCGAAGGAAAGGGAGTTTTTCGCATAGCCAAAGGAGCCGATTTCGCTATCGATGGAAAATTCGGTGCTACCGGAAGCTTTGCCCTGCCGGGTGCGGATGTTCAGGATTCCACCGATGGCGGATCCGCCTCCATAAACCGAGGCATTGTTTTTGATCAACTCGATGGATTCGATGTTCTGGGGGTCGATCAGGGAAAGGTCATAGCTTTCGCCGCCAGGGTTGAGCGCAACTCCATCCACGATTATCAGGCTGTGCCGGGGCAGGTTTCCCAGGATGGAAACGCTCTGGCTTTCACCGGGAAGGCGGACATCGCTGGTATTTATGGAGGGTGTGGTCGCCAGAATTTCGGCGGGCGAATAATAGTGCCTGTCCGGGTCAATCGGCAATGCCACCCTGTCTGCAGGAGCGGAATAGACATTCCAGGCGCTTTCGCTGACCACAACCTTGGGCAGAAGCACCGCTTCTGGCTCCAAAACCACTGAGCCGCTGAATGTTAGGAGCGCCAGTTTTCTGGTTTTAAAGCCCAGACGGCTGAAACTGAGGGAGTCGGCCTCGGTGTTGAGGCTAAACTCACCTTTTTCGGAGCTGTATTTATATTGTTTTCCGTCACTTACCAACACCGAAGAGATGGGTTTTCCCTGGGGGTCAACGGTTTTACCTTTCACAAGACGAGCTTCGGCGAAAGACGCCAGGAAGACGAGGCTAAAACAAAAGAGTAGAAAGCGTTTCATTGTACACCTGGATAGAGTATATTTGGTTTTCCGGTCACCGGATTGAGCATGGTTTGCAGTTCGAGCCCGAAAAGTTCCTGCAAGAGCCGGGGCTGCATCATCTTCTCGGGACTGCCGCTGCCCAAAACCCTGCCCCGCGAAAGCAGGACCATCTTGTCCGCAAAGTTTGCACCCAGATTGAGATTGTGTGAAATCAGCAGAATGCCTTTGCCGCTTTGGTGGACGATCTCACGCAGGCGCGCCATGATTTCCACCTGATGGTTGATATCAAGCTGGGAAAGGGTTTCATCCAAAAAGATGTAGGAGGTTTCCTGTGCCAGCGCCCTCGCGATCAACACCCTCTGTTTTTCCCCACCGCTCAGTTGCGAGAAAAAGCGATCTGCAAATTCGCTTAATCCCAACTGTTCCAACACCTTGTCCACTGCCTCCAAATCCCCGGGCAGCCAGCTTTGCATCAAGCCCAGATAGGGGTAGCGTCCCATCAAAACGATGTCGCGCACGGGATAATCGAATTGGAAAAAGGTTTCCTGGGGCACAAAGGCGGTGAGGCGGGCAAGTTCGGAGCGCCGATAGCTGGCAAGGGGGCGGTCAAACAGACTCACCTCGCCTTCCAAAATGGGCATAAAGCCCAGCAGGGCATGAATTAACGTGGATTTGCCCGCACCGTTGGGACCGACAAGCACAGTGAACTCATCGGAGTTCAAGCGCAGGTCTAACTCGCGTAATACGAAGTGGTTGTCATAAGCGCAGCCAAGTTTTTTTACTTCAATCATGTCTTTTTCCCAGTCCCTTTTTCTGTCAAGTGCAGTTTTTGTCAACAAGCGTTTCATGCAATAAAATTTCACTTGCCCGGATAGCCTGCCAAATTAGTATATATTCAGAAGCCAGTTCAAAAAAGGAGAAAAAAAGATGTCCCTGAGCACGAAAACCGAATACGCACTGCGGGCTTTGCTGGAAATCCCTGATAAACACAGCGTTTCAGCCCAAAGCATCTGCGACCGCCAGAGCCTGCCCAAAAAGTATGTGGAACAGCTGTTACGCTCGCTGAAAAAAGCCGGACTGATAGACAGCAGCCCCGGAGTTTTGGGAGGCTACACTCTGGCGCGGCCTGCTTCGCGCATCACTTTGCTGGACATCATGGACGCCGTGGGCGACCAAAACGCCGAACTGATGTGCGCACGGGACAAGAAGTTTTGCCTGGGCGACGATTGTGGCCTCCAGGCAGTTTTTAACGAACTGGCAAAAAAGCAGCGGGGACTTTACCGTTCCTACAGCCTCGCAAGCATCATCAAAGAACTAAAACAGGAGAAAAAATGACGCCCGGAAAAATCTACATGGATAACTGCGTCACCTCGCCGCTGGACCCCGAGGTCCTGCAGGCCATGTTGCCCTATTTCAGCGAAAAATTTTGGATGCCCGGCACCTTCATCAGCACCGGTGAAACCACAAACAACGCTTTGGATGAATTTCGCCAGATCATTGCCAAGACCCTGAATGCCGACCCCGCCGAACTTCACTTCACTTCCGGCGGAACCGTGGCAAACAACATTGCCATCAAGGGTTTGGCAAATGCACATGCTGCCAGTGGCAAACACGCCATCGTGTCGCTGGTGGACTATCCGGACCTGCTCACAAACGCCGCCTGGCTGGAAAAACAAGGCTTTGAAGTGAGCTATCTGGAGCCGGACGAGCAGGGTGTGGTCAGCGCAGAGAAATTGGCGGCAGCCATCAGACCGGACACCACCCTGTTTTTAACCACCATCGTGAACCACGTTGTGGGTACCATTCAGCCCATGGCGGAATATAAAAAGGTGCTCGAAAATGCCGGGCACAAGATCTATTGGCACGCGGATGCGGGTCAGGCCTATGGCAAAATGCATCTGGATGTGAAGGATTTGGGGGTGGACAGCCTCAGCGTTTCGGCTCACAAAATCCACGGACCCCAGGGCATTGGCGCTCTTTTTGTGAAAAAGGGAACCAGAATGGCTCAGCTCATCCACGGCGTCAGCCGCATTGGCAGCGTTCAGCCTGGTGGCGTCAGCATCGCCCTCATCGCCGGTTTTGCCAAGGCTGCCGAGATCAACTTTGCCGACCTTGATGCCACCATCTCCCAACTGCGCGGACTTTCAGACTATCTGCTGGAACGCCTGGAAGCGGAAATCCCCGAGATCGAACTCAACGGCCCCCGCCATGAAGGGCGCATCAGCCACAACATCAACATTTCCATCGCCTACATCGAGGGTGAAGCCATCACCATGATGCTGGATATGAAAGGCATCACCGTGGCCACTGGCTCTGCCTGCGCCTCTCAGGGGCTCAAGCCCAGTTATGTGCTGATGGCAATGGGCAAAAACCACGTCCAAAGCCATGGCTCCATGAAGTTTACCCTTTCCCGCTACAACACAAGGGAAGAAATTGATACCGCCGTGAAAGCCTTGGCGGAAATCACAGCCCAACTGCGTGAACGCAGTCCGCTTTATCAAGCCACACATTCCCAGGAGAAATAAATGCAATACTCACAAAAAGTTTTGGACCACTTCATGAACCCCCACAACGTTGGGAAAATGGAGAACCCCGATGCCGTCGCCACCGAAGGCAGCCCCGCTTGCGGAGACCAAGTCACCATCTATCTCAAGATCGATGAAGGCAGCAAAAAGATCGACGACATCAGCTTTCTGAGCTATGGCTGTGCCTCAAACATCGCCACAGCCAGCATCATCACCGACCTCGCCAAAGGAAAGACTTTGGATGAAGCCAAAAATATCACCTGGCAAGACGCCATGGAAGCTCTGGACGGACTTCCCCCGGTGAAGGTGCACTGCTCTGTTTTGGCGGCGGACACCCTGCAGACCGCCATTTCCAACTATGAGATCGAACACGGTTTGAAGGACGTGCCGAATTTTGGCAAGGAAACCATTCTGGAAGAGCTCAAGAAGATCATCTATCCCCAGGTGGGAGAAGACATTGTGACTCTCAAGATGGTGAAATATGTGGGCTTTGACAACGGCGAAGTGCTGATCGACCTCAACATCATGAGCTTCGACGAGTGGCGCGACAACGTTGCCGAAGAGATCCGCGAACACCTTTCCAAATATCCGGAAGTGAAGAACATCCAGATCAATTTCCCCTGATTTTCATGCAACACACCAAGCCGGCGAAGCTCCCGGGCAGTTTTTTCCGGGAACTTCGCCTTTTTTCCCACAGAAAGCCAATTCACTCTTTGAAACGGTAGAATTCGGCTTATTGTTATCTGAAATCATCTTTATTGAAGGAGATCTATTATGAAAAAACTAATGGTTATTATCGCCGTTTTGGCGTTGGGACTCAGCCTTTTCGCGGAAGATGCCAAAGGCGAGGCCCTCCAAGCCATCGACACAGCCAAAAGCTTCATAAATAAAGGAAACTATGGCAAAGCCAGGGAAGAACTGGAATATGCCATGGCAAAGGTTAACGAAATTTTGGGCGCAGACCTGCTGAAATATATTCCAGAGGGTTCAAACGGCTTCAAACTCACAAACAAAAATGCCACATCGATCAATGTTCTGGGCTCGGGAATGACCGCCATCGGCGAATATGAAAAAGGCGATTCCAGTTTCACACTCACCATCAGCGTGGGCGGGGTTTTAGGCCAAAGCGGAGGACTATTGGGCCTTGCCAACCTGTTTGGGGTGGCAAGCCCCGGAAAAACCATCCGGGTGAGCGGCTATACCGCCACCTTGGAATTCGACGAAGCCGACGAAGATGGCACCCTCATGGTGAAAGTGAACGATAGAATCACTGTCACCGTCAACGGCAGCAACATTCAAAATTCCGACCTGCTCAAATCCCTTGCCGAGCAAGTTGACTTTTCCTCACTGGAAAAAGATTATTGATCACTCATCGAAGTTAAAAACCCATCCAAAATGGCTCCAAGCCATCTGGATGACCTTGTATGCGCCCCTTGACAAAAATCAGGGGGCGATTTTTTCATCCAATCAGGAAGGAAATATGGACCCACGAGAACACTATCGTCAGGACGCCCTGGAATTTGACTATTTTGAACAAAGCACGCTTAACCCGGCAGAGCTGAGGCGCACCCAGTTCACGCTTTCGCTTTGCGACATCCGCCCCGGCATGAAAGTTTTGGATCTGGGCAGCGGCAGGGGCTGGTTCAGCTTGGAAGCCTCAAAACTGGGCGCAGACGTGACCGCCATGGATCTCAGCCGAGAAAACCTGGCACGGATCAAGGAACTGGATCCCACGATCGAAACGGTTTACGCAGATGCCAGCGAGCCTCAGAATCTGGGCAAAAAATACGACCTAATCGTGGCGCTGGAGATGGTGGAACACCTTGTGGAGCCGGCTTTGGCGCTGCAAAACTGCCGGGAATACCTGCAACCGGGTGGAACGCTCTTGATCACTGTGCCCTATAACGAGGAAATCCGCCATTCGCTTTGCATCCACTGCAACCGCAAAACCCCCGTCAACGCCCATCTGCACAGCTTCGACGAACCTAAAATGGCGGCTCTGCTCCGCAAAAACGGCTTTCGGGTCCAGCAGAGCATCCTCTTCTACCACAAGGCGATGGCTGCTCTGCGTTTGAACCAATTAACCAAAAAAATGCCGTTTTCGGTGTGGCGAAGCTTGGATAAACTTTTTGGTTTAAGCGGTGATAAATGGTTCTATTTGGCTGTTAAAGCGCAGGTTAGGGATTAAAAGTTTCTTTTTCCAAACCAGAATCTCCCCAGCCCTTCCAAAAGCCATCCAGCGCTGAATTCTTATAAACTTACGATCGTTTGAGAAGCCCCTGCAAGTCTTTGGCACTCAGGAGGAAAAGCTCTTTGAAGGTGAACTTTTCCGGTCCCAGTAGCAAAAACACATACATAAGCCCATCCGCCGCATAGGCAATCGCGGAGGCGATCGCAGCTCCCAGAATCCCCAGGCTGGGAATGAAAACAAAATTCAGGACGATGTTTGTGAGCAGGGTGGCGAGGCTGGTCCACAGATGAACTTTGGGACGTCCCAGCGTGAAATAATATTGTTTTCCCACCCGTGCCGGCGTGGAAAGAGTGCCCCCAATCAGAAGCACCATGGTGCTGTAAACCGCTCCGGTATATGCCTTTCCATAGACATAAGGGATCAATAGACTCAAGGGTATGCCCAAGGCCGCCAGAGCTGCACAGGCATAGATGGTCAGCTTCAGGGTCCGGGAAAGCAAGTCCCTGGCTGCAGCGGGATCATCGGTGTTGTAAAGCTTTCCCAAAAAAGCAGATCCAACGCTCACCGGCACCAGGAACAGCAGTTCCGCCAGGCTCACGGAAATGGAATAGGTGCCCAGATCCGCCAAGCTCTTCATGTTTTTGATCATGAACTGATCCGCCCGCAAAAACAAAAATGAGAAGATCGAACCCAGCCAGAGTATGCCGCCGTAGGAAAATTCCGCCTTCAGCAGTCCGAAATCAAAGGCAGGCACAAACTTTTGCCCCGCCTTCAGCCAAAGCAGGACGGCATTCAGCAGCATGCCCAAAACCATGATGGAAAAATAGCGGAACGGTGACAGCGCACCCGCAAGCCAAAGCCCCAGAATCAGGGCATTTTTCACCAGGAAAACCCCGATGATATAGCGGTTGCTTTCGCGGATGCGTTCATCCCCCACAAACCAGGAATGCAGGCTGGTGAAAAAGAGATCGGATGCGGTAAACACAAGCCCGGCAATGATATATCCCCAGCCATAGTTCTTCAGGACCAGCCCCGTAGCGCGCAAGATCAGCACCACCAGAGTCATCAGCAGGGTCAGCAGCACCAAAAAGGTCAAATTCACCCCAAAAAGGTGCTGGCGGCTCTGGGAACCGCGCTTCATGAAATACATCTTGGCGTTGTTCAACCCCAGATGCCCATAGTCGCCCAAGAGGGTGAAAATCAGCAAGATGTATGCCACCTCGCCCATCCCGGCAGGACCCAAAGCCCGGGCTGCAACAATGCCGGTGAGCGCTCCCACGACGATCCGGATGATCTGGCTGCCAAGGTTGCTGGCGATATTTTCCTTGTATCCCATGGCGTTACGCGGTTAAAAGGCTGTTTTTCAGATCCCGGACCAAAGCCTCAATCTTCAAAGATTTCCTTTTGATCCTGCGAGGGTGACAGCCCCAAGTGCCTGTATGCCTTGAAGGTAACCTTGCGCCCCTGGGGTGTGCGTTCCAAAAACCCCTGCTGCACCAGATAGGGTTCAAAAATCTCCTCGATGGTGCCGGGATCCTCTCCCACAGCGGCTCCCAGGGTTTTCAAGCCCACCGGTCCGCCACGATAGTTTTCGATGATGGTGCCCAGCAGGCGTTTATCCATCTCATCCAAGCCGGCGTGGTCAACCTGCAGCATCTCCAAGGCCTGCAGCGCGATCTCCAGCGTGATGGTTCCGTTGCCCATGATCTGGGCAAAATCCCTCACCCGGCGCAAAAGCCGGTTTGCGATGCGTGGGGTTCCGCGGCTGCGACGCGCAAGTTCTTCAATCCCAGCCTCTTCCGCAGGCACTTCCATGATCCCGGCAGAGCGCTTGATGATGCGCTTGATGGATTCAAAATCGTAATAATCCAGCCTCAAAACGATGCCAAAGCGGTCCCGCAGAGGCGGAGTCAAAAGCCCGGCACGCGTTGTGGCGCCAATCAGGGTGAAGGGTTCCACGCTGATGCGCAGGGTGCGCGCGCTGGGTCCGCTGTCCAGGATGATTTCCATCTGAAAATCTTCCATGGCAGGATAGATGTATTCCTCGATCACGTGGCTCAGACGGTGAATTTCGTCGATGAACAGTACTTCATGGCGCTGCAGATTGGTCAAAATGCCTGCCAGATCGCTGGGCTTTTCCATCACGGGTCCGCTGCTCACGGTGATTTCCACACCCATCTCGCGGGCAATGATGCCGGCCAGTGTGGTTTTTCCCAATCCGGGAGGCCCATAAAATAGAACGTGGTCCAACGGTTCACCGCGCAGCTTGGCAGCCCTGATGGAAATATCCAAAAGCTGTTTGATGTGGTTTTGCCCGATGAATTCGTCCAGACTGCGCGGTCTTAGCGCACGATCGAATTCCGTGTCATCAGGGCGCTCCAAAGGAGTGTTAAAACGTTCCAGCATAGGGCATTATCCTCCGCTCAAAGTTTACCGAGCAGCTTCATGAACTGCAGGCGCCAAACCATCCAAGCCGCTTCCCAAACGATCTGCCGGCTCATTTTGGAAACGCCGTCCAGGCGGTCTGTGAAAACGATGGAAACCTCATGAATACGGAATCCCAGGTTCCAGGCACGGAAATTCATCTCCACCTGGAAGGCATAGCCGTCGGAAAGTATGCTGTCCAGATCAATGGCTTCCAGCACCCTGCGGTTGAAGCACTTAAAGCCCGCAGTGGGATCCTTCACGGGCATTCTGGTGATGGTGCGCACATATTTTGAGGCAAAATAGCTGATCAAAAGCCGCTTGATAGGCCAATTAACGATATTCACACCCTGGCTGTAGCGCGAGCCGATCACCAGATCATATTTTTTGGCAGCTTCCAAAAGCCGGGGCAGATCCCTGGGATCGTGAGAAAAATCCGCATCCATCTCCAGCACAAGGTCATAGCCGTTTTTCAGGGCATATTTGAACCCGGTCACATACGCCGAGCCCAAGCCCATCTTGCGGGGTCTTTCGATCAGATGCACCCTGGGCTCTGTCTCCATCAGGCTTTTCACCGCAGCGGCGGTGCCGTCTGGAGAGTTGTCGTCCATCACCAGGATCTCCAGGATCGGGCTTTGGCTCAAAGCAGCCGGGATGATGCGGGCGATGTTTTCAATCTCGTTGTAGGTGGGAATGATCAGCAGCGCTTTCATTTTTTGTCCAAATTGTTTTTAAGCAATTGTGCCTCAGGAACTTCCCGCAGAGGCTTGGCTGGACTTCCCAAAACGATCTTTTGAGCGGGAACATCGCGGGAAACCACTGCTCCGCCTGCCACCACACCATCTTCTTCGATCACTTTGCCTGGCAAAATCGTGGCATTCACTCCGATGCGGGAGCCGGTTTTCATGGTCACGCCCTTGAAATGATTGAACCGTTCGGGGTCGCGTGCCATATAGTTGTCGTTGCTGGTCGCCACGCAGGGTGCCACGAAGCAGTAGTCCGCCACCTCGGAATAGGCTGTGATATAACAATTTGTCTCAAATTTATTGCGCGAGCCGATGGTCACATAATTTTCGATGGCAACGTTGCGTCCGATGATGTTCAGATCTCCGATGGTCACATTTTCGCGGATGGTGGCAAGGTCGGCAATCAGGTTTCGTTCCCCGATTTCGCATTGCACATAGATCACCACGTTTGCTCCGATCTGGCAAAAAGAGCCGATCCGTGCGGGCTCCAAGCATTCGGGAACCTTGAAAATGCTGCGCGGGGACGACAGCGGTTTTTTCCCGATCACGGTGTTGTCGTCGATGCGCACGTTGTCTCCAATCTCGCTGCCGGCGTGGATCACAACGTTGTTTCCAATCAAACAATTCTCACCGATCTTCACGTCATCCAAAATCACGGCATTCACGCCGATGACAGTGTTTTCGCCAATCTTGGCAGTGCTTGAAATATGCTGGTTCATCAAACCTCCTTGGCTCAAGTGCAATTTTTTTCTCGACAAGTTATCAGGCAAGTAAAAAATGAACATCTGGAAAAAAAACAATGGAAAAAGAACTACAAAGCTATCTGGAACACCTCAGGGTCGAGGGAAAATCCCCCAACACCGTGACCGCCTATCGCAGCGATCTGTCGCAGTTTCAAGCCTATATCGCGCACTTTTTCCCTGGCGAAATTCAGGTTCGGGGAATCACCACGCAAATGGTTCGGGACTGGATGCGCAACCTGCACGACGAGGGCGTGGGAAACCGCAGCATGGCGCGAAAACTGGCGGCTTTGCAGGGCTTTTTCTCGCATCTGAGGTGCTTTGGGATAATTGATGTCAACCCCATGGACAAGGTCCGGCGCCCCAAGTTTGAGATGGCTTTGCCCAAATTCTTTTCCGAGGAAGAAATGCTGACCCTGCTGCGCATTCCCGATCTGGACAGCATTTTCGGCATTCGCAACCGCGCCATTTTGGAACTGCTCTACGCCAGCGGCATCCGCATCGAGGAACTGGCGGGCCTGCGCTTGGTGGATCTCAACCTCAAACGCGGCTTGGTGAAGGTTTGGGGCAAGGGCGGCAAGGAAAGGATGGTGCCCGTCGGCAAAGCGGCGATCGAAGCGATCCAGAATTGGCTTGAGCGACGTCCCGAACTTGTGCGCGAACATTCCTCGGACCGGCTTTTTCTCACCAAAGGCGGCAGGGATTTCGACGGAAGGCAACTCAACACCATCCTGGATCAATATTTCAACCTCGTTGCTCAAAAAAAAGGCTATTCGCCCCACACCCTGCGCCATAGTTTTGCCACCCACCTGCTGGCACGCGGCGCGGATCTGCGGGCTGTGCAGGAAATGTTGGGTCACGCCAATCTTGAAACCACCGCCATCTACACCCACGTCACCACGGAAGACCTGAAAAAAGCCTATCGCAAAGGCCATCCCCGCGGCGGGGAATAAAAAAAGCGCCCCGTTTTGGAGCGCCTGTAAGATAAAGAGGGATTAAGATTTAGAACAAAAAGCCCAGGCTGACCATCAAGCCATTATGGGTGTCTTTTTTATTCTTTTCGATGACGTTGTTGTCACCGTCAAAATCTGCCAAGCCAAGCTGATAGCGGGCGCCAACCAATACTCTGTCGATGACTTGGATGTCCAAACCAAAGTCCAGTCCATAATTCAGGCGATTGATGTCTTCCAAAATGTCTGTTTCATCTTCGATGACGGCGCCTTTGAATGTGTTTTTGCCAACAACGGCATAGCCCACGAAGGGAGCCACGGTGGGCTGAATATAGAGGCCTTTGGCGGCTTTGATGTTGTATTTCAGCAGGATGGGAACTTCCACATAGTCCATCATGGTGGTGGTGTCAACGGTGAGAACTTTGTAGGTGTAACCCTTTTGACTGTAAAGGATTTCAGGCTGCACGATGAAGTTTGAATCGGTGCGGTATTGCAGGACCAATCCGCCATGAAATCCGCTTCTGTCGCCGGTTTCGAGGGCGTTTTCTTGTGTGGTGGCACGGTTCATCATGTTCAAACCGCCGCGAAGTCCGTAGGTCACGTCCGCAAAAGCCAGGCTCAGGCTCAAGACGGTCAAGGCAAGAATGATTAAAGTCTTTTTCATTTATTGATTTCTCCTTTTTGGGTAACGGTAATCAATGCCCGTTTATATCAAAATAACCGGCATCAGCAAAAAAGTCAAGAGGAATGTTTAACAAAATGGAAAAGCTAACCACAAAAAACATATCCGGAGTCAGTTATCCTCTGAAAATCTGCGCTGTTTTTTCCATCACGTCTCCTTTAACATATTGCCAATGCAGCAAATATGTATCTTGATTTCATGAGTTAAAAAAATCCTGAAAATTCATCCCGCCCATCCCGATTTTCTTCAATCCAAAACAAATCCTCCCCCTCTTCCTTGGCTCCAACCAAAAGACAAGCTATACACTTCCTAAACTCCTCCCCATAAAAATTGGGGAGGCTTATGGGAAGTATTGCCATGGATCTTGGCTTGGGCTCTGGGGAGAAGGCTGGAAGAAAACATTTGGTTCGGACACGCTTGCAAACATGGGGATGATCCCGCTCCGAAAGCCGGGCACTGCGATCGGTCTTTATAATCAGAGGACTGGCGCAACGCAGACAGTACGTTACCCTCCTTGGATCGTTCAAAAGTATCCGTGAAGCTATGTCAAACTGAACCGCTCTGATTGTCCATGGAAGTTTCAGCCAATCCGTTCAAACCATCGTAATAATCCATCACCCAAAGCGATGCCCGGTGAAAAGCCTCGTGCTCATTGAATCCTTTCGACAGATAGCAGCAAAAGGCCGTGGCCAAAGCGCAGCCGGTGCCGTGGTCATAGTTCCAGTTCCTGCGGGGGTGACTGTATCTTATCACTTTGTCCTTGCTTACAAAGGCTTCCTCCAGAGTTCCACTCCGCCCATGCCCCCCTTTTAGCAGGATACTTGCATCCATCTGATAAGCATAGTCTTGCGCCTGCCGGATGGACTCCTCAAAGCTTGCTGTTTCCGCTTTGCAGAGCATTGCCAGTTCCGGTAGATTGGGGCAAAGATAGTCCGCCTGCCGGATCAAGCTTTGGAGCTCGATCAGCCCGGCATCGTCCAAAAAAGCCTGGCCTCGACTGGCCTTGATCACGGGATCAAGGATTACTTTCCAGGCCCGGGGTCGGCTCAAATATTTGCACAGGAGCTTGATCTGCCCTTCGGTGGATAGCGCACCTATCTTAATGTAGCGCAGAGCTTTGTTTTGCAGTACCAGGTGCAGGTTCTTTTCAATGATCCCCTCTTCAACGGGGTGGATCAATTCCACCCCGTTCTTGCTTTGCAGGCTCAGATTGGCAACGCAGGTATGCAGCTTGTGTCCAAACAGAGCCGCCACTCTGATATCCTGATTGATCCCGGCACCGCCGCTGCTATCGATGGTGCCGATTACAGCTATCTGTACTTCAGGCATGGGCGTGGTCATTTTTGATGGCACAGAGCTTGCCACACATGCTGCATTGATCGCTTAATTCACCTGAAGTCTCGCTTTTACGCTTCCTTGCCAGCGAAGGATCGACACTAAGGTCAAAGATGGTCTCCCAATCCATCCTCCGTCTGGCTGTGGAAATGGCATCGTCGATCTGAAGGGCTTTGGGACAGCCCCTTGCCAAATCCGCAATGTGGGCAGCAATCCTTGATGCGATGATACCTTGCTTGACATCATCCCAATCGGGCAGGCAAAGATGCTCTGCCGGAGTAACATAGCAGAGAAAATCTGCCCCTGCGGATCCTGCCAGGGCTCCTCCGATCGCTGCCGTGATATGATCATATCCGCTGGCAAAATCAGTGGGCAGCGGCCCCAGAACATAGAACGGTGCATTGTCACACAGCCTTTTCTGTAGCCGCACATTGGCCTCAATATCCCGATATGGAACATGCCCCGGACCTTCCACCATCACCTGTACACCGGCATCGCGGCAACGGCTCACCAATTCGCCCAGGACAATAAGTTCTGCCAGCTGTGTGGCGTCTGAGGCATCGCTGATCGCTCCCGGACGGAATCCATCACCCAGACTAAGCGTTACATCGTGTTTTTGGCAGATCGATAGTAGACGGTCAAACTGCTCATAGAGCGGATTTTCAGCTTTTGCGTGCAGCATCCAGCGCTTGAGCAGCGATCCGCCCCGACTGACTATCCCGAGGAGCCTGCTGTCTTTCTGATGTGCTGCCAGGCTCCAACGGTTAATCCCGGCATGAACCGTCATAAAATCCACTCCTTGTTCAGCTTGCAGCTCAATCTCATCAAAGAGCATGTCCGGTTCAAATGCCAGGATGTCCCTGCCCTGCTGCTCCAGTTTCGATGCCACTGCATAGATCGGCACCGTGCCCAAGATCAGCTCTGTATTGGCTATCATCCTTTTTCGGATGGCATCCAGATCTCCCCCCGTGGAGAGATCCATCACCGCATGTGCCCCAAACTCGGAACAGAGCTGAAGCTTGACGATCTCGCCATCGGGATCGCAAGCCAGATTGGAACTGCCGATATTGGCATTGATCTTGACGCTCAAGCCGCTGCCGATCCCGACCGGCTTGCTCTTTCTATTACGGTTGCTTGGGATCACGACCTCGCCTGCCGCGATTTTCTGGATCAAAATTTCCTGTTCCAGCCCCTCATCTTTTGCCACTGTCATCATCTCAGGGCTCAGATTGCCTTTTATTGCTTCGCTGTATTGTGTCATTGTTTTCTCCATAAGTCTTTGATTGTGCGTATATTGTCCCTCAGGGTACGGCTGTCTGTGCAGTCGCCGAAGTGACGGATCATACTGATGTTTTTGGCTCCCGAAGCCAAAACTTCCTCCAGATTGTTGGGAAAGATGCCTCCGATTGCCACAATGGGATGCTTGGCTGCGTCTAATACTTGCGCCAGATGAAGAGTTCCCACCGGAGGATCGGGAATGGCTTTGGCCACGGTGGGAAATATGGGCCCAAAGCTGATGTAATCGGGGCTTTTTCCGCTGGTTTCAATCTCTGTGTTCAGAGCTTCAAATTGCCCCAGGGAGTGAGTGGATACTCCGATCAGCTTATCCGGCAATAGGTTACGCGCCTGTATCCAATGTATGTCATCCTGTCCCAAATGCAGGCCATCGACATCAGCCAAGAGGCAAAGATCAAGCCTGTCATCGATCAGGAATCGGGTCTGGCTGCCTTTGCAGATATCTCTCAATTGCTCTGCCAGGATCAGATATTCCCTGTCACACATGGTTTTATCGCGCAGTTGCAGCATCGGAACCCCTTCTTCCACGCAGATTTTGGTAAATTCCAGGTATCCCAGCCGGGGCTTGGTCATAACGATGTAGAGCCCAAAGTCTTTCACTGTCTGCCCCCGGCCAGGCTTTGCCTGATCAAAGTCGCGGCTTTGACGCCGGAAAGCAACATCCCGCCGAAAATCGGACCCATCCGGTTGCTTCCGCTCACACCGCAGGCTGCCATCCCCGAAACATATAGTCCCGGATAGATTTCGCCGGTGTATTCCACGCAAGCCTTTTCCCCGGCTTCGGCATTCATGGAGCCCTCATAAGCCATCGTATTGCCGGGCAGATTGAGCTGAACAGGATTTTTCCGGGTGAGCACAGAAACCACTTCACTGGGATGGCCGGTGGCATCCAATACTATTGTGGAACATAGAGATAGCGGATCAACGTGCATTCCGAGCTTGGCAACCGGTGTCCAATTGATCACGACTCCGCAAACCCGCTCGTCTTTGTGCAAGACGTCTTCCATTGAGATTCCGCTGAAGATGGCGGCGCCTTCATGCGCAGCCCGGTAGATCAGTGCGGAAGTGGCTTCCACGGCATCAACCGTGTAGAATCCCTGTTCTGCCTGCCGGTAGCTGATCCCATATCGATCCAGGATTGGCAATACTTCGCTTTGGACTACGATTGTGTTAAAGAGCATCGCCCCTCCCCACATTCCGCCTCCGGGTGCGAGTTTGCCCTCGATCAGGCAGGTCTTGATCCCATTTGCGGCGAGTTCTGCCGCGCAGATCAATCCGCTCGGACCGCCTCCCACAATGACAACGTCGGTCTGCAAGTTGTCTTGCAGCTTTTCAAACCATCTCTCGCAGATGGCTTTGGAGATTGTGTACTCCATACTATTCCCCTTTATTTTATTGGGGGTATGTGAGTTAGCACCTTCGAGCCAGCATCGGTGTGATGCGTTTTTCTCCCTAGCGCCGGTATTATCCGGATCAGGTTCGAAGGGTATTCTCTCAGCCGAAGTTTCCTTCAGCACCCCTGTATTGAAATCAATTGTGCAGGATCCGACCTTTCTGTCAATGATTTCTTCACGTTATGCTCTAACTTGTTCCTACTCTTTAAGTTCTCAGGTGACTGCCCGGGAATCACACCATATCGCGGCAGGATTGCCATTATTGCCAGATGGACCGACTCGGCAAAACAGCATCGTTCTGGGAAATATATCTGCAAATTGAGAGATCGGGAATCGTGGCTAAAGCATTATCCGTTTCGCAATTTGCAGTTTTCATTGTCCTGTTGCAAAAAATCCCGGGCAAAAAAAGCCATCCCCCTGTTTTTCTTGACGAAAAAGAGCCGCTTGCAGATTTTGGATTCTTATCCGGTTTGCGCCGCGAGGCAGGAACCGTAAACAAGTTAAATATCGTTTGGAAAAGAGGATACAGACATGCTAACGACCCGAGACGCGATCCAAAAGCTGCTGGACAAAGAGCAAAAAGTCCTGCAGATGGGCGGCGCCAAAGCCGTGGAAAAACAAAAAAGCGGAGGAAAGCTGACAGCGCGCGAGCGGCTGGACTTGCTTTTCGATCCCGGCACCTTCCGGGAGCTGGATATGTTTGTGGAACACCGCTGTGACAACTTTGGCATGGAAAAGATTGAAATTCCATCGGATGGTGTGATCACCGGCCACGGTTTGGTGGATGGCCGTCCGGTTTTTGCGTTTTCGCAGGATTTCACCTCCCGGGGCGGTTCCCTGGGCGAAATGCACGCTGCCAAGATCTGCAAGATCATGGACATGGCTCTCAAGAGCGGGGTTCCCTTGGTGGGAATCCAGGACAGCGGCGGAGCCCGCATCCAGGAAGGAGTGGATTCGCTCAAGGGTTATGGCGACATCTTCTTCCGCAATTCCCGTGCCAGCGGCGTGATTCCCCAGATCACCGCCATCATGGGCCCCTGCGCCGGCGGAGCGGTCTATTCCCCTGCCATGACCGACTTTGTGTTCATGGTGAAAAAAACCAGCTTTATGTTTATCACCGGGCCGGACGTGATCCGCGCCGTCACGGGCGAAGAGACCACCCAGGAGGAGCTTGGCGGAGCCATGACTCACAACTCCAAGAGCGGAAACGCCCACTTTGCCTGTGAAAACGACGAAGACGCCATCCAGCAGATCAAATTGCTGCTCTCCTTTTTGCCAGGGAACAACATGGAAGACCCGCCCCGCGCCGAAAGCGGCGACGACCCCTGGCGCCTGTGTCCGAACCTGGATTCCATCATTCCGGACAACCCCAAGGAAAGCTACAGCATGCACGAGGTGATCCGCACCGTTTTGGACGACGGTCAGTTTTTTGAACCTCACCTCTATTATGCGCAAAACATCATCGTGGGCTTCGGACGCCTGAACGGACGTGTGGTGGGCGTGGTGGCAAACCAGCCCAAGGTCTTGGCGGGCTGTCTGGATATCGACGCCTCGGACAAAGCCACGCGCTTCATCCGCTTCTGCGATGCCTTCAACATTCCTATGCTCACCTTTGTGGACGTTCCGGGCTATCTTCCCGGGCGTGATCAGGAATGGAACGGCATCATCCGCCACGGCGCAAAGCTCTTGTGGTGCTATTCCGAAGCCACGGTTCCCAAACTGACCGTGGTGACCCGCAAAGACTATGGCGGAAGCTATATCGCCATGAGCAGCAGACACCTGGGTGCAGACATGGTCTTCGCCTGGCCCAGTGCGGAAATTGCCGTGATGGGCGCCCAGGGTGCCGCAAACATCATCTTCCGCAAAGAGATTCAAACCGCCGAGGATCAAAACGCCAAACGCGCCGAACTGATTGCAACCTATGAAGAAGAATTCAACAACCCCTATGTGGCGGCATCCCGCGGATATATCGATGCGGTGATCCTGCCCTCCGAAACCCGCAAAAGGCTGATCGACGCCCTGGAAATCCTTTCCAGCAAGAGCGAAAGCCTGCCGCCCAAAAAGCACGGAAACATTCCTTCCTAAAGGACGCAGAGTGATGACAGACCGTAAGAAAGAACTTGCCGCCATCGCAGGTGTGATGGCGCTGATCAGTTCCGAGGAGAGCCTTGCCTTTGTGCAGCGTCCCTATGAAAATGCGCCCAGCGTTTGGCAGCACTATGGGCGCCAGCAAACCATGCTCCATCGCGAGTTGGCTCAAAGAAGATTTATAAAAAGAAACAGATAACAAGGAGACACCATGCAAAAACATGGAATCTTGGAATATAGCCAGATGCGCTATGAACCGGACCGCCCCAAAGCGGCCAACCCCATCAAAATTCAAGACCTGTCCTTCCGCGACGGACATCAGTCCCTTTTTGCCACACGCGGCCGCACCGAAGACATGCTCCACGTGGCAAAACTCATGGACCAAGTTGGCTTCTACAGCATGGAAGTGTGGGGCGGCGCCACTTTCGACGCCATGCACCGCTATCTGGGCGAAGACCCTTGGGAACGCATCCGCGTTTTGAAAGAACACATCAAAAAGACCCCGTTTTCGATGCTGCTGCGCGGCCAAAACCTCGTGGGCTATCAAAACTATGCCGACGACGTGGTGGAAGCCTTTGTGCAGCGCGCCTGTGACAACGGCATCGACATCTTCCGCGTTTTCGACGCTTTGAACGACTTCCGCAACTTCCAAACCGCGGTGAAAATCATTCAAAAGAACGGAAAACACTTCCAAGGCGCCATCTGCTACAGCCTGATGGAACAGCGCATGGGCGGAGAGATCTATAACATTGAATATTACACCAAAAAAGCCAAACAACTGGAAGAAATGGGCGCGGACACAGTCTGCATCAAAGATATGGCAGGCTTGGTTTCCCCCTACGACGCCTTCGACCTGATCAAGGCGCTGAAAGAAACCGTGAAAGTGCCGGTGCATTTGCACACCCACTTCACCAGCGGACAGGGTGATCTGGCGCTGTTCAAAGCCATCGAAGCCGGCGTGGACATCATCGACACCTGCGTGGGACCCTATGCCTACCGCACCTCACATCCCGCGGTCGAGCCTTTTGTGATCTCGCTTTTGGGCACAAACCGCGACACCGGTTTCGACATCCATCTGCTGAACAAGATCGGCAAGGAAATGGAAAAAGACATCCCCAAATATCTGAAATTTGCGGACAACACAAAGTTTGGCATCATCGACACCGACGTGATCATCCACCAAACCCCGGGCGGAATGCTTTCCAACCTGGTGAACCAACTGCGTCAGATGGATGCGCTGGATCGCCTGGACGACGTTTTCAAGGAAATCCCCAAAGTGCGCAAGGAACTGGGACAGATCCCCCTGGTGACCCCAACCAGCCAGATCGTTGGCATCCAAGCGGTCAACAACGCCCTTTTCGACAAGGAAGACGGCGAATATGCCCAGATCACCGAGCAGGTGAAAGACCTCTGCTATGGCCTTTACGGAAAGACCACCCTGCCCATCGACGCCAAAGTGCAAAAGAAGGCGCTCAAGGGCTACCACCGCGGTGAAAAGCCCATCACAGAACGCCCCGGCGATGTGATCCAACCCGCATTGGAACAGGTGAAAAAGGAAACCGAAGGCTTGGCGAAAGATCTGGACGACGCCCTCATCGTGGCGATTTACAACCTCACCGGCAAAAAGTTCCTCAAGATCAAATATGGCTTGGAACCCATGCCGGAAGACATGAAGCCGGTCACCCTGGAAGAGGTGAAGCGCGAAGAGGATCTCTGCCAAAAAGCCAAGGCGGGCAAGCTGACCGAAAAGCCTGTCAAGGAAGCAGTTGCCAAGCCCGAAGACCTGCGTCAGTTCGACGTTTTTGTGGATGACGAACACTTCCTGGTGGAAGTTTCCGAAAAAGGCGGGGCTCCGCGTGTGGTTCGCAGCGCTCCTGTGGCTCCAGCCCCTGTGGCGGCTCCTGTGGCTCCTATTGCTCCAGCCGCCCCTGCCAAACCCGCTCCCGCGCCAAATCCTGCGCCCGCCTCCGCAGCCGGTGCAGACGGCACTCCGGTGCTGTCTCCCATGCCGGGCATGCTGATCAAATATGAAAAGAAAGTTGGCGACAAAGTCAGCCATGGCGACACCGTTTTGGTTTTGGAAGCCATGAAGATGAACAACAACATCCCCAGCCCAGTGGATGGAACAGTGGTGGCGACCCCCTTCTCCAGCGGCGACAACGTTGGCAAGGGCGACACCCTCATCGTGATCAAGCCGGATTGATAGCCCCGGCAAAGTGGAGAAAATCATGCAGTTAAAAAGCACGATCATGGACAAAGCCCAGATGGGACGCAGCATCCATCGTATGGCGCATGAGATCATCGAACAAAACCGCGGCTTGGAAAAGATCCGTCTGGTGGGCATCCGCAGCCGCGGAGTGCCGCTTGCGCACAGGCTTTCAGAATATCTGCGCCTCATCGAGGGTCAGGATATCCCCGTGGGGATTTTGGACATAACCCTCTATCGGGACGACCTTTCCACCATCTCTCACCAGCCCGTGATCCGGGGTTCGGAACTGGGTTTTGAAATCGAGGACGCGGTGATCGTGCTGGTGGACGATGTGCTCTACACGGGCAGAACCGTGCGCGCCGCCATCGATGCTCTGCTGGATTTTGGACGCCCCCGGCAGATCCAACTGGCTGTGCTCATCGACCGCGGACACCGCGAATTGCCCATCAAAGCGGATTATGTGGGAAAAAACGTGCCCACTTCCCGCGAGGAGATCATCAAGGTGGAATTTGAAGAAACAGACGGAGCCGACTTTGTCCACATCCTTGTTCAATAAATATCAGGCGCGCTGGAAAAGCACCGGCAGCCTGCTCTGCGTGGGATTGGATTCCGACATCACCCAGCTTCCAGACTGCGTGAGAGCCGAAGCCAATCCCATCTGGGAGTTCAACCGCCGCATCATCGACTCCTCCGCCGCCAGCGCCTGTGCCTACAAACCCAACCTGGCGTTCTATTTGAACGACGGTTTGCGTGGCTTGGAAGCCCTGCAAAAAACGGTGGAATACATCCCGGCGGAAATTCCCGTGATTTTGGACTGCAAGGTTGGCGACATCGGCAATACAATGGAACAATATGCCGTGGCGTTTTTTGACCATCTGAAGGTGGACGCCATCACCCTGAACCCACTCATGGGAACGGACGTGATGCAGCCCATCCTGCAGAGGGAGGGAGCCTTTGCCTTTGCCCTGGCGCTCACTTCAAACCTTTCCGCACAGGATTTTTTCCTGGATGGCGGCATGGATGAAAAGGTTTCCCAGTGGATTGACGGCTTTCCCCCGGACAGGCTCGGAGCCGTCGTTGGCGCCACCCAAAGCAAGGATCTGAAACGCATGCGCCGGCTTTTACCCGGGCGGATATTCCTGATTCCCGGCATCGGCGCCCAGGGCGGAGACCTGGATTCCGTCTTGAGATCTGCGGCAGAATCCTCCGACCAGCCCAATATCCTGATCAATTCCTCCCGCGGCATCATCTTCCGGGAAAAAACACCCCAGTTTGCCCAAGCGGCGGGAGAAGCCGCAAAAGAGCTGAATCAACTCATCGTCGTTTAAGCCAAACCCCTTTTTGATACAAAGTCAAACCCGTGGTCACTATGCCGCGGGTTTTTTTGTGAACGCATTTTTGCAAAGGCTTGCTTTGACCCCTTTTTCAAACGGCAAAGAACAAGGGCGACGCAAGCTTGAACTGCATCGCCCTTTCGTTTTATCTGTTTATCTGGAGTTTCAGGATTGCAGGAAGGGATATTTGTAGTTCGTGGGGGGCACGAAGTTTTCCTTGATGGAGCGGGCGGAGGTCCAGCGCATCAGGTTTTGCGGGCTTCCAGCCTTGTCGTTGGTTCCAGACACTCTGGCGCCGCCAAAGGGCTGCTGTCCAACCACTGCTCCGGTGGGTTTGTCGTTGATATAGAAGTTTCCGGCTGCATGCCTCAAGGCGTTGCAGGCCTTCACGGTTGCCTGGCGATCGCGTGAGAACACCGCTCCGGTGAGGCCATATGGCGAAGTGCTGTTGCACAGCTCCAGAGTTTCCTCAAATTCGCTGTCCTTATACGCATAAACGGTGAGCACAGGGCCGAAGATCTCTTCCTGCATGCTCTTGTAGCGCGGGTTTTCGGCTTTGATGACGGTGGGTTCGATGAAGAAGCCCTTGGAGTCGTCATATCCGCCGCCGGCAACGATGGAGGCGTCGCTTGCCGCCTTGGCGTGTTCGATGTAGGATTTGATGTTGTCAAAGCTGTGTTTGTCGATCACGGCGTTCACATAGTTTCCAAAGTCCATCGGGTCGCCCTGTTTGATGTCTGCCATCATGGCTTTCATCTGCTGGAGCCATTCGCCGTAAAGGGATTCGGGGATGTAGATGCGGCTGGCGGCGCTGCATTTTTGGCCCTGAAATTCAAAGGCTCCGCGGAAGGAAGCCACTGCCAAAGCCGTCACGTCTGCAGACGGATGCGCAAAGATGAAGTCTTTTCCGCCGGTTTCTCCCACGATTCTGGGATAGGCCTTATAGTTTTCCAGGTTTTGTGCGGTGTATTTCCAGATGTGGTTGAACACTCCGGTGCTGCCGGTGAAGTGGATGCCTGCCAGGTCTGGGGAATCCATCACAGTGTCGCCCATCACGGAGCCCTGGCCGGGGATGAAGTTGATCACGCCATCCGGCAATCCGGCTTCCATCAACACTTTCATGATGAAATATCCGCTATAGACGGCGGTGCCGGCGGGTTTCCAAACCACAGTGTTGCCCATCAGGGCGGGTGAGGTGGGCAGGTTGCCAGCGATGGAGGTGAAGTTGAAAGGCGTGATGGCAAACACAAAGCCTTCCAGCGCGCGATATTCAGAGCTGTTCCACTCTCCCTTGGGGGAAACCGGGGGCTGCTGCTGATAGATCTGCTGGGCATAATAGGGGTTGAATCTCCAAAAATCGATCAATTCGCAGGCGGAATCGATCTCGGCTTGGTGAGCGCTTTTGCTTTGACCAAGCATGGTGGCGGCGTTGATCACCGGGCGATACTTTGTGGAAAGCAGTTCGGCGGCCTTCAGGAAGATGGCGGCTCTGTCGTAGAAAGGCATTTCCTCCCACATGCGGCGTGCCTTCAGGGCGGCGTCGATGGCTTGCCCGATCTCGGCTTTACCGGCTTTGTGGAAGGTGCACAAAACGTGCTGGTGGTCGTGGGGGCAAACGTTGCTGCCCATATTTCCGGTAAAGACTTCTCTCCCGCCGATGATGGCAGGGATTTCAATCTTTTGCGCGTGCATCTCTTTGAGGGTCTTTTGCAAAAGCTCTCTTTCGGGAGAACCTGGCGAGTAGGGAAGCACCGGTTCGTTTGTTGGTGTGGGAACGTTGAAAAACATACGATCTCCTTATATTATAGATTTTTCTTAAAAGTTTGCTGAAGCGCGTGAATCCGCGAACAAAATTCTGCAAATGCGCGCTGCTGTCCACTCTGTGAAAGGCGTTTTTTCTTCAAATCCGCCTGGGACGGGCGCTCCATTTTTTTAAGGTCGGAATACTTTGCGCAAAAGACAAGTTTATAATTAACGGATTTTCGTCAAGGGAGATATTTTGGAACCCCAGGCACGCATGAAGGCAAGAAAGGGACTGCATTTCCCGCCCGACTCGAAAGGACAAACCGGACCAGGTGCGCCATCCCGGAACGGAGCGAGGAATCCGGTCCCTTGATTTTTTTATTGGATTGGGGATGCACAGGATGGGGAGGATGAAAAGGGGATTTTCGTTTTAGCGAGGTGGCGAGATAGCGAGATGGCAAGGTGGGCTTGCCACGGGATACGCTAAAACGTTAAAACGTCCTCTTCCGTTCCATCCGTTTTTATCGGTTCAATCCGTATAAAAATTAATCTGCGCTATCCGCGTTTTTTTCTGCGCCCATCCGCGGGAACCCCCAAACTGTTACCCACTATATATGGAGAGGTATCTTGCTAACATCCTAAAGACATCCTAAACTCTTCCCAAACACTTCCCAAAGCTTCAGGTTGATGTTTTTTGGGGGTCTTGGGATTGTCTAAAGCATGGACTTACGAGATTTTAAACTCATTTCCCCCAGCAAAAAAATCAAGGAGGACATCAAAATGAAGGTAACTTTCAAAAACATGATTCAGGCGTATCAGGGAAAGTGTGACGGGACTCGTTATAATGTTAAAACGCCAATACTTTTGCGCAGAAAACTGCACCTTGCGCTTGGACAAGTTTTTCAAACCGTCAAAGACAATTGCATACAAAAGCCGTAATTTACAGAGCAGTTGACAAAAAACAAGATATGTTTTTAATTGTAAAAATCATGGAGATGGGAGGAAGAATGGAAAAAAGCATATTTTCGGAAATCGTCCGTTTTCTGGGTCAAGCAGGCACAGATAACCTTGTTCAGAGTGGTTATTTGAAAACCTATAATGGGTTGGATGTAAAATTTAGCTTTGGGGCAGGCAACGTTGCGAAAGTACCATGGATTTCTTTCACGGGTTTCGGACAAAGAGTTCAAGAGGGGATTTACCCGGTCTATTTGTATTATAAATTCCACGCCACTAATACCAATTAACATAATGTTATAACTAGCATATAGATAGAGTGTGATGTTTTCCTTGACATATATCTAATTCGCTGGAGTTTGGCACAATATATCGACGTTTGTGTTACGCGGAATTATCGCGCAACACCCGATGGTATCTAGAAAGTGAAAAAAGGAAAGACAGAAAGTGGGACGAAAAAAACACTCCGAACAGGATTATTGTGAAAACCAAGTCGGTAAACTTAACCACAGAAAGCGCATTAAACTTAGGCTGAGGAAGCTAAATGGTGGCGGATATTCAATATTTCTAGCCATGTCACAAGACCGTAAGTGGCAATACCTGAATCTTCCAAATCTCAAACTATCCGGTAAAAAGGATGACCGTGTCTCCGATGACAATATACTTAAAGTGGCCTCGAACATCCGTGATAACCGTGAGCTTGAAATCATTAAAAGCGGGAATCTGCTGCCTCTTGATTGGGAATCCAAAGAAGACTTTCTGGCTTATTTTGATGAGCTCGTAAAGAGGAAAAACAATGCCAGCAACTGGAGAAACACACGAAAGAAACTCCAATTGTTCAGCAAAGGCAGTTTAAACTTTGGAGAAATTGACAGAAGGTTGTGCGTAAAGTTCTCTGATTTTCTGAAGAGCGAAGTCTCAGCCAACTCTGCAAAAATCTATTATGGGATATTCAAGACGGCGCTTAAGCAGGCTGTGTTGGATGAAATACTGCAAAAGAACCCAGCCAGTGGAATTTCGATACCGACCGTTGAAATGGAAACAACCTTCCTCACCTTGACTGAACTCAGGACCCTGGACAATACACCCTGCGAGCATCCAGACATTAAAAACGCCTTCATCTTTTCCTGTTTTACGGGGTTGAGATTCTCGGATGCGAAATCGTTGAAATGGATGGATATCAATGAAGGGGCCATTATCAAACGGCAAAAGAAGACGGGAATGATTGCGACCATACCGTTGGCAAGTGCAGCAAAAATAATTTTGGAACAACAAAAAGAATTGAACAAAGATTCGCCGCATGCTGAAGTATTCCACTTACCCACTAATGCGAACACCAATAGAGCCATAAAAAAATGGGCTGAGGCTGCCGGGATAAAGAAAAAAATAACCTATCACTGCTCCCGTCACACATTTGGCGTTCTAAGTCTTGATTCTGGCATAGACATCTACACCATATCAAAGCTGATGGGGCACACCAACGTCACAATGACACAGCGATATGCCAAGCTTAGCGACTATAAGCGCGACAAGGAAATACAGAAGCTTCCGGAGCTGTGAAGCATGCAAAAAAGAGACCGAGGTAAACAATGAACAGAAAAAAAGCAATACCGGATGACATAAGCGTCATCAGGATAATCGATGAGGAATGGGAAGCAGAACTTAAGCAGGCAATCGAGTCCAGCAAAGCCTACCAAGACCTTCGCAAGTATCTGCCTGACAAGGACGTTATAGCCTATCTTTATCAGAAGGACCGCATGAGGTTTGCCTCAAGTGAGAAAGGAGATGGGCTGCAATATGTTCAGGAGATGGAACTTGACTCATATCTGAAAACGCTGCACAGAAGAGCGAATTTGGACTTGCAGACCATTAGCAAATATTTGGAAAACTTCAACTTTCAAATGGAAATGTTGAAGGTGGACGACAGGGCCAAGGGTGTCCTCGAATCCTTATTCCTCAATGTAAAGGAAAACTATTGGCAGAGCAGAACAAACGGTCTGTATGAAATGGCGATGGAAATCATCCGATATTTTTCCATCTACCTGCATTCCGAGCCGGTCGAGGATAAAATGGAGGGATTTCGCGGCCTCTTACAGGCTTTAATGGATGACTACAAGCCCGCCGACCCAAAGAAAGAAGTGGAGAAAATCCGGGTGGACGACCCCAAAAACCTTACCCTGGTGATGGACTACTCATTTGACAGAAACAAACACGAAGCTTCATATCGGCTTGAGTCAGGCGGCAAGAGTATAAGATTGCGCAAGCTTTTCAGCCAAACATTATACGATTACCTTATATATCTTGTTGTGAATCCGCTCACCGCGGATGGGAAGAATATTATCAAAGCAGGGTCAACGACCCTTATTTCCGAGTATGCGTGGGACGGGATGGGGAAAAAAAGACCCCATCATATAGACCATATCAACAAAAAGCTGCGAGAGCACGTTACATCCGACAAAAAGCTTAAATTTTTTAGCCAAAGAGGGCGCAACATCGAGGTCAGGATTAACATCAGAATCGAAACCATCTCAAGAGCGGAAATGTTCAAAAGATAACGGCAGCTGTTTCCATGGCCAAAACCGGCTGACTTTGGACGGAGGGCACCCCTTGCATATCGGAGGATTAATCGCTAAAACCTAATGGTAGGTTTTCGGGCAGGCAAGCAATACTCAGAATCATCAATTTCCAAACTACTGATAACAAAGGACTTGCTTCCTCAAGCCAAGAAAAATCAAGAAGAAAACCTAGCGATTAGAGAGGGGGCTTATGGAAGCGCATCAAAACGAAATATAAAACGCTTCTTAAAGGAAAAAGTATGCTAGTAGCAGAACAAACGAACCAACAGGAGCGGCCCTTTCTGACCGCTGAGGAAACAGCCGAATATCTCGGAATTGCCCTGCCCACACTGTACAGCTATACCAGCAAAAGGGTTCTGCCCTATTACAAGAACAGGCGCAAGCTTTATTTCAAGCTTGATGAGCTTAATGCATTTGTGCTGAACAGCAGCAATCGCGTGGAATCCAGGGAAGAACTTGAGGAAAAGGCGTCGGCCTATGAAGCCCAACAGCGGATGCCAAGGTTGGCGACACGCCGTGATTAGCAAACTTAGTGCTTAGTTGACTTGGAAAACGTCGAATGGCGAGTGATGCATGCGATATGAAGAAGGGGGTGAAGATTTGATACGACAAAAGCCTGTATCGTAACGGCTTTTTGCTCTTAACCCCACATGAAAACCGGGCAGGATGAAAACCTGTCCGGTTGTTTTTTGAGCGATAATGAAGACAAACATGGCACGGGCTAAAATATGGCGTTGACAGAAATCCATGAGGATGGAAACTTGTTTTGGGAGTTCAATCATGACTGGAAGCTACATACGTCAAAGAGGTCATCCGCTGTTGCGGCAGACCCATCCGTATCAAAATTACATGAATGTGGAGGAATCATGAGAACGTGGTTATTGGTTTTAATCCTATGTATAATGATAAGCTCGGGCTTTGCCGAATTTGCAGGCGGCTCCGGCACAAAGGCTGACCCCTGGCAGGTGGCCACTGCGGAACACTTGAACAACGTAAGGAACTATACTGCAAATTTGTAAGGCTGGTGGATGAAGATGGTCTGTGTGGAATCACGGAGGGTCCGACAGAATAAAAAACAAGGAGAAGGTAAATGAAAAAGCCAATTTGTCCCAATTGTGGTACTGATAAAGTATTGCCGATTGTCTATGGCTACCCAGGTCCGGATTTGGCTGCCATGGCAAGGCGAGGGGAGGTGGTTCTTGGTGGATGTGTGATTACAGGCAACGACCCAACCCACGCATGCCAAAAATGTGGTCATAGATTTAAGCTCCCAAAAGATAATGGTTAGACATAACGGAGTATAGGTCGGTAGTGCGGATAAGACAGCCACATACTGGTGAACTAACCGCTGACAAAACTATTATCGCCAAGGCGCCGCAACTCTATCCAACGATAGTAGCGCCAACCAGCGGTAGCTGCAAGCTCTGGATATCCCTGTCTTTGGTTCCAAAAACGCATGTAAACGAACCTGGCCATACGGTTTATGACCATATTTGAACAAAACGGGCACTAAAAACCGGGGTTGGACAAGAAAAGGACAGGAAAAGACAAGAAAAAGGACAGAATATAACACGTTTTTACACCTTAGGTGGTGGGCAGCTTGATATAAGAACAATGTGAAGCAGCTGGTTTAAGCTCGTTTTCATGGGTTTCCACCCCCTGGAGGCTCCGAAAGAGGCAATTAAAATGATTTTGATGCCGAAAAATGCGATTTTTGGCCATCCTGGTGCGTTTTCTCCGTAAATGTGTCATAATACTATGATGGATATATAATCAGCGTCCATCATCGCCATTGTCCTGGGCTGTATAAGCCCGCAACCCGCTTCGGCGGGTTTTTTTTGTCATCACCAAAAACAAGGAGAAAACCATGAAAAACCAAAACGACAAAGTGCGAACATCCAAGTCAAGTCCCGAACCCAAGCCTTTTACCGTAGAGTATGACCCTTCACTGGCCAAGGCCGGGAAGGGAATCGAACTGGACAAGCTGGTGGCGCTTGTGAAGAAGGTCTTCCTGCGCCTCGGCATTGACGGCTACCGTGTGGAAAGGGACCGGGACGGATGCCATCGTCTGCAAATCGACGGCGTCCACGTCAATACCGGCCGTGTCTGCCGCAACCGCCACATCAGTCTGGGCTGGCTGGGGCACGGCTGTGCTTTCCAAGCCCGCATAGAGGACTGCGGCGCCGTCTGGCGCCTGCATCTGGCTTTGTTATCCCCAGGGGAAGGCGGGGAGGCGTCATGAAACAGAACAAGGATTTGCAGGGCAGACTGCGTGCCCCCTTCCCGCGCGAGGACATCGAGTTCCGTGTAAGCCGTGTATCCTCCAAAAACTCCAGGGCCGCCGTTCTGGCATACATTACGGCCCGGGGCATCATGGAGCGACTCGACGAGGTCTTCGGCATGGGCAACTGGCAGGATGAATACGAACTCCTGCCCACCGGTGTCAAGTGCAGACTCTCGGTGAACATGGACGGAAATTGGGTCACCAAGGAGGATGCCGCCCCCTTCACCAATATCGAGGCCCTCAAGGGCGCCTTTTCCGATGCGCTCAAGCGGGCGGGTGTGAAATTCGGCATCGGCCGCTATATCTATGAACTGCCGGAATACTGGGTGGAGATACAGGCTGAACGTCCCCGCAATGCCGTCCTGCCCGTGCACCACCACAATTCCGACACTCTGAGCGGCTGGTGGGAGGAACCGCAGCTTCCGGACTGGGCGCTTCCCGAAGCCGTCCTGGACAGACAGGGGGCGGAACTCTTGAACGAGCTGCTCCAATCCAAGTGGCTGACCCGGAACAAATACGAGCAATATCGCCATATCCTGGCCAACCCGCGTGCCTCGGAGACTTCAAGGGCGCTGGCTTTGAAACAGCTGTCTCTGATTAGGCTCTGGGGTCACAGGGTCTTCGGCGATGAGAGCGTGGAACTGGAGGTCAAGAAGGACATCTACCGCTCCATCCTGAACTCAGGCGCCGATGACATTGAAAAGATTGAAGTCGAACTCTTGAAGCTGGCGGAGGACAAGGGGGAGGCGGCGTGAAAATCAGCAACAAGCTTCAGCTGCCCGAACCAATAGTCAAGGCCATACAGGCCAACTGGTATGCCGGCGGAGGGGAACAACGCTTCGCCTCCGTGACGGAACTGCTCAAGCCCGCCAAACAGTTTCTGCTTACCAGGCGTCACAACCGGGAGTTGGAACGGGATGCCTCCGACATGATTTGGACTCTGATGGGCAGCGCCATGCACAGGGTGGTGGAAGCTGCACAGATGGACAACTCCCTGCGTGAGGAACGTCTGGCTGCGGACTTTGCCGGTGAGCGCATCACCGGGGGCTTCGACCTCTATCATGACGGAGTGGTCAGCGATTTTAAGTTCACCAACGTCTGGAACCACATCCACGGCAGCCGTGTCAGGGATTGGACCGCACAACTGAATCTCTATGCCTGGCTGCTGGAGAAGCACGGTTTCAAGGTGAAGGGTGTCGAGGTTATCTGCATCTTCCGGGATTGGAGCAAGGCCAAATCCTCCGTCGACCCCTTCTACCCCAAGCCGGTGGAACGTGTGGTCCTGGAACTGTGGACCCCAAAAAGAACCGAGGCCTTTCTCGCCGCCCGCCTCTCCCAAATCAAGATGCATGAATCCCTGCCCGATGACATGATTCCACCCTGCAGTCCGGAGGAACGCTGGGAGGCTCCCGCAAAATATGCGGTGATGAAGCCCGGCGCAAAAAGGGCGCTGCGGGTCTTCGACAACAAAGGCGAGGCGGAGAACTATGCCGGCGAACATGCGGACAAGCCCGAGGTGATAACCCGTGAAGCCCGGCCCATACGCTGTTGGGATTACTGTGAGGTCAACCGGTTCTGTCACTTTTACCGTGAACTTATGGCCGGGGAGGGAGAACATGAACAGGAAGAACAAGCTGCTGTTGGTTATTAAGGTGGCCATTGCGCTAGTCTGGATGCTTTTGCCTCCGGACGGAGAACTGATGCCGCAGGGCGGAGAAAAAGCAGGCCCAGACAAGACCGGGAAAAAATGAACGGCGGGGAACAACCCCGCCTTTTTCTTATCAACAAAGGGGGTCTTTATGACAACGAACCCTGAAAGGGGCCCCATGGCAATATCGGAGTTTTGCAGGAGGCTGGACCCGTTGGGCAGCTGCGAGGCGTATCTGAACATACAATTGCACAAGGTGAACACCTTCTCCGGCAATTCACATACCGGCGCCCGAAACCTCATCCGTGACGCCCTTGCCCGGGATGCAGCTCTGCAGGCCTGGGCCTTCAATCCCGGAACGGGGATGGCCATCCTGAGACACAGCCGCGGTTATGCCGCCTTCAGCGTGCGCTACACCGGATTCCCCGTTGCCAGGGGCAGGGGTGAACGTTTCCTCTGGCTGCGCATCCCCAACGAGGATGCCCTGAGCCTGATTCGGGAGCAGGAATGGCAGCGGCGTTATTGGGAGTGCGGGAACCCCTATCCCCGTTTTTCGAGGCGGGAACATCTGGGTTCAAGCCCCTGGCAGGCACCCGATGGCAGACGTCTCAGCGTGGAACGTCTGGCGGACGGAAGGTTGTTCGTCTGCCGTGAGACTCGTCACCATGCCGAACGTCAGCGTCTGGACGAGTCCGAACTGCGCGCCGCACTGAGCCGGAATGCCAAGGATGAAAACTCCATCCTCGTGAGGGCTTTGCCCCTCACTGCTTACGCCGCGCTCATGGCCTGGCGGGTGGATGAGATTCTGGCAGAACAGGAGATACTTCATTTAGGAACTCCGACCCCATTTTAAGCCCATATCAAAACACAAACAACCATTTTCACATCTTACAATCACGGGTGCAGGGCACAAGCTTCCATACCCCCCCCCAAATCACAACTCATTACCACAGTTTAACAACACAACCCATCATCATATCCAAGAACAAAGGAGAACAATCATGCGTCCATCACAATTGACCCAGGCAATAGAATTCGCCCTCATCAACGGCTTTCCGCTCTTAATCGAGGGTTCGCCAGGCGTGGGCAAAACAGCCATCGTCGAACAATGCTGCGCCAAGGCAGGCGTGGAACTCATCGTAACCCATCCCGTGGTCAGCGACCCCACGGATTACAAGGGACTGCCCTTCCCAGTGAAACACAAGCGGGACAACGGCGAGGAGATTGACGCCGCCAAGTTTCTACCCTTCGGCGACCTGCTGAGATGCATCGACGCCTCGCGTCCCACCGTCTTCTTCATCGACGACCTGGGACAGGCTCCGTCATCGGTGCAGGCAGCCATCATGCAGCTGCTTCTGGCACGCAGAATCAACGGACACAGGGTCTCGGACAAGGTCTGCTTCATGGCAGCCACCAACGGCAGGGCCGACAAGGCGGCTGTGCAGGGCATACTGGAACCTGTCAAAAGCCGCTTCACCTCCATCATCAAACTTGAGCCCTCCATCGAGGATTGGACGGAGTGGGCTCTGGAAAATGAAATGCCCGCCACCCTCATCGCCTTTGTCAAATGGCGACAGAACGAGGGGAGCAACATGCTCCATGACTTCACCCCCAGTTCCGACCTGGTGAATTCGCCTTCGCCCCGCACGGTGGCCAACGTGGGCAATCTCTTGAACGCCGGCTGTCCCGACCCCCTTCTTTATGAGATGGTCAGGGGTGCGGCGGGTGAAGCCTTTGCCGCCGAGTTCCTGGGCTTCCTGAGGGTCTTTGACCAGCTGCCTGCACTGGAGGAAATCATCGCCGACCCCCAGGGCGCGTCCCTGCCGGAGGAAGCCTCACAAACCTATGCCGTGGTCTCGGCTCTGAGCCGTGCCACAAATGCAGAAAACATCGACAAAATCTACGAATACGTGTGCAGATTGCCCGTGGAGTTCAGGGTCCTGTATATGAAGCTGGCCCGAAGAAACGACAAGGCCATCAGCGCCACCAAGACCTTTGTCGATTTCAGCCTGGAATTCGGCAGGCTGATTGTGAACAATTAAAAAGAGGAGAAATATCATGGCCATCAACAACAATGCCGTATTGGCAAACCTCAGCATCTCGGTCTGGACGGCAAGGAAATACGACGAACAGGTTTCCAAAAGCATAGAGAGTAACTACAATGCCAGCCGTTCCGGACGCTACAACAAGATACTCATCGGCTCCGAGGCCCTGGCCGGCATCCGCAGGACGGTCAGCATGGCCCGAACCTTTCACTATCAAAACACTCTGCCCTGGATGGACAACGGGGGCAGATTACTGCCCACCGCCAACTACTTCGAATATCTGTCCGGCATGGAAAATATGCGGGAGGAGTTCAATCGCCAGGTGGCAAAATTCCTGGCTCTTTATCCCGACCATCAAAGCGAGGCCCGACAGAGGCTCGGTCCGATGTATTGCGATGACGACTATCCCGACCAGTCCAGCCTGGAGGACCGTTATAACTTCAAACTGCAGATATTGCCCGTTCCTCACGAGGGCGACTTTCGGGTGGGTTTGGACGAGAATGAACTTGCCACCATGCGGGAGGAACTCAAACAGGAACTGGCAAGCGCCTCGCAGGAGGCCATGGGCGATTTGAGCAGTCGTCTCTACAAGGCGGTGTCGCATCTGACAGACAAACTGTCGCAAAGCGATGCGGTGTTCAGGGACAGTATCATCGGCAACCTGGCGGATATCTGTGAACTCATTCCCAGGTTGAACGTGACCGGAGACAGCCGGCTCGAACGCATCAACACCGAGGTCAAGGCCAGTCTGGCTGCGCTGTCGCCCCGGGAACTGAGGGAGAACCCCGAAAAGCGTTCCCAGGCGGCAAGGGATGCCATGCGCATCATGGACAAGATGAAGGGATATCTGCCCATTAACAGTGGAGCGGCGGCATGAACAGGGCAGAGCATAGAATCAGGGAGGCCAGAACGGCGCTTGTGGTGGGTTCACCGTTCTTTGCCACGCTGGCGCTGCACCTTAAACTGAGGGAGGACACATCCTGTCTCACCGCCTACACCGATTCCGTGGTCTTTGGCTACAATCCCCGATTCATCAACACACTGGACCGTGATGAGCTCAAGGCTCTGATTGCGCACGAGGTTCTGCACATAGCCCTCGGACACGCCTTCCGCAAGGACGGACGAGACCACTTCAAGTGGAACGTCGCCTGCGACCATGCCGTCAACTGGATACTGAGGGATGAGGGCTACACCCTGCCCGACGGTGCCTTGCTCGACACCTCCTATCTCGGCAAAAGCGCCGAGGAGATATACGTGCTGCTGCCCGATAAGGAGAATCCCATCTCCAAAAACTGTCCCTGGATGCCGATGATGAGCGACAGCGGTGAAAGCGGAGCAAATGCCGTTATTCCTCAGGATATCAACAATATCCAAAAGCAATACATTCCCGGCATGACGGGTGAAGTCCGTGACCTGCGTTTGGACCCCAACGAAACCGACAAATCATTGGCTGAACACGAGGCGGAGTGGAAGGTGCGGACCGCACAGGCCGCCACAGCCGCAAAAATACAGGGACGTCTGAGAGGCGGACTGAGGCGCATGATTGAAAAAATGCTGACACCGCAGCTGCCCTGGCAGGAAATCCTGGCAAGATTCGTATCGGATTCAAGCCGCAACGACTATAACTGGAAACGCCCGTCGCCCCGCTATCTGCACAGCGGTCTCTATCTTCCCGACCTGGACAAACCGAGTCTGGGCGAGATTGCCGTGGTGGTGGACACCAGCGGTTCCGTCAGTGACGGTGAACTGGCGCGCTACACCATGGAGATACGTTCGATACTGCAGGCCTACCCCGAAACGCATATCCACGTGCTCTATGTGGACAGCGAACTGGCACACCACGAATATCTGGATGCCGCCGAACTGGAACTGCATCCCAGGGGCGGAGGCGGAACCAGCTATGTCCCCGCCTTCGAATATCTCGCCGCCGAGGACAAGGAACCCTGCTGTCTCATCTACTTCACGGACGGTTACTGCGACGACTTCCCCGCCGAACCGGACTATCCGGTGCTTTGGATTCTGGACAGTTACGCAGACTTCGAGCCACCCTTCGGCGAAGTGTGCAGGGTCAAAGCCTGAACAATAAAACAAGACAATATAGAACGTGGGAGACACCGGGCGGTGCTCCCACGCTTCGGAGGGCATTCTATGTAGGGTCTGTAGGCTGATGTCCATATTCGGATATGGGCATATTGTGTCAAGTGGAGTTTCCGTGAATAGGCACATTCAGTGTCTCTCTGGCCAGACCAAAACTTTTTTTTAGCTATCAGTTTGGCGAGTTTATAAACGTGGTTTTGGGAGGCATAAGCTCGCCGAAGACAGAGGTGGGTTAAAGCCTGCAGAGGCGTGACTTTCGGGCTCATGGCTTGAAATTTCGGTTTGGGGAGCAAAAAACTGCCCATGAGCCTTTATTATGCGAGGTTCGGGAGCGTTTTACGCTTCCGGTCGCCAATCATCGTCTTCCACCCATGATTAGTCACCCTCTTCTCTTTTATAATACATACATATATAGCTACCATATATAGGGCGGGATAAAAAAAAGTTCTTCGTGCCCTCATGTGTGGCAGACATGGATTTTGTGGACATGCACACCTGTGGGGATTGGGTGCATCCAAATCCGTGCCCCGAATAACTGAGGTGCATCACGTAAATAAATTTGGCACCGCTCTCCATAGCGACCCTGATTAAGAATCCCCCGGCGTGTGTCACATGGCACTGCACCATATTGTAGCACATGGGATGGGTTCACACGCCATGATATATGTCGAATGCCACAAAAGTGTCACCATGCTATCTTGTGTTTGCCTCCACCTTCTTACATAACTTGGTGACGGGTTTGTAATCGGCAATGTTTCAAGGTGCCCCTGTATTTGGCCAACGGCATATATTGGTGAACCGTGAAGGCGTTTTTCGTCGTAATCATACCGCGAGACACACATTGTTATGCACAGGCGATATGACATGTCACAGTGTATGCAATGTGATGATGTAATGATAGCGCTGTTATGGTTATGTTAGCATGATATATGATATGACACACATACTGCAATGAGATACGATATATACACGGCCAAAGGTATACGCCATACGCTTAAGGCGAGCAACAAATAATAGCGTAAGCAAGGTATGCAAAATTAAGGTGTGCCTTCATGATGTTACGTGCGGAGTCTCATCACACTAACACTAACACTAACACTAACACTAACACTAACACTAACACTAACACTAACACTAACACTAACACTAACACTAACACTAACACTAACACTAACACTAACACTAACACTAACACTAACAC
>JAAYEF010000017.1 GCA_012728875.1 Candidatus Cloacimonadota bacterium
CCCAGAATTTGATCTCGGTGGGATTCGTGAGCGGAGGTGTGATCAGCCAGTCGTTGTTTGGAGGTGTGACGGCGGCAAAGCTTGCTGCCATCTTCTGTCCGCCATGAGCTTCAACCGAGGTGGTGGCCGGTGTGGTGGCGCTGGGATTGAAGATGATGTAAGCCATCGGGTTGCCCGTTCCCGGGAAGGTGATGCCGCTGAAACCGTAAGTTTGGCTTTGATCGACGTCCACCAGGGTCCAGGGTGCAAAGCTGTTGGCGAAATCGGGATAGCTTTCAAAGCCCTCTTCCAAGATCGTCGAGCTTGGGGCAAGCTGGAAGTTTACGGTGGTGGTCTGTCCGGTAACCACAATCACTCCGGTTTGAGTGGAAGGACTGTAGCCCTGGGCAGAAGCTGTCACGCTGTGGGTTCCAGCCACAACCTGCATGCTGTAGGCACCGGAGGCGTTGGTGGTGGCATTGAAATCACCGGCGGTAATAGTGGCTCCCGCGATGGGGGCGTTCTGCTGGTTGCGTACGATACCGGCAACTGTTCCAATCTGGGTGATCTTGGCCAGAGGGTTCGAGAACGCGGGCATGGAAGCTGCGCCACCGGTGTAGATGGCTTTCACTGCCCATTTGTAGGTTCCGTCCGGAACAGTGCCCCATCCGCTGTCCTGCCAGGCTGTGGCAGAGATGGTTTCCGGGGAGAGCTGAGTCCAGGCGGATTCGTTGTTTTCCTGACCCTGCAAGAGACGCCAGACCTTGTAGCCAAGGTGGACACGTTCGTTGCGGGTTTGAGGTTCAACGTGGTTTGCTCTGTTGGCAGTGGTGAGTCCGGAAGTGTAGTTCATGCTGCGGCTGATCGGCAGCTTGGGCATGGCGACTTCCACATTTGTTCTTTCAACGTTGGAGTAGCTCACACGGGTCAGTGTGTTCACGGGGAATTTGATGGTTTCGGTACGGTTGCCAACACTGACATCGTCCAAGAACCATACCCACCAAAGCCCTTGTCCGTCTCCGTCAATGGCTTGCCAGGCAAGTTTGATTTCCTGACCGGCATAGGAATCCAGATCCACTTCGATGGGGAAGTCATAATAGTTCCAGCCACCGGTGAGAGTGCTGGCATCCCAGATGGGTGTCCAGGAGTTTCCGTTATCGGTGGATACCTTGACGTAATAGTGGTCACCGTAGGTACTTCCCAGATAGACGTAGCTCCAGAAAGTGAGATCTGAAGCGGGCGGGCAGATGAACTGCGGGGTGATGAGCCATTCATCCTGGTGGTCATAATCCCACCACATGGCAGCTTGGTAGTCTCCACTGTGAGGAGGCACGGAAGGTGAGAGTGCAATTGTTCCCACTCTGCACCAGGAAGCCATCACATCGGCTCCGCCAACGTTGGGATTGGTGATGATTTGGCTCCAATCCTCGGGCGGGAAGGCGTTGCCTTCAAAGCCTTCAGAGATATCGGTTCCGCTTCCGGGCTCCATCCAGGTGATGTTCACCAGGTCGGGGTTGGCTTGCTCAGCTTGAACTGCTCCCGGAGGCAGGGTGATTTCGGTAAGCACGAAATTCTGGGTGGTGGTTTGCAGACCAACGATGTTCACACCGGCTTGACTGGCAGCCTGATAACTCACCTTGACGCAGGTGACAGTGTAGGTGCCTTGATACACGCCAAAGGAATACTGTCCCTGGGCGTTGGTGGTGCCGCTGTATTCACCGGCAGTGACGGTGGCTCCAGCGATGGGAACGTTGGTTCCAAACTCGGTGACGGTTCCGGTGAGGGTTCCCATCATACCTTTGTGGATTTCGTTTGAAATGGTGGGGGTGGACATGACGTTGTTTGTATAAACAGCCTTCACGGCATATTTATAGACTCCGGAGGGTAGGGGAGCCCATGCATTGTCCACATAGTTTGTGGGGGTGATGTTGGAAGGAGTAAGCTGGGTCCAGAGGCTTTCATTGTTTTGGTTTGCCGCAAGGAAGCGATAGACGCGATATCCAGTCATCACGCGAGAGTTGTTCAGAGTAAGCGGAGTGAGTTCAGGAGCACGATCCGGAGCGGAATAGCCCACGTAGCCCTGGATGTTCCAGTTGACGTTCAAGCTTGGAGCAATTCCCAGAAGGGTGTCCCATTCACCTTGGTAATACATCATGTTGCCAAGGCCGTTTATGGCTGGTCCTGCGTCACAGCCGGCTGGATAGCCGCTTGACACGTTGCAGCGATAGCCAAGCCAGAGTTCTTCTGTTCCGGTGATGCTGACGGGGTCATTCAGAAGCACAGTGTTCCACTGATCCAGAGGAGCGGGAGTGAAAGGCTGATCCACAACCATGGGTCCCGGAGCGGAGGCGTTTCCGCCTGTCCAGACGCGGACGGAGAAACTACCAGCTTGAGCCGGCCAGGCATTCACAGCGTAGAGGCTCATTCCGGCATATTCCGCCAAAGCAGAAGCGGGGAAGCGGATGGCGACGTCAAAGTCCGCCACGCCGCCGGTTCCGACGCTGTCATCTTTCTCGCCGCAGTAGGAAAGCCATTCGCCAACAGCGTTGGGATCCGGAGCCATCCAGCTGACTGCAACATTTGAGTAGTCGGCGGCTTCGGTGGCAACCACCTGCAGAGGAGGAAATGCCATTTCGCTGACAACGATATCACCCATATTCACGTTTGTGCTGCCAACAACCACTTCGCCTGTGGCGTTTTGATAGCCGAGGGCTTGGGCGGTGTAGTTGTATGTGTGGCCGGAATATACGCCGGTGATGCTGAACTGACCCTGGGCGTTGGTGGTGGCTTCATAGGGATCGAAGCCGCTGAGGCTGATGCTGGCGCCTGCCAAGCCCACGGTGGGCTGGTCGCTGCCAACAATGCGGCCGGTCACGGTCACGGTGGGAAGCTGGGTCAACACGAAGTCTTGAACGGTGTTTTGGTCTTCAACGATGGTGACGTTGTGAGACACATCGGCGTATCCGTGTTTGGAAGCGGTTACAGTTTGGGCTCCAACCGGCACGAAGGGAAGGCTGTAGCTGCCGTTCGCGGTGGTGGTGGTGCTGAAGACGGTGTTGTTAACGGAAACAGTTGCTCCGGGCATGGGAGCACCGTTGGCAGTGACTGTTCCGCTCATGCTGCCCATATCTTCCACAATCATGAAGAAGCGGGCATTTGATCTGTTGGGAGAAACCGTTCCGCTGGTGCCGGTGTCGCCATTGGCGCTGTCACTGTAGAAGCGCAGGCTGCTGTTGAAGCCCGGGGCACTGTAATAGACCAGGGCGTTGCGGGCATAACTGCCGGCACAAATGTCGGTCACGGCTTCAATGATAAGGTTGTCTGCACCGTTCCAGAAGAAGGGCTGAGTGAATGTGTGAACGTTCCAGCCATCCACGGGCATGAATTCGGCTGCTTGGAAAACGGTTTCATAGTCACCCGCTTCAAAGCTGGCGGTGAGAGCATTCTGCTGGGTGTGTTTCACACGCAGACGGTAGTTTGTCATCGGGGTGCATTGGCCAACGCTCTGAACGTTGAAAGCGATGGAGTTGATGAGTCCGGGTGCACCGCCGGCATCATAGATTTCGCTGGCCTTGAACAGATACTGTTCGCGGAAAGCCCTGTACCAGGTGCCATAAGGTGCGGGCGCACCGGTGTCTGTGTTCACCTGGGTGCCGGAACCAAGCTGAACCACCAAGAGTCCGGATTCCATCACGTTGATTTCAAGCTGTGGAGTGTTGTCGTTGGCAGAGTTTTCATCGCCGGGCATTTCCACGCGACCGTAGAGATGGGTAATACCGACTGTGGTGGGAGTCCATTGCAGCACAAAATCCAACTCTTCCATCGGGCCGATGGGGGTGCCGGGTGTGCTGGCAATCATTGTGTTCGGGGCTTCCATCAGCTTCACGGTGTAGTTCGTCACCTGGTTCGGGGAAAGATTTTTCACTCTCACCGTGTAGTTAGTGTCGGAGTTCACTGAAGGCGTGGTGGATCCGGTAACGGACATGCCCACCATGTCCTGCATATCGAGCTGCTGCATGTTCAGGCGCAGGTTGCTCCTGTTTGTGGAGACTGTGCCGGTGGTGGCTTGGTCTGCAGGATCGCCGTCGCTATGGAAGCGAAGGGAGCTATTGAAGCCAGCATTACTATAGAACACAGAGGCGTTTTGGGTCCAGCCGCCCGCAAGATCGCAAACCACGTCGATCAGCAGGTTGGAGGCGCCGTCCCAGACGTAGGGTGTGCTGAAGGGATGGAAGTTCCAGCCCGTGGTGGGCATGAATGAAGCAGCTTGGAAAACCTGCTGGTAAGTACCGGTTTCAAAAGTGCTTGTAAGGTCGGTTTGAGTCGTGGGTTTGATGCGGATGCGATAGTTTGGCATCGCGGAGCAGTTGTTCACGTTGTCCACATTCCAGGAAATGCCATAAATCTCACCGGGGCCGCCGCCGCCGTTGTTGAGTTCACTGGCTTTGATCAGATACTGTTCGCGGAAGTTCTGCCAGTAGGTTCCGTAAGGAGTGGGGGGGCCTGATGTGGTGTTTACCTGGGTTCCATCACCCAGGGAAACCACCACCAGCCCTGTGGGCATCACGGTCACGTTGAACATCGGTGTGTTGTTGTTGCCGGGGTTTTCATCTCCGGCCATTTCCACGCGGCCGAAAAGCTGGACAGCGCCTTCTTGGTTGGGCGTCCAAGGCAGTGTGAAATCAAGTTCCTGCATGGAGTTGATGCTGACACCGGGCAAACTGGCGATTTCGGTGTTGGGAGCCTTCATCAGTTTCACGGTGTAGTTGCTCACCGGGGTGGGGCAAAGGCTTTTCACCGTCACGGTGTAGTTCACGGTGCTGTTGATATTGGGTGAGTTGGGGCCGTTGATGGCAACGGCAACCAAGTCCAGCATATCAAGCTGCTGCATGGTGAACACCATGTTCGAGCGGGTTGCGGCAGCGGTTCCGGTGGTTCCGGTCTCACCATTGTCGTAGTCACTTTGGAAACGCAGAGAGCTGTTGAAGGATGTGGTGCTAAAGAACGTTGAGGCGTTCTGAGCGTAATCTCCAACAACCACGTCGGTCACGATGTCAACCAGGAGGTTTGAGTTTCCATCCCAGTTGAAGGGAGCGCTGAAAGCATGCTCGTTCCATCCCGTGGTGGGCATGAATGAGTTGGCAATGAAAACTTCCTGATAGTCACCGCCTTCAAAGCTCGAAGTCAAAGCTGTTTGGGTTGTGTGTTTGAGGCGGATGCGGAAGTTCGTCATGGGAGTACAGTTGTTGAGTGCACTCACATTGAACGCCAGGGAAGTGATGTTCCCCGGTCCGCCGCCGGCGTTGTTAAACTCGCTTGCGCGAATAAGGTATTGCTGGCGGAAAGCTTTATACCAGGTTCCATACGGAGCTGGCGCCCCGGTGGTGGTGTTGGTATCCGTGCCAGTTCCGATGGTCACGGGCACCGCCTGCGCAAAAACGGTGCTGCCAAAACTGATTCCGAGGATCAGAAGCAGCGCGAAAACAAGGGTTCGTTTCATAGGATAACTCCTTTCCCTTTATATATTTATGGTTTGTTTCAGCCTGAAGGCTTGTGTGGGAAGCCTGCTCTCGCGCTTCCCGCCCGATTATGACATTGAATAAAAGATGACCGCTTTTTTGAATGCGGTTAACCCATTTAAATTCACGCTATTTATGGCTTGTTTTGCCAACTTTGATTTTACTGACAAAATACTGCTTTTCTGTCAAGCAATATCTGAGCCAATCGCTTGGAATTATCTTCCAAACACCCTGATCTGCAAGCAGTTGGATATTTTATAGATCGCTGAATTTTTCCATCAGGATGCGTCCGCAGCTTTCGCAAAAGTTAATTTTCTTACGCTGCTCAAGTTCGATGCGGATCTGGGGACGAATCACGAATCCGCAGCCGCCGCAGGCTCCATTTCGGGAAAAAACCACCGCGCAGTTGCCCTTGTTTTTGATCATGTGTGCATATTGGCGAACCAGATTTTGGGGCAGGGTCTTTGCCAGTTCGGTGCGGTCGGTGCGCAGCCTTTCGATCTCCAGATCCAGGGATTCAATCTTTTTGCGCAATTCGCCTTCGCGTTCACGCTTCACGTTTTCCGCAGCTTCCAGCACTTTTTTGTCTTCCTCCACCTTTTTGCGGGCTTCGGCTTCCTTGTCCATCAGTTCCAGTTCCTGCCCTTCCAGTTCGGAAATCTTTTCGTTCAGGTAGGCAATTTCACTGTTCAGCGCCTTATATTCCTTGTTTGTTTTGATTTCGGAAAGCTGGCCTGCATATTTTTTGATGGTTTCCTGGTGCTGTTTGATGTCGCCTTCCACGGTGCGTTGCTCTTTGCCGATTTCCGCCCTGATGGTTTCACTGTTCAGCATGTTTGCCGTGGCTTCGTCCACGCGATCGATGATGTCGTTAAGTTCTTGGGGCAGATCCTGTTGCAAAACCCTGAGGGCGCCGATTTGGTCGTCCAGTTTTTGCATTTTAGCCAGGGTGCGAAGTTGTTCTTCCATCGTCACTCCTTAAAAAGTAAACTGATATCCAGCGATTTATATGAATGTGTCATCGCCCCGCTGGAGATGAAGTGCACTCCCGTGCGGGCGATTTTCTTGATGGTGGCAAGGGTGACCCCTCCGGAAACCTCAAGCTCCACCTTTTTCCCAAAACGCTTCACGCAGGCGCGGATTTCTGCCAGCTCCATATTGTCAAGCATCACGCGATCCACTCCGGCGTTCACCGCTTCCTCCAGTTCCAGGATGTTTGTAACCTCCACCTCCACCTTGTGGGCGGTGTTGTGTTTTTTCACTCTTGTCACCGCTTCCGTGATGCCGCCGCAGGCACGGATGTGATTTTCTTTCAGCATCACCATGTCGAAAAGCCCAAAGCGGTGGTTGAAGCCTCCGCCAATTCGGACGGCATATTTTTCCAGATTTCTCAGCAGGGGCGTAGTTTTGCGAGTGTCCAAAAGGCGGGCTTTGCTGCCTTCCAGTTCGTTTACCATCAGCCGGGTGAGGCTGGCAATTCCGCTCAGGCGCTGCAAAAAGTTCAAAGCCACGCGCTCGCCTTGCAGGATCGAAGCGGGATTTCCCTCCACGCGCATGATCTCGGAGCCGGGCTCAACTCTGTCGCCATCGCGGCTGTAGAGCGTGATTTTCAGGTTTTTGTCCACTGTCTGAAACACCTCTTTGGCGATGTCCAAGCCAGCCAAAATCCCTTCGGCTTTGGCAATCATGAAAGCGGTTTCAGCCTTGGGCTCCAGTTCCAGATAGCGGGTGCTGATGTCTCCGCTGCCGATGTCTTCCGCCAGGGCGAGCCTGATGATCTCACTCGTGGTCATTCACCCTCCAAACACAAAAAAAAGCATCTGCTCCGCGCAAATGCTTTGATTCTATTTGATATGATGCCGCCGGAGCAGCTTAAATGATTTGTTTGTGAACACATTATCATCATTTCCTTTAGTAATAGGCAAAAAAACTCAAAGGCTCGGTTCTGTCAAGTATAATCTCCTCAAAACCTTGTCCTTTCACATTTTGACGTCCCGAAAAAGCAAAAATCATTGACGCCCCACCGCCTTCAAAGATATTGGCGCCCATGAAAATGAAAGTCTTTTTGCGTTTGGGACTCCTGATTGGGATGCTGGCAAGCTTTGCCTGCGCCGCATCCCAGGGCAACGTTTTTCCCCTGGGCGGGGCATATCAGTCTGCAGACACCATGTTTGCAAGGCTCACTCGCATCATGGAAAAAAACCGCGCCCTCGCCCGGCTGAATGTGATTGGATTCAGCGGTAGCGAAAACCTGCCCATCTACTGTCTGGACATCGGACGTCCCCACGCCAAACAGAATGTGCTTTTGATCGGCCAGCATCATGGCAACGAAGTCTTGGGTGTGGAAGTGGTTTTGGATTGGGCGGAGCAGTTGGTCACTCGCAACCGCTCAGACAAAAAGATCAACGCCATCCTGGACCACTGGCGCTTTTGGATCGTGCCCACCGTGAACCCAGAAGGACACCGCGTCACCAGCCAGGGTCTCAGCCCGAACCAACGCAAAAACACGCGCGACACAAATGAAAACGGCAGACTGGACCTGCCGGAAGACGGGGTGGACCTGAATCGCAACTATCCCGTTTTTTGGGATCAATTTCCCCTGTATGCACCCAGCCATCAAAACTACAAGGGCAGCGAACCCGCCTCGGAACGCGAAATCCTTGCCATCACGCTGCTGGCACACAAGCACAAATTCGACCATGCCATTTTTTACCACAGCTCCCCCGCAGGAACCCTGAACGAAAAGGTTTTCCTGCCCGCACTGGACGCCGAAAACCCCCGTCAGAAAGAGCTTTACGAGCAACTGAAGGATTTTGCCGGGCAATATGCCGCCGCCGTACCCAAGGATTTTGAACGCGGCAGCTATGAACTGAGCCCCAAACCCGGAACCCGCATGGGAACTGCAAGGAACTACTTTTTCCACATTCACGGCACCCAGGCTTTTTTGGTGGAAATCGGCGGCATCAATCCCGACGGAGTCAGCGTGGTCCATCCCGGCAAACGCCATCGCGACCGCGTGGTAACAAAACACCTCAAAGCCCTGCGCCAGGTGTTTTACGCCAATATAAACCAGCCGGAACAACGGTTTTAAGCGACCGGAACACCGGATTCATCCGGCTCACAATACACGACAAAAACACCGCGCAACTCACTGTGCCAGATGAATCTGGCACCTACGACCGGATAAATCCGGTGCTCCCTTCTGCTCAATCTTCCCGCCAAAGTTCGGGATTCAGCCAGGTCCACTGCCAATCCCGGGCATCCGTCACCAGCTTTGCCTGTACCGGGTTGTTTCTGATATACTGGATCACATTCACCAATTCTTGTTGGTCACGAATCCAGTGATCAAAATACTCCCTGTTCCACAACTGACCCTGCCTGCCTAACGCTTGATTTATTTTTCTGGCGCTGCTGCCCTTGAAGTTTTTGATTATTTCAGAGGTGGAAACGGGAGTCCTCGCCCGCTGTAAAGGCTGAATCAACAGATGCAGATGATTTGGCATAATCGTAAAAGCGTACAGATAGAAATAATCCTCCTGCATCGAAAGCAGCTTTTCCATGATTATATTTGCAGCCGGAGCCTGGGAAATATCCACTTCGCTCTCGCATTTATTATAGACTTCATCCTCGTAGGCAAAAGATTTTTTCATAATCACATCTTTGCCGGAAGCCGCGTCCTCGGAGCCGGCCAAGGTTTTTTGCAGCGATGCCCGATATTGGTTCAGGGCGCTTAAAAACTTGACCGGCAAATGGAACGCCAGCCGCAGCGTGATGAAGAAAACACCACGCTTGGGCTGAAAATGAGGCAGCTTGCGTTTGTAGTAGACTCTGTATTGCATCTTTCTTTTATTATACCGTCTGTAACACTGGTTCAAACCGCCGGAACACCAGTCGGACCGCCAGTTTCAGCCACGCCGGAGCACCAGTTGGAACACCAGTTTTAACTGGTCGGACCGCCGGATTCATCCGGCTCAAAATACACGACAAAAACATCGCGTAAGTTCCTGTGCCAGATGAATCTGGCACCTACGACCGGATAAATCCGGTGCTCCATCAAGGGGAAACCCTGCACACACGGAAGCCAAGATTGTAGTAGCTGTAAGTGGCAATGTAGATGTTCCCATACGAAACAGTGCAGTCGTTGGCATCGTTGTTCCAACCGCCACCGCGCCTCACACGGTGGGTACCGCTGTATATATCCCAGCACCACTCGAAAACGTTGCCGCTCATGTCGTAAATCCCAAGCTCGTTGGGAAGCTTGCTGCCAACCTGTTTTGTTCCAGAGGGCGAATTGTTACCGCTATACCATGCTACCTCGTCGATATCATTGCTGCCGCTGTAGGTATAGCCATGCGTCTCTAAGCCGCCCCGGGCGGCATATTCCCACTCCGCTTCCGTAGGCAGCCGGTAACCGATGGCATTCCAGTCACAGCTTACATTTACATGATTTTGATAACTTGTATTCCAACCAGCCGGCCAGTTATCCGGATTGCTGCCGTAATCCAGATAGCTGTAACAAGGTGGAATCCCCTCTTGCAGGCTGCGACGGTTGCAATATTCAATTGCTTTGAACCAACTAACATAATAAACTGGATAGTCAGGTCCCACCCCATAGCTTGAAGACGGATTGTGACCCATCACAGTCTCATATTCAGCCTGAGTAAGCTCATATTTGTCGATGTAGAAGTCTCCAACTGTAATCCCTGCAACTGTCCCGCCTTCTACAAACACGAAGTTTTCGGGCGGTGGGAGATATATTCCATCTTCCACAGTTAAGCGCAAAACATATTGGTTGCCGTCAAAGTCGATATTTTCCGCACCAGCGTCCCAGACTATGCTTTTTACCGTTCCCGGGACAATATTTTCTCCAATATCACCGCTTAAGTTGGCGGGATTGGGAATATAATCGAAGCTGTTTCCTCCATCATTTGAAAGCTTCAAGTTCACTTCGCAGAGGTCGCCATTGGCGTCAAAAAGGTCATAAGCGATATCCACAAGTCCACTTCCATCTGTTCTCTGGACCACGGAGGTATTGTAGATGATGGGTGCGGTGAATTCAGCCTCCCCGGTCTGGACTTTGAAGTTATCAAAATGGGCATATTTATCCATGTTCGGATTGTCGTAGTGGATAAGTATTTTAACTCTCACTGTGGACGCACCTTGAGGTATATTGATGGAAAACAGCGACCAGGCTTGGGTGTTGTATAGCAATTGAAACCAGTTATTCCACTCGCTGCCGGTGTCATATTCCAGACAGATTTTAATCTCATCTGTGGCGGGGTTGAGATTTTTTGTGAAATAGTAAAGGTTTAAGCTGTTTTGAGCGCCTGGATTGATGCTGACATTGTCGAAAGTGAGGCTGGCCTCGTTGTCTTCCATCAGCCAGCTTGCCCAATACCAGTTGCCGCTCTGTGCATCGGCTCCACCGATGGTTTGATTTGTTCTGCCCCAAAAATAGGGAACGGCGCCGGAAGGATTGGCAGTGTAGTTCCAGCTATCCTCCGCCGTGTTTTCAAAACTCTGCAGGGCGATGGGTTCCGCAAAGATTGAAACGCTGGCCAGAAGCAGGGAAATCAGCAGCAGAACGGTTGGAGCACCGGTTTTAACCGGTCGGACCGCCGGATTTATCCGGTGGAAAGATGCCACACTTAAGTTATTGCCCGTGTTCGTATTAGATGAATCTTTCCCCATCTGTCGGATGATTCCTGGATTCTTAAAGATATTCCTTCTCATTTCACACCTCCCATACTGGTTTGGGAGAGATTTTTGATATCCTCCAGGGTGAGTTTCAGCTCCGGATTGGCTTTGGCAGCGGCGAAGATATTGGCAAGACGGTTGTCGTAATCCTTGTATGCCACCACCCGGTAAAACATGCGGTCACGGAATTTTGCCACCCAGGGGTGGGTGAAGCTGGTGCCTTCGGTCACATTCCAGAGGAAATAGTAGAAGTGTTCATCGTGTTCGTAGGGGCTTTCATTGTAGAGCACGATATAGCCGTCAGGGATGATGGGCGTGTCGTAAACCGTTACGGTAACCGGCTCCCAGGTGATGACGGCATCGACGTTGTTGCTAATGTCCACGTTCAGGTTTTGCGGGGCGGCAGGCGGAACGTAGGTAAGCATGAACAGGGGTGAAGTCTTTTCTCCCAGGTTGCCAAAGCTGTCCCTGGCTTTGATGCGCACGCGCACGTTTGAACTTTGGGTTTCGGGCATAGACCAGTCAAGACTGCCGATATCCTGAATGTTTTCGGCGATGGCGACATGGTCTCCGCCCAGGCTATAATAAACGCACACGGAATTTTCCACCAAATTGCTTTCCTCGATTTCCCAGAGGATGGGATGGGTGTCTCCGATGTACCAATGTTCTCCTCCGGCGGGGGAAAGAATGGTGATTTGGGGTTTCACCGTGTCCAGGGTGAAGGGGGCTGAGTCCGTGGTGGAACTCAGCGCGAAACCGGCGACGCCAAGCAAACTCAGCATAGCCACAATCAATGCTTTACGCATTTTTACCTCCAATTGTTTTTCTTAGCTTCATGCTTTTGAAAAAGCTTGGGTCATCTAAATCCGCATAAAAGATTTTTGTCAAGTTTGTTTTCCCCAACAGCAATGTGTTTAGCGCGTTCATCCGCCACAACCATCTATCCTACATCAAGTTAACCCATTTCTCGCACCTTGTCTCACGGCGTCAGTCACTTCTTAATCAAGCCTTAATCAAGTCTTAATTATTAATGCTTGATTAAGACTTGATGGTCACTTGATTAAGGCTTTCAGCCAAGGCTGACCCATCCTAAAATAGGTTGACCGAAAACCCAGATTAAGGAGAGAAGTTTTGAAGAAGACACGTCCACAAGTTCGATATAGTGAAGAATTTAAACTGACCCGTCCTGAAAGATTGTTTTTCCTCTCCTCTTGCTTTTTGACCCGTTTTGGATGAACCTGAATCTTCTTTTCTTGACACATTATCGCCGTTTGAAATCTCTGCATTCAAGTGAAAACTACATAATAAGGAATAGCCCATGATCACTGTTTACGTAAACGGAGTCGCGACCGAGGTCGCAAACAACACCATGGTGCTGCACGCCTGCACCAAAGCCGGTTTCAAGGTTCCCACCCTGTGTTACCATGAAGACCTGCCCGCGTTTGGAAACTGCGGAGTTTGCATGGTGGAAGTGAATGGCAAAGCCCTGCGCGCCTGCTCCACGCCCTGCGATGACGGCATGAAAATCCGCACCACCGGCAAGGATTTGTTGCAAATGCGCCGCGACGCTGTGGAAATCATCCTTTCAAACCATCCCAACAACTGCCCCGAATGCATCAAAAACGGACGCTGCGAATTGCAGTCCCTGGCTCAGGAGCTTGCCATCCGCCACATGAGCCTGAAGCAGATGAAGCGTCCCTACCAAAAGCGGGATGAATCCTCACCCTCCATCACTTTGGACCCCAGCTATTGCATCGTTTGCGGACGCTGTTCCTACGTTTGCAACGTGGTGCAGGAAGTGCACGCGCTGGAAAACACGGAACGGGGCTTCACCACCTTTGTGGGTCCCACCTATGGCCGCACTTTGGAAGAAAGCGAATGCGTGAAATGCGGACAATGTTCCGCCCACTGCCCGGTTGCCGCCATCTATGAAAATGATGATTCCGACCCGCTGTGGGCGGCTTTGAACAATCCTGATTTGGTGCTGGTGGCTCAGGAAGCGCCTGCGGTGAGGGTTGCCCTGGGCGAAGAATTTGGCTACAAACCCGGCACAAACGTGGTGAAAAAGATGTACACCGCACTGCGCCGACTGGGCTTTCACTACGTTTTCGACACAAACTTCGGCGCCGATCTCACCATCATGGAGGAAGCCAGCGAGTTTGTGGAAATCTTTAAAAATCACCCGGAAAAATTCCCGCTGGTCACCACCTGCTGCCCTTCCTGGGTGGACTATCTGGAAAAATTTCATTCCGACCTGATCCCGCATTTTTCGTCCTCAAAATCGCCGCACCAGATGGTTGGAACCATGGCTAAAACCTATTGGGCAAACAAGATGGGCATCGACCCCAGAAAGATCTTCCTGGTTTCCGTGATGCCCTGCACCGCCAAGAAATATGAGATCGAGCGCATGGAGGATATGTATGCCTCCGGCTTCAAGGATGTGGACCTTACCATCACCACCCGCGAGTTGGCGCGCATGCTGAAAACCGCGGGAATCGACCTGGCAAAGCTGCCCGACGGCGAAGCAGACAACCCGCTGGGCGAATACACCGGCGCGGGAACCATTTTCGGCGCCTCCGGAGGCGTGATGGAAGCTGCGCTGCGCACCGCCTACAAATTTGCCACCGGCGAGGAATTGCCCGACCCGAACATCAAGTTTGTGCGCGGAGCCAAGGGCGTGAAAAAAGGCAGCATAAACCTGCTGGGCAAAGAGATACGCATCGGCGTGGCATCCGGCTTGGGCAACGTTTCAAGGCTGATGAACGAAATCCGCGATGCCAAGGAAAAGGGCAAGGAACCGCCCTACCACTTTGTGGAAGTGATGGCATGCCGCGGCGGTTGCGTTGGCGGCGGAGGCCAGCCCTACCTTTCCACCACCAGGGTTCGCACCCAGCGCGCCAGAGGGCTCTACGCTGAAGACAGCGGCATGGAAAGGCGCGAAAGCCACAACAACCCATCCATCCTGCAGGTGTACAAGGAATTTTTGGGCGAGCCGAACTCCGAAAAAGCCCACAAGCTGCTGCACACCAAATATATCGCCCGACCCATGAAGATCGGGCAAATTGAACAAGACTGAATCAAACGGGCTGTTTTAAGCCCATAAGAGATAGAAACCCGCCGGGAGCCAAGTTCCATGCGCTCCCGGTTTTTTTTACTCTTGCGCCTCGGTTTCCGAGGGCCGGGCAGCCAGAATGGTCACGCAGACCGTGCTCCCATCCTTGTAGCCAAGCCTGTGTGCGGCATACTTTACCGAAACCTGTTCACCGGTGCTGTGTTCGGCAATCACCACGCCGCCGGGTTTCAGCAATCCGCGCTCAAAGATCAGATCCAGGCTGGGGTTCAAAAGTCCCTTGTCATAGGGCGGATCCAGAAAGATCAAATCCCAGCGTCCCTCGGTTTTTTTCAAAAAGGAATCCACTCGCTTGCGCCAAACATGACAGCTTTCCCCACAGCCCAGCAGTTCGATGTTTTTCAGGATGGTGGCGACGGCGGGGGCGGCAAATTCCACCATGTCTGCCCAAGTGGCACCGCGGGAAAGAGCTTCCAAGGCCAGCGAACCCGTTCCGGAATACAGATCCAGCACCCTTTTTCCTTCAAAGTCGCCATAGACGTTGAAAATCATGGCTCGGTGGTAGGAACTGGTGGGACGGGTGCTTTTACCGCTCACGGTGAAGAGATTGCGTCCCTTGAATTTGCCGGTGATGATGCGCATGAAAAAAAGTCCTCAGCGGCGCAGCTTGCGGGGACGCCCTCGCGGAAACACCAGCGGGACTGTCATTTGCACCGGCTTGGGCACAAAATCCGGACAGGATATGATGGTGAGGTGCGCCGCCTGTTTACACTTGTTTTCACAGCGTTCGCAGAGCTTGTTATATTTTGGCTCCACCTTTTGCGGCATCAGAGACCTTATTCTTTTCTGCCCTGCATCTCCAAAATGACTGCCACCAGGTCGCTGAAGCGGATTTCGGAGAGCTTGCTCTCTTTGTCGAACCTGCCCAAAAAGGCGATGAGAAGGTCTTTCACGGTGAACTGGGGACACTGGGGGTCCACTTCTGCCAATTTCACCTGCGCCTGTTCCTCAATCTCCTGCAGCATGAGCGCCAAGGCGTCCACTGCAGCTTCATCGTCTTCCAAAAAGTCCTCTTCCTCATCCAAAAAGATTTCCGCGCCCAGGCTGCCTTCGTTCAGCTTTTCCCGGGCTTGGGCAAGGTTTTGGAAACCCTGGTGGTCCATGATCCTCAAATATGCCAGCTCCTCCGGAGTGAAAAGCTGTTCGATGCGGGCGTCATAGCGGCTCACGGGATCGCTGAGGATGCGCAAATGCAGCGCCTCAATGCTTTCCTTCAGTTCCGGCGAAGAATCCGTTTGACTGATCAGTTCGTATGCGGCCAGCGCGTCGAAAAACTGGTTCTGCTCTTCAAAAAGCTTTGCCAGAGTAATCGTGGGCGCCCAGCCTGAGCTGTTGTTCTTCATTTTAACTCCCATTTTAAATCATCTTATCCAAGATTGCCGGAGGCGCATTTATGTCAATAAAAACCTTTGGCTTCTATCCGGAGCCATAAAAAGGCGGGATTGGAGGAGCGAAAATGCAAAAGGAAACCTCTGTTATGTGACTTCATGGCTCAAAGAATGCAATTATTTTGTCATTGCACATAGCTCTGTTTTCAAAGCAGTTACAATTTTATAAAAAGTAAATCTGTTCCCCGAAAAATAAATTGCTTGACAAGTTTTTGGATATTTAAATTGTGTTTTAACGGATTCTATCATATTAGAATCAACAAATCGGTATTATAAAAAAGTGAATCTGGACTTTCGATGACAGGTTGGGATCTTTGGCTTCCTCTCTCTCTTCTGAAAGCCATATTAATTGGAGAAAGAAATGAAAAAAACACAATTATTCTTAGTAATTGTCTTGTTCTTGCTGGCAAACAGCATCATGTTTGCGCGGGAAAGGTATGTCGAAGACACTCCCATGCCCAAATTCAGCCACAGGGCAAGCATCAATGTTACTGACATGAACAATGGAGTCACGGCACAGGATTTAGTCAACAAACTTAGTGGTGGTGGCATAGTTATTTCAAATATAGTATATACTGGTGAAAATCAAGCTGCTGGGACATTCTCCGGGGGAACCCAAGCTGGAATCGGCATAAATGAAGGTATCATCCTTTCCACAGGTGCAGCCGCTAATGCAGTGGGGCCCAACACAAGCGAAGGAACTTCACGGAACCATGGACGCCCCGGCGATGATGATTTGGATACTGTGGCCGGTTACACAGGTGCTACACATGACGCCTGCATTCTTGAGTTCGATTTCATTCCCGATACCGAAAACCTGCAATTCACCTTTGTGATGGGTTCGGATGAATACGAAGAATGGCTTAACTATCATGACGTGTTCGGTTTTTTCCTTAATGGGGTGAATATCGCTCTGATCCCTGGAACAACAACCCCAATCTCCATTGGAACCATCAATCCTAACGTCAATCAAAGCTACTATATTTCAAATGATTCCCGGCCTGGACCTTACGACATTGAGTGTGACGGTTTTACGGTACCGATTTCCATTAACGCAACTGTAAACCCCGGCGTAGTCAACCACATAAAACTGGCCGTTGCTGATTTTAGCGACGAATTATTGGATACGTGGATTTTCATTGCTGCCGAAACATTCATCAGCGGTTACAACGTTTGTGTGAATTCTGATCCCCAGGGAGCACATATTTTTAAGGATGGCGTGGATACAGGCTTAACCACTCCGGATTGTATTTCCCAAGTTACCGGCACAACCAGTGTATATCATGTTGAAATGGATGGCTACACATGGATTCCAACTTCTGAAACGGTGGCGAATATTCAGAGCGATCAAGAGATATTCTTCACTGGAACTCCGGATGAAGTTACCCCCGTGGAACTTAGCAGCTTCACCGCCACCATCTCCGCGCTGAACAATGTCGCCCTCACTTGGGTCACCGAAACCGAAACCGGTATGCGCGGCTACTACGTCCATCGCGCCGAAATCAACAACCTTGCCAACGCCCAGACCGTGAGCCCATTGATCGCGTCAAGTAACAGCTCACAGCAGCATACCTATCACTATGAAGATGCTGAACTGCAGGATTCCGGAACCTACTACTATTGGCTGGAAGCCAGCGATCTGGACGGCAGCACCAGCTTCCACGGTCCCGTGAGCGTGC
>JAAYEF010000018.1 GCA_012728875.1 Candidatus Cloacimonadota bacterium
ACCACAGCGTTGTTTGGAACGGTCGTGACAACAACAACCAGGCTGTATCCAGCGGTGTCTATTTCTACAAGATGCTCGCCGGCAAATACAGCAGCACCAAGAAAATGATCCTGATGAAGTAATTCATCCGAGTCATACATTTACAATCAAGCCCCGGGTTTCCCGGGGCTTGTTTATTATGCGTAAAAGTGACTTGACAGGAAATGACGATGTGGAATCAATGAAATTGGAGAGAAAATATGGGAAATATGAAATTTTGTCTTTGCTTGGTATTGTGGCTGACGCTCATGGCTTCAAGCTTTTTATGGGCACAGAAAATCAGCAACGTGCGCGTGGAACAGGACCCTGAATTGAGATATTACAAGATTAGCTTCGATTTGTCCGGCAATGCCAGTGATGAGTATCTTGTCCAAGTAGTTCCTTATAAAAATAATAGGGAACTTTCCAGATTATCCTTTCTGACTGGAGCCGGGATTAGAGAGCCAATTTCATCAGGGAAAAACCACTGTATTTTTTGGGATGCCATTTTGGAAGGATATGAATCGGAGGGCTGGCAGTTTCGAATTTCTTCTGTGTTGAGTTCCAAAGACATGGTTCTGGTGGAGGGTGGCACTTTCATGATGGGCTCCAATGACGGTTATGATGATGAAAAACCGGTTCATGAAGTTACGCTTTCTTCGTTCTGGATTGGAAAATATCAGGTAACCCAGCAGGAATGGATGAAGGTGATGGGGAGCAACCCCTCACTTTGGAAAGGCGACCGGCTGCCTGTTGAAAATGTAAGCTGGTACGATGCAGTGGAATATTGCAATAAACGAAGCATCCGCGAAGGTTTGACACCCTGCTACAGAGGCAGCGGAGACAATATCACCTGCAGCTGGAGTGCCAATGGCTACCGTCTGCCTACAGAGGCGGAATGGGAATATGCCGCTCGGGGAGGATTGAAAAGCAAGGGTTGTAGATTTTCGGGTTCAAATGATATTAGTTCAGTTGCATGGTATAGCAGTAATTCACAAAGTAAAACACACGAAGTAGGCACCAGGCAACCCAATGAGCTTGGCATATATGATATGAGCGGCAACGTTTGGGAATGGTGTTGGGACATCCATGGTTCTTATCCCAGTGGCGCGCAGAGCAATCCTCATGGTGCTACGAGCGGTTCCGCCCGTGTGGGGCGCGGTGGTAGCTGGGGCAACAGTGCCGGCACCTGCACCGTTTCGAGTCGGGGCTACAATTATGCCACGAGCAGCCACTACGGCTTTATTGGCTTCCGCGTTTGCAGGGTTTCCCCTTGATTTTTTTTTCTCCTTTTTGCCTTTTGAAGTTTCAGAAGCAAGGGAGATTAAAGTTTTGAAGCAAGAGCAAAAGAGGGGGTGCAGGGGGATTTATACCCCTGCCTTCCGTTAAAAATTTTGGTCGTAACTGTGAGGTAATAATAGTCTTTAGACTGATGTTGGTTCTTTTTGATCGCGATCATGGAGAATTCGATGATCGTGAGTTCAACAACTTTTACCCAGAGCAAAACATTGTGCGCATCAACAAGGAGTTTATAAATTTCAGCAGTCACTACAATGTCTTACCGTCGGCGTTCTTAGTCACCGACTATTTTCAATCCATTACTTTATCTTCTGCCAGTTGAATTGAGTCAAGAAAAGTTTGCATCGGTGTTTTAACCAAGCAGTATTTTCAGTTCAGGTTCAAATATTGTGGCAGAGACCTTCTATTCGGCATCATGTTTCAGGGTGTGCCCTGTCCTGAAATTAGTTGACTCTCAGCCGGTTTTCAACTCTCCAGAATTTAAAACGACATTCTACTTGACAGAAAAACACATAAATTTTTAACTAAACAAAACGGTAATTCGAGGTCAGCATGAAACGTAAGACCTATATAATGCTTGTTATTCTATTTGCAGCAAGTTCACTGGCAGCCAACATTTTGGAAGAAGCTCGAGCCATAAAAAATTGGCTGGATACTCCATTTTCCTCCATCGCCTTGGACGCAGAATTGAACTCCCGCATTCAAGCTTTGAAAAGTCCCGTGAAAGATGAGTTTGAAACATCAGTCCAGTTCGAACAACGAAAGAAGAATTACGAAAACCAGATTCAAGCAATCAGGGCGGAATTTACTCAGAAAAAAAAGGACGCTGCCGCTGTTCATGATCGGCAGCGAGCCAAGATTTTGGAACGTTTTCAAGCTCTTATGCGGCAATCACGTGAAGATGTTGTGGTTACAGGTACTTTAGGCACTTATGATGCCGACACACAAAAATTCCGCCTGATTACTGTCGGCCGGAATTACGAAATTGTGGTTCCTCTAGATAAGGGAAAACAGGTGAAAGACAGTTTTTCCCGTTATGAAGTCAAGGTCACGCGGCAACTGAACGAAAATCTACAGTGGAACTATCTGGAAGCTCGGATCAGCGGTCCTGCGGGCACTTTTTCATCCACAGACAAGGCTCCTGCCTTGTCTGGTTCACGGCAGATAGCTTCTTTGGTTCCGCCGGATTTGGTTGCCAGCGTAAGCTTCAGCGAACCAAATGGAAACGATATGCTGGACGCGGAGGAAACCGCCACCGTCACCATCACGATTAAAAACAACGGCAAGGGCAGCGCCCATATGGTTGAAGCCAAGTTCGAACTCGGCAACCTGAGCGGCGTCAGCCATCCCGGCAGTATCTATTTCGGTGAGATCAAACCCGGTGAGAGCGTAAGCCGGGAGGTGAAGCTAATTGCTGGCATGGATATCCAGAATGCCCATGCCCAGCTAAAAATCAATTTCAGCGAACAAAACGGTTTTCCCCCAGACGACATGATCATCAGTTTTTCCACCCGCGCCATCCAAGCCCCGGAACTCTATGTTGCTGATATCGGCATTGACGATTTCAACAAAAACGGCAAGATCGAACCCGGCGAAACGGTGGAAATCCGCATCCGTGTGCATAACCGTGGACAAGGCAAAGCTAAAAACGTAACTGCCCGCATCATCCTGGGGGATATGGTTTTTTTAACCGGGAACACTCAGACCGACACCTATAATTTGGGAAACATGGAAGCCGGCGAATACAAGGATATTGTTATGGATATACTTACTGCAAAAACGGCAACCAAGCTGGATATCAAGCTTGAACTAAAGGAAAGTTACGGTCGCTTTGGCGTGGATGCGCAGCCGCTGAACCTTGCTTTTAACCGGGTGGAACGCACTGCTGATCAGATGGTGGTTTTGGGCAGGGAATCCAACTCTGCCATTGGCTTGGCTCCAGCACTCTCCGTGGACGTGGAACAGGATATTCCCGAACTTGCAGATCAGAAAAAGAACCGCTGGGGCGTGATCATCGGCATCGAAAATTATCGCAACGTTCCGCGTGTGGATTTTGCCCGACGTGATGCTGAATTTATGAAGGAGTATTTCACCAAGGTTCTGGGCATCCCGCCGGCAAACATCTATGTGAAAATCGACGATGGCGCAACTTTGGGCGAATTCAAGGCAATTTTTGAATCCGGAGGCTGGCTGCACAAAAATGCCAATAAAAAAGACAGCGAAATCTATATCTACTACAGTGGTCACGGTGCTCCAAGCTTGGACGGCGATGAAGCCTATCTACTCCCTCAGGATGGAAACCCAAATTATGCCTCCAACACCAGCTATCCTCTGCAGCAGCTGTATTCAAATCTTGGAAGCTTGAAGTCAAAGGATATAACCGTTTTTTTGGATAGCTGCTTCAGTGGCGGTGGACGCAGCAACGAATCAATTCTGGCAATGGCAAAGCCGGTATTTTTAAGCCCGGAACTTCCCGTTGCGGCTTCCAATATCAGTATTTTTTCCGCTTCCCATGGAAATCAGATTGCCAGTTCCTACCCGGATATGCAGCATGGACTTTTCTCATATTATTTGATGAAGGGTCTGCGCGGCGATGCTGATGCCAATGGCGACGAAAAGATCACCCAGCTTGAATTGAACGATTATCTGGTCGAACATGTGGGCAGCATGGCACGCCGCATGGGACGCGAGCAGGATCCCCAGCTTCAGAGCGGTGATCACAACAGAGTTTTACTGCAATGGTAAAGTGGCTTTTACCGGTTCTGATGGTGCTGTTGCTTCTTGCAGCGGGATGTGCCACCACGTCCAAAAAAGCTAAATCGAATGATGCGGAGGCTTCACGTTCGGCGGCGGAGAAGGCTTTTCAGGAAGGGGCGTCTCCGGCTTTGGAGCCTATCCAAAGTCCAGGCAAAGCGGCTTCCAAGCAAACTCAGGAAACTGTGAGTGGATTAAAAGTTCCCGGTTCCAAAGTTACTGTGGCCATCGATACATTTTTTGTGTACGGCCTAAGTACATCGCCACGTGAGGCAAGGGAAAAGACCCTGGCGCAAGTTCGTGAGTTGGCTTTGCAAAAGGCTTTGCCGATGGATGTATCCATCAGCACCATGGTCACGGACATGTATGTGGAAATAAACGAAAAATTCGACGAACATGCAGCAAAAAGCGTCTTCATGCTTTCCTCCTCAGCAGGCCGCTTTGAGAATGAACTGCTGCTTGGTTCCAAAACAAGTGTGGAAGATGCTTTTCTGCGCTGTGAAATCAAATATAAGGCGGAAATAGTCCAGCTTCCCAAAGCCTATAATTCCGAGTATAATCTGAAGGTGGAACTCAGCGAGACCCTTTTGCGAGATGGCCAGTATTTTTGGGTGAGTGCCACTGCCAACCGAGACGGCTACCTTTATGTTTTCGATGTGTTGCCGGATAACAGCGTGACTTTGATTTTTCCCTCCCAGCTTTTTCCAGACAACCAAGTTTGGGCGCAGGAACCCTGGCGGCAAAGATTTGGCGCTGCCACAATGCCGGACCGGGAATATAGCATCGAAACGCTTTACTTCATCTATTCGGCACGCGAGATTTCCGGTTGGGAGGATTTTTCAAGCAACCATGAGCTTGAAAGACCCTCAGATTTTGATGAAAACCAAAGCTTTGTCCGCTTCCAAAAATGGCTTGGCCGCAGTGACCCCAATCTCAGAGTGGAAAAGCTTGCTCAATTGCATATATTCAGATAAAAAACTATATAGAAGCCGGCTGCCTTTGGAGCGTGCCGGCGTAAAAGGAGAATCAATGAAAACAGAAAAATGGCTAATCATCATCGTAGTGGCGCTGCTGACATTGGCAGCATGCAGCAGCAGTCGGGTCAAAATGGATTTCCCCAAATGGTGGGAACTTCAAAATGACAAGGACAACATTTGCACCTATGGCATGGCCACCAAAGCCAGCCAAACCCTCAGCATCGAAGCCGCTCGTGCGAATGCACTTGCAGAAGCTTCCCGCTACGTGGAAACCCAGGTAAGATCGATGTTGAAAAACTATGAAGAAGAAGCCGGAGTTACCAACCCCCAAGTACTGGCATTGACCCAAAACGTGGTCAAGGTGGTTTCCGAAGCAAAATTCAGCGGAATTCTTACCGGTCAAATGGAAGTTTTCAAAGAAACCATTGCAAGAGATGTTCGCTACACCACCTATATCCAGATGAAGGTACCCAAAGTGGAAATTTCAAAAAACCTTATCGAAAACATCCGCAATGAAGAAGCCCTTTATAATCAGTTCAAGGCTTCTCAGGCCTTTATGGAGTTGGAAAAGGAGTTTGGCAACTAAGCCTGATGCCCTTGCCCTTGACCCCAACCTTAATACCACCTAAACATTCCTCAAATGCCTCTCAAGATTTTTTTGGGAGGCATTTGAGAAGCAATCCAGTTTCTCTTGAGCTGGAGCCAAGGAGGAGCCTGCCCTAATGGAGGTGACAAAAGGTTTTTTTCTGTGTCCTTGATTTCCCAAAACCAATTGATAACTGGTTTTCAACGGGAAAAATCATTTTCTCAAAAAAAGATTGACGGAAACAGGCTGAAATGGAGTATAGTATAATATAAAAGACGTGGAGGTTCCCAATGATAAAAATGAGAACTCTGTTGCTGGCGATGCTGGTGTTGACAGTCAGCTTTGGCTGCGTTTGCAACAAATGCAAAAAGGATAAAAACCCCGTGGAAAAGCAAGAAATTGAATTGACAACGGTAAGTGAACAAAACAACGCTCTGGCTTTCAAGCTGTATGAAATGGCGGACAAGCCCGGCAAAAATATGTTCTATTCGCCTCACAGCATCAGCTCGGCGCTGTCGATGGTGTATGGCGGAGCACACAAAAACACTATGGAGCAGATGTCCAAGGCGCTCTATTTTGGGCTTCCCCAAAAGGAACAACACCAGGGATATCTGGAACTACAAAAAGAGCTGAACCGCATCACTGAAGGCGGGAAGGCTGAACTGAACGTTGCCAACGCTGTTTTTGGCTCCGAAAGCCGCAAGGATCTGGTGCAAAAAGACTATGTGAAGCTTGTGCGCGATTTTTATCTGAGCGACTATTACAACCTTGATTTCAAGGACTACAGCGGCACCGCCAAATTCATCAACAGATGGGTGATGGATAAAACCCGCGACCGTATCAAGGATTTGGTGAATGAAGACCACATCCGCGGCAGCAACGAAGGCATGGTGCTGGTGAACGCCATCTATTTCAAAGGCAGTTGGCTTAACGAATTCGACCCCAAAATGACCATTGAAGACCAGTTTTACGTGTCTTCCAAAAAACGCGGCGACGAATATTCCCGCCCGGTGGAAATGATGAGCGCCCGTGCCAAGTACCTCTATGGCACAGCCCCGGGTGTGCAGTTGCTTGAGCTTCCCTATGCGGAAAAGGATTTGGCGATGCTTTTTGTGCTTCCCGATGAGATTGACGGTTTTGCCAAGCAGTTGAACCCCGCAAACCTGAATAAATGGCAGGAATCCCTCTCCCAGCGCGAAGTGCAGCTCTACATCCCGAAATTCAAGTTCGACATCACTTTTGAGGGTTTGACAGACATCCTGAAAGCCATGGGCATGACCGACGCTTTCGATCCCCTCAAGTCCGATTTTTCTGGCATTATTCCGAACGAGACCGGACGCGGCCTCTATATCTACGACATCATCCACAAAGCCTTTGTGGAAGTGAGCGAAGAAGGCACCGAAGCTGCTGCCGCCACCGGAATCGTGGTTGCCACAAAGATGTCTATGGAGCCGGAGCAGACCATCACCTTCCGTGCGGACAAGCCCTTTGTGTATATATTGCTGCACAAACCCAGCAACACCGTGCTTTTCATGGGTAAAATGAACGAACCGCCCAAAGCATAAATCATCTCCTTTGCCAATCGAAGCGCACCTTTTTGGGGTGCGCTTCTTTTGTTGGTTTGAGAAAAAGATTGACGGAAAGCGGCGCTGAGTGAGTATCGTTTATAAACCTGAAAGGGGGTTTCACATGAAAAAAAACCTGATACTGACACTGCTGGTGATCAGTCTGAGCTTCGGCTGCGTTTGCAGCAAGTGTAAAAAAGGTAACGATTTGAAGGAGCCACCGCCATACCAGGAGATTGCGAACGAAGTGGGCACGCCAAACAATGCCCTGGCTTTCGATTTTTTCCAACTGGCGGAAAAACCGGGGAAAAATCTATTCTTCAGCCCCTACAGCCTGAGTTCCGCGCTCAGCATGACCCAAGCCGGCGCCCGGGGCGAAACCGCCAATCAGATGACAAAGGCGCTGCATCTTGATCTTTTAGGGGCGGATCAGCATCAAGCCTTTCTGGCGCTGCAGGAAGAGCTGAATCTCATCGGCAAAAGCGGGAAAGCCGAGCTCAGCGTGGCAAACGCACTTTTCAACGCTGATAAAAACCAAAAGCGGATCAGAAAAGACTACGTTAACCTACTGCAACAGTGTTATTTAAGTGATCTCTACTCCCTGAATTTCAAGGACTTCAACGGCACGGCAAAGTTCATCAACAACTGGGTGAAGAAAAAAACCAAGGACCGCATCGATGAATTGGTGACACCTGATCATATCAAGGAAAGCAATGAAGGTCTGGTGCTGGTCAACGCCATCCATTTCAAAGGAAACTGGGCGCAGGAATTCTACCCCAGCCGCACCAAGGAAGACGTCTTTTGGACTTCCTCAAAACTGCGTACGCAGGATTATAAGCGAACCGTGCAAATGATGAACGCCAATGGGGATTACAGTGTTGCCTGGGATGCTGGAGTCCAGATTTTGGAGCTGTCTTACTCTCACAAAGATTTGGCAATGCTGTTTTTACTGCCGGATGAAATTGAAGGCTTTGCGAAACAGCTCAACGCCGAAAACCTGCAAAAATGGCGCTCTTCCCTGCGCACAACAGATATGAAGGTGCAGATCCCCAAGTTCAAGCTGGAATATGGGTTAAGCGATATCAAGAAAATGCTGGAAAGCTTGGGCATGGTTGACGCCTTCGATCCTATGCTGGCTGATTTTAGCGGCATCATGGAACCGGAAGTTCAGGAATTGATTTTCATCTACGACATCATCCACAAAGCCATGGTGGAAATCAACGAGGAAGGAACTGAAGCCGCCGCCTCCACGGCTGTGATTATTGGAAGAGAAGCCTCCGCCGCTCTGCCCAGCGAACCGGTACTCTTCCGTGCGGACAAGCCCTTCATTTTCATGATCATACACAAACCCAGCGGCAGCCTGCTGTTTGTGGGCAAGATGAACGACCCTTCCTGAATTTGATTTGAAAGCAAAAAAGGCGGCTGTTGATGCCGCCTTTCTTTTTATGCGAAAAAATCAGGGCAAAAAAAATGGCTCCGGAAGAGGGATTCGAACCCCCGGCCTAGTGGTTAACAGCCACCCGCTCTACCGCTGAGCTATTCCGGAACTCATTGTATGGGGCAAAATCCTTGCAGGCGGAATTCTGTCAACCAAAATTATCGTTTTGACCCCAAAGCTGAGGTTCCAGCGGGATTTGGATATTCAAAAACTCATTCAGCCACCGCGAAACCTGATGGTAAAAAAGCGATTTCAACTCAAGGAAAGCCTCATCGTTCAGTTTGGAGGTCCACTCATCCATGAAGATCTTTTTGAATTCGATCGCCAGGCAGATGATGCGCTCCGGGTCAAGGCTATTCACCCAACGGGGGAAATGTCCGCCGGAGAACTTTACATCCATTCTGCAATCCAGGGTTTGGCTTTGCCAGGTTTGAGTGTTCAACAGTTCTCTCAATTCCTGCGCAGCAGGATAATGCTTTTGAGGAAGGTTGCTCCTGCCGATGATGATGTCCGGGTTTTCGCTTTGGGGGTCGGGTTCAGCATTTGGTCCTTTGCGGCGATGGTTGTAGCTGTGCAGGTCGAGCAGCACCAGCTTGGGATGTTCGCCTAAAAGCTTGCGGATTTGATATTCCATCAGGCGATGCCAGGATTCATAATCCCGATGCAGATGCTGCAAAACATCAGCCGGGATGGGGACATTTCGAGCCTGCAAACCCCAGCAGTCTTCAGGGTTTTGGTAAACCGCCTTTTGCTGAGGACGGTTCAGGTCAACCGCAAAGCGGGAGCTTTCCAACACCACGCTGTTTGGAAAAAGACCGGCAATTTTGCCGGTGTGGGGGTCTTCCTCGCGCAGGCGCTCCGCTGCCGTGATGCCGCTGATGCGCTCCAGTTCCGGAGGCAGCCTGTGTCCGTTGTGGATGGCAGTTGCCAAAAGCGGCAGGCCTTCGTCCAGGATGCGAATGCTGGAATGAATCACGGGCGCCGCCGCTTGTTTGTTTTATTGAAAAATGAGCTCAAAACTCCATGCCCTGTTCGCTGCGCAGGGTTCCGGCATCCACGCCGTGCGGTCCTTTGCCGCTGAATTTCACAGGATTGGATTCCGTTTCCACGCCTATTTCCACGCTTTCCTTGCCACCGGAGCTGCTTTTGAAGGTGTTCAACAGGGTGATGGACTGGTTTTCCTCCCAGGGGAAGAGGAAGTGCGAGCCTTGCTGCCAATAGGTGTAGTCTGAAGGCATATCCGCCCAGTAGGCACGGACCTGGGTGCTGGAATAGGCTTTGTAATAGCCGGTGTTGTAGAGCACACCATTGCCAGGGATGCTGATGTCGTCCATGCTTTGCGCTCCCAAACTCCAGTTTACATACAACGGATGCAGGTTGTGGCGTCCGGTGTTGCGCATTTTCAGGAAGAAGAGGTCCGAATCCGTAATCAGACTGGTGGTGTAGGAATCACCGCTGATGTTGCGGGTGCGGCTCCATTCCACCACAAGGCCAATGCGGTTTCCGTCGGCGTCGCTGCCCCAGGTTTCGGCTTCATAGTGGTAGGAACCATCATTGCGGTTGATGCTGAAGCTCACCGTTTTTCCGGGAGCAACCACTTTTGTGCCATAACCCTGCACCGTGACGCGGATATCCGTGTAGAGCATGTTTTGGAAATAAGCCACAAACGGGGTGGGATCCACATTGGGGGGATTCACCACCTCAATGATGCATGAGGTCAAAAGCAATGCCGACAGGGTCAGAGCATAAAAAATTATCTTGCGCATGGTAAAACTCCTTTGGCTTGCCGCCTTTCGGGGCGGGAAACCACACTCTTTTCAAACCCGGATTCTGTTTTCATCCTCGGGCTTTCAAACATAATACTCCGGGGAAACCAAAATCCTGCCAAAAGATTTTCTTTTTTAGCGGGAGGCTTATTTTTCCAGATATGCCAGGGCTGTTTTGCGTGCCAAATCCCTGATTCTGCCGATGTAAGCGGCTCTTTCCGTCACGCTGATCACACCGCGCGCATCCAAAAGATTGAAGTTGTGCGAACAGCGCAAAAGCTCGTCATAGGCGGGGAAGGGCAGCTTTTTTTCCACCAGCGCCAGGCACTCTTTTTCATGATCGGCAAACAGCCTGAAGAGCAGCCCGGTGTCGGCAGCGTTGAAGTTGTATTGGGAAAACTCCTGTTCCTTGTGGAAAAACAGCTCTCCATAGCTCAGGTGGTCGTTCCAGCGCAGCTCACGGTAGTCGTCCACATCCTGGATATACATGGCCAGGCGCTCCAATCCGTAGGTCAGTTCCACGCTCACGGGGAAGCAATCCTCACCTGCAACCTGCTGGAAATAGGTGAATTGGCTGATCTCCATGCCGTCCAGCCAAACTTCCCAACCCAAGCCCCAGGCGCCCAGAGTCGGGCTTTCCCAGTCGTCTTCCACAAAGCGGACGTCATGCTTGGAAATCGTGATTCCGATGGCTTCCAGGCTTCTGAGATACAGGTTTTGAATGTTGTCCGGTCCGGGTTTCAGGATCACCTGAAACTGATAGTAATGCTGAAGCCGGTTTGGGTTTTCGCCATAGCGTCCGTCTTTGGGACGCCGGCAGGGCTGGGCATAAGCCACGGCGGTGGGTTTGGGTCCCAGGGCTCCAAAAAAAGTGGCGGGATGAAAGGTTCCGGCTCCCATTTCCACGTCGTAAGGTTGTAAAACAGCACAACCCTCTGCAGCCCAATATGTTTGAAGTTTGAAGATGATGTCTTGAAAGGTCATTTTTTATACTCCCGGAGGCGGCGGCACTCCGTTCTGATTTCTTCCAGCCGGGAACGCAGGTCTGCAAGCACGCGCGTGGTTTCAGGGTTTAGCGGTGAAGCATTGGTTTTTGGTTTGGGAATTTCCCCCGCGCGAATCCGGCGGCGTTCCTCTTTCAGTTTCAGCCTTGCACCCTCAATCGTAAAGCGTTGATTGTGAAGCATATCCTGAATCCGGCGCAAAAGCTCCACATTTTCCTGGGTATATTTGCGAATCCTGCCTTGTTCCCGGCGGGGACGCAGAAAACTGAATTCACTTTCCCAATAGCGAATCACATGCGGTTTTTCACCCAGCAAATTGCTGACTTCGCCGATGGTATAGTAATATTTTTTCATTTGGCGCCTCCAGGTTTCCTAAAACGGGCAAGCAGCGCCAAAAGCAGCGCAATTGCCACAAACACAAAGGGATAGCGATGAATCCGGCGAATGAACGGAACCTTGGCTGTCGTATAAAGGGGTGCGCTGATGTTTTTCACCTCAAAGAGCCGGGTCTGAGCCAGAAATTTGCCCTTGGGATCAGCGATCAGCGAGATGCCGGTGTTTGCGCTGCGATAGATCTGGATTCTGTTTTCCACGGCGCGGAAGCGGGTCATCACGGCATGCAGCCAGGGTCCGTAGGAACTGCCGAACCAGGCGTCGTTGGTGATGTTCACCAGGTAATCCTGCTTGTGAAATTTCCCCGAAAGCGAATCCCGCGGAATCGCCATGCGATGGAAGATTTCCGGAAAAGCCAGTTCGTAGCAGATGGATGGCGAAAAGCCGAATTCACCACTTTCATCAAAGACAAGTTCGGTGCCAAACTCCCAATTGGCCTGACCCAGATTGACTTTCCACAGAACCGGAAACAGGCGCAGCCAAAGCATCCGTTCGCCCACGGGAACCAGGATGTTCTTGAAATAGATGGGCTTGTTGAAATTATCCGGTTGAAACAGCGCGGAGGCATTGTAACTGCGCACCCCCACCGGGTGTTTGGGGTCGGTCTCATAATGCTGAAACCCTGTGTAAACATCCAGTTGAGCCTGCTCCACAAGCTCAATCATGTCGTAGCGTCCCCGGGAATTCCGAGCCAGCGGGGCAACCATGGCGCCTTCCGGCCAAATGATGATGCGGGCGGAATCTGCCTTGGCTTCCAAAGTGAGCTTCCTAAAGATCTCCAGGGATTTGAAGTATTGACTGTCATCCCACTTATCTTCCTGCGGTATGGAAGGTTGCATCACAAAAATCCCGGCATCGTGGCGGGTCAATTCCAGATTTTTGAGGCAATATGCCCCATAAGACAGCCAAGCTGCAAAAATGAGCACTATCCCAGTCAAAAAAGGCAGCATCCTCCGAGGCTGTTTTCGGGCTTGCAATGCTTTGTATAGCAAGAGGTTGATTGCCATGATGAGGATGGATATCCCCACCACCCCGATCAGATCCGCCGCTTGGATCAGGATGCCATAATCCGCCAGAGAATAGGCTTGGTTGAACCATGGAAAGCGGGTTTCGCCAAAGTTTTGGATGAATTCGAAGGTCACCAAAACGCTCACAAAGCCCAAACAAGCAAAACGAGGCAGGGTTTTAAAGATGCGATTGATGGCATAAAACACCAGATAGTATGCAAATACGTAAAAAAGCATCACGCCCACGAGAGCGCCCACATTCACATAGATCAGCCAGTAGAAAACCAAGGCACAATAGACCACGGACATCATAAAACCCATCTGCAGCAGGCCTCTGGATTTGTTTTCAAGATTTTCAAACACATAGAGCAGCGGCAGCCAGCCCACAAAAGCCAGCCAGCCCAGATGCAGCGGCAGCCTGGAAAGCGCCAGCAGCAGCGCGCTGAGCAAAGTCAACAGCAGTTTATTGTTTTTCATCCTTGGCACCGGTGTAAACCATTTTCATTTGCCAAATGCCATCATCCCAAAGCAGGGTGGCGATGTTTCCTCGCGCGGCAATGGAGATGGGGTTCATGCCTTCTCTGCCAGGGTCAAAAAGGCTGCCGCGACCGATGACCCAGGGATATGGCATGATGGAAAGAAATTCCCCCATCAGTGTGAAAACGCGGGTATCGGGCACCATAACACCATATTGCCATTGCATCAAGCCATGTGACCAAAGAAAATCCTTGTCGCAATCAATGCTTTGAGGGCGTTGCAGATTAAAGCGGCCGAAGCGATACATTTCACGCCCATCCAGAGGAGAAATACAAACCAGCTCGTCTGGCGCGGCATCATAAACGAACAGTGTTCCATCCGGGGCAACGCAAAAAAGCTCTGGCTGCAGAAGCTTGGTAAGTGGAAAATCGGAGATATACTGACCTTCAGGGCTGTATTTGCGCAAGAGTTTGAGTGAGGAATCCAGCGCCAACAAGCCACCATCGGCATCAACGCCTATATCGCTGAGCCGCTGGAAGTTGGAGCGGTCAAACCCTATTCCGCCCACGCTGTTGAAACGCTCGCCATCCAAAAAGATGTCGATTTCCTGGCTTTCACGGTTCAGGGCATACACCGTTCTGCCGCTGGATTCGCCAACCGCTTTGATGTATGGTCGCGGTGAAACTATTATTCTCAGAGGTTCCAGCCTGCCTTTTGCGAGGTCCAGCTTGGGTTTGTTCACGGCGCATCCAGCTGCCATGATGACCAAAATAGCCAGAATCGGCAGGCGGAGCTTTCGCTTTCGGTTAAAAAACATCGTTACTCCTTCAGACGCAGGTCTTTAAGCTTGCCCTGGATACTGGTTTTATTGCCAAAACGGTTGAATTCCAAGGTGTAGGTGATGTCCAGAATGCTATTTTTCTTCAGAAGTGGCAGCATATCGCCCAGATTGTAGCCGATAAGGTCCAGCGCTACTCCATCCTTAATCACCTTCAATTTCAAATGGTTACGGCCAACTGTGTAGGGGTAGTTTGCCACGGTGACTTCGCGCGTGAGCAACACCGGTCTATTGTTATCCGGTCCAAAAGGCGCGAAGCGGTCCACCCAATTCAGCAAAAACTCGCTGATGTCGTAAAGTTCCAGTTCATAATCGATTTCCAGCGGGGTGGCAATCTGCTGCGGCTCAAGGTGTTCCGCCACATAGCGCGCAAGTTCGTTTTCAAAGCGGTCGATGTATTCCTGCAGGATGGTGAAGCCCACGGCATATTTGTGTCCGCCGAAACTGTGGAGGTTGTGTCCGATGTGGGTGAGCGCAGCAAAGAGGTCAAAATCCGCCACGCTGCGTCCGGAGCCGCTGCCAAAGCCTTCCTTGAAGGAAATCATGATGACGGGGCGGTCATATTTTTCCACCAGTTTTGATGCCACGATGCCGATCACGCCGGGGTGCCAGTCGTCGCTGGAAACCACGATGCAGGGCACGGACGCCAGATCCTTATATTTTTTGTCGATGATATCGCAAGCTTCGTGGTAGGTTTTTTGATCTTCCTGCTGGCGCAGGGAATTTTGGCGCTCAATGATTTCGGCAAGTTCCTTGCTTTGCAGGCGATCCCGGGAAATCAGGAGATCCACCGCCACGGAAGCTGATCCCATGCGTCCGGCGGCGTTGATGCGCGGTGCGATGCCAAACACGATGTCGGTGGTGTCGAGGTTTTTGGCGTTCAAGCCGGAAATCTGCATGAGGGCGTTCAGCCCCAGATTCTTTTTGTCGATGAGGTGCTGCAAGCCGATGTGGGCAAAAATGCGGTTTTCACCGATGAGCGGGACGATGTCTGCAATGGTGCCAACCGCCACCAAATCCATATATTTGAGGGTGTTTTCCTCGCTGGCGACACCCCGGCGCCGATAGATCGCCATCAAAAGTTTGTAAGCCACTCCAACCCCCGCCAAATGTGGGAAAGGATAGGGACAGTCCGGAAGCTTGGGATTGATGATGGCCAGCGCGGGAGGCAGTTCTTCCTTGGGGTTGTGGTGGTCGGTGATGATGATCTCCATGCCCTGGGCGTTGATGGCTTCAATCTCTTCCAGGGCGTTCACTCCGCAATCCACACTGACGATCAGCGAAGTGCCGTTTTCTTTGAGTTGATCCAAGCCGCCCAGGGAGAGGCCATAGCCGTCGATCATGCGGTGGGGGATGTAAAAATCGATGATGGCGCCCAAACGCTTGAGCCCAAGATAGAGCAGGGTTGTGGCGGTGGTGCCGTCCACATCATAGTCGCCATAAATGGTGATGCGTTCGCCGGAATCGATGGCTTTCAGGATGCGCTGCACCGCTTTTTCCATGTCCGGAAACAGGAAGGGGTCATGTTGATGCGCAAGCTGTGGTTCGAAAAAGTCATTGATCTGCCGGGGCGTGCGAAGCTGCTTTCGATACAGCATTTCCGCCACCAACCGCGGGCAATGCAGCTCGTCAATCAAAGCCTTGATCTGGTCTCGTTGGTCGGAGTCAAATTCATCCGGCATCAACCATTTCTTTTGCATCTTTATTTCACCTTATTTATAACTATTTGCCACACAACATGTTGGCGAATCTTTTCTGAAGCATGGCATCAATATCCAGCGCTCATTTCAGAGCCCAAGGGAAAGATCCATGCCTGAAGGAGCCATTCTCCATAGCCTTTCTTTCTTGTAAAGGGAAATTTATCAAAATCACGAACAAAACCGCTTCCTCCTTGGCCCGAGCCCGACAGCCACCCATCCCGCACCCATGAGCCTCCCGCCTTTGGACGGGTGGTTGACGGGTATCGGCACAATGGAAGGCGCTCACCTATCAAGGAGGACGCAGGCTTGGGCACTTCTTCCTTGTCGATGTTACCAATTGATAAATATGGACTTAGAGTTCCGGCAACAATCGTTCCAAGAGTTTGGACACGATAACTGCACAGACCAAAGCAAACCGGTTCCAGAATCAGAGGTTCGCATATAGCTGGAAAACTGAATTAAAAAGGGTTTGATGCGGCTGCTGAAAGTTTTTCATGGCGAAAAAACTTCCTGTAAAAAACATTTGACAGAATCACGGGTTGAGGATTTACAGCCTTATAGGATCAATGTGGTTTGCAGAATACCCTTGGCAACCACAGAGGCTGAACTTTTTCAGGTTCCTGGAGGGACCAAAAAGAACATAGGAGTTTTCTGATGCACATCCATCTGAGGGGCAGGGTGCTGCTGCTGACAGCGGCGATCCTTGTCTGCGTTTTCGCTCTTTCTGCCCAAACCCGGCAGATCGAGGTCTCACAATCTCAAAACCAAGTTCGTCTGGGTAACAACAGCGACTTTGGTTTTGACGTCAGCTACAGTGTTGGTGACTTGAAGATTCGTGAAGTCCAAACCAAGGAAGGGCTCTTTGACGAGCTTTTCATCGAGGGTTGGGGCCACACGAACGCCGTGGGCGAGCCCAAATTGCCCATGCGGCGCGAGATCATCGCAGTCCCTCTTGGCGCCACTGTGCGCTTGAACATCAATTCCCGCAGCACGATGGAACTGGACTCTGCTTCCAATCAGCTTTTGCACCGCGTGATGCCGGCTCAGGAGCCAGTTTCCAAATCTGCCGACCTCGAAAGCATTCCCTTCGTGGTGAATGAAGAAAGCTATGGCAGAAGCGGATACAACAACCGTGACTGGGTTCAGGTTGAGGAACTTGGCCTCATGCGCGGCGTCAGGGTCATTGCCCTGGACTTTTTCCCCGTGCGTTACGATCCTGTGACGGGCTCACTGCAAGTGATGCGGAGCCTCGACTTGAGGGTCGATTTTGACAATCCGGACCTCATCGCCACGGCGGATTTGCTTGCCAAAACAGCTTCCGTGGAATATGATGCGTTGTATGATAATGTCTTTTTCAACTGGGATGCAGATTCACGCGCCAACTATATGCGCCATCCCACCAAGTATGTGATACTTTGCCCTCCCGCTCAAGCCACTCAAATGCAGGAGTTTGTGGATTGGAAAACACAGCAGGGCTATCATGTGATTCTCACCACCGTGGGCACAGGCGGCACCGTGGCAAACACCACCACCGCCATCAAAGCATATATGCAAGGTCTTTGGGACAATGCGACCGAATCTGACCCCGCGCCCACCTATTTGCTCATTGTGGGTGATGAATCCGGCAGCATTGCCATTGCCACCAACACCGGTGCCACAGACAGTCACGTCACAGACCTAACCTATGTGCGTTTGAATGGGACTGACTATTTGCCGGACATGTATTGGGGACGTTTTTCAGTTTCCAGCACCACAGAGCTGCAAAACATCATAGATAAAACCGTCACCTTTGAAAAGACGGCAATGCCTGACCTCAGCTATCTGGGCAAGACCATCCTCATCGCCGGAGTGGACTCCAACTGGGCTCCTTCACATGGCAACGGTGCCATCAACTATGCCACCAGCCAATATTTCAACACTACCCATGGCATCAATTCAGATAACTACCTCTATCCGGCTTCCGGACAGAGCGCGGCCGAAATCAGAACCAAAGCCAATGAAGGCCGTGGCTATATCAATTACACCGCCCATGGCAGCTATACAAGCTGGGCTGATCCCGAGTTTAACACCACTCACGTGAACGCCATGACCAACACCGGCAAATACGGCGTGATGATTGGTAACTGCTGTATTACCAGCTGGTTCAACTACAGCTCTCCCTGTTTTGGCGAAGCGGTGATCCGTAAAGCCAACGCCGGTGGTGTGGTCTATATCGGCGGCATCAACAGCACTTATTGGGATGAAGACTACTACTGGGCTGTTGGCTACAAGACCCCCATCAATGGCACTGCCCCCGCTTATGACGCAAACAAGCTTGGTGCCTACGATGCCGTGGCTCATAGCCATGGTGAGGCTTATGAAAATTGGGCGATGACCGTTGGCGACCAGATTTATATGGGCAACATGGCTGTCCAGCAAAGTGGCAGCTCCCGCACCAATTACTATTGGGAAATTTACCACATCATGGGCGACCCTTCTTTGATGCCCTACATGGGTGTGCCCACAGTCAATACTGCCACCTTCCCATCCACCATCCTGATTGGAACTCCCTCCATCAATATCACTGCCGAACCCTATTCCAGAGTCGCGCTTACCAAAGACGGCGTGATTCACGCAACGGCGATGATGCCCGCCAGTGGAGTTCTGAGCCTGCCCATCACTCCCTTCACCACCGTGGGCACCGCTCAGTTGGTGTTTACCGCTCAAAACAAGATCACCCGCATTGAGAGCATCATTGTGGCTCCCAACGCCGGTCCCTTTGTGACCGTGGATGCCATCAGCTATGCGGATAATAATAACAACACACCGGAATACAACGAAGCAGGACGCTTCAACGTCACCTTCAAAAATGTGGGTAATCAATCTGCTTCGAACGTGACTGCCACCCTTACCTGCAGCACCGCCGGCATCACCATTACCGATAACAGCGAAACCATCGCCAGCATCGGAGCCGGTGCCAGCATTGTGCGCAACAACGCCTTTGCCTTCAACATCGCCAACAACGTCGCAGACGGCACCGTGGCAATGTTCAAGATAACCATGGTCTCCGGCAGCGAAACTTGGGAACACAATTTCACCCTCACGCTCAACGCCCCCAAACTGGTTTTTGGAGATTTCACCGTTACCGAGACCAGTGGCAACAACAACGGTAATCTGGATCCCGGAGAAAGCGGCACCCTCACAATGACTTTGCACAACAATGGCAACGCTGCCTCACCTGCAGGAAGCGTGAATCTCAGTTGTTTCCTTCTTGGGCTTACCATCAACCCCACCGATGTCAGCTTCTCCGCCATTCCCGCCTCTGGCAGCACCACCCTCAACTTCGGGCTCACCGCTGCCAGCTTTTTGAGCGTAGGAACTTTGGCAAACCTCACCTTTACAGCCACAGCGGGCAGCTACAATGCCAGCACTCAGGAGCAAATTGAAATAGGCGCTCCCGATGTGATTATCATCGGCAGCGGCACCTCCACACAAGGCCAGCCTCTGAATAGATACTATAACTACAGTGGACATGAAGCGATCTACCTGGCTTCAGAACTGCAGGCTGCAGGCACCATCAAGAGCCTTGCCTATTATAAGGCAAGCGGCGATGATCAAAGCCCCATCGAAGCCGTGAAGATTTACATGAAAAACACCTCTGATGCTACCCTCGCCACAGGTGATTACAGCACGAATGGATATACTTTGGTTTATGATGGCAGCTTTACGAACGACGACAGCAGCGGCTGGATGGAAGTGGATTTGGATACCAGATTCAGCTATACTGGCGGCAACCTCGCCATCCTGATCGTGAAAGGCCATCAAGCCTACACTTCCAGCTATCCCATGTGGACTTATGGCACCAGCTCCACCGCCCGCATCCGTCAAAGTCAAAACGATTACTCCCAACCCACTTCACTCACTTCCACAAACAACCTGCCCAATATGCGCCTCAAGGTTTTCCCAGCGCAGGGCTTTTTGTATCCCGCCCGCGATCTCACCGCCGCCGCCAGCCACAACAGTGTAAAACTGGATTGGCATGCGCCCATCGGTTCCGGTCAGACAGGATTTAAAATCTATAGAAATGGTAGCCTGCTAACCACCGTCACCGCTTTCACCTACACAGACACGGCAGTGACCAATGGCACCACCTACAGCTATTATGTGAAAGCAGCTTACAGTTCCGGTGATTCTGAAGCCACCGATACCGTCACCGCCACACCCAACCTGATCGCTCCCACAAACCTGGCTGCTTCTCCTGGCAATAACATAATCTCTCTCACCTGGGATGGCGCCACCGGACGTGGCATTGAAGAAACTCCAGTACTGGGTGCGAAAATGGATGAAGCGCGCGCCATCAGCGGCTACAAGGTCTATCGCAATGGCAGCGCCCTCACCACCGTCACTCAAAATTCTTATGTGGATAATGCGGTCACCAACGGCACCACCTACAGCTACTACGTTACCACTGTTTACACCAACCCAGCCGGCGAATCCGCTGCCTCCAACACCGCCACAGCAACTCCCAACCCGATTGCTTCAGTAATCATCGGCACTGGCACCAGCAGCACAGGCAATTATGACGCATCCCCCATCAGCCTTTGGTACCAAAGCCTGCACGGTCAATCCGTTTACACCAAGACAGAGTTGAATGCCGCGGGTGTGATCGGTCCCAATTATATCACCCACCTGGGCTTCAACGTGACCGGTTTACCCGCACATGCCATGCCCAACTATATCATCCGTATGGGACACACCACTTCCTCCGACGTCCAAAGCTGGATCAGCACCGGCTTGGATCAAAACTGGCACGCCACTTCCTATCAGCCCACCCAAACCGGATGGGACATGATCCAGCTCGCCACTCCCTTTTTGTGGAATGGTGTGGATAACATCGTGCTGGACACCGCCTTTGGCAAATCTGGGAATTATAGCAGCTCCGGTACTGTGCAGTACACCACTGTCACGAATGGATACAGATATGCCCGCAGCGATACAGCAGATCAAACCGACGTCTTCACAGGCGGTTCTCTTGAAAACAACCGCCCCAATATCCAACTCACAATCATGGGTTTGCAAAGTGATCTCTATCCACCCTTGAATCTTATCGCTACTCCCAGTCATCGCAGTGTGCATTTGGAATGGGCAGTTCCCATCTCCGGCACTCCCACTGGATACAAGGTGTTTAGAAACGACAGCCAGGTTGGCACCACTACCACAGCTCTGACCTATACGGATACCGGTCTCACCAACGGCACCACATATACATATTATGTGACAGCCACTTACAGCGATGGCGAATCCGATCCATCCATTAGCGCCAGCGCCACTCCCAACCCGATGCCTCCCACAAACCTGACCGCCATTCCCGGCAACAACATCGTCCAGCTCAGCTGGGATGCTGCCGCAGGACGCGGTGAAGAAGCCCCTGTGTTTGGTGAGAGAACAGATGAGCAGCGCATCATCAGCGGTTACAAGGTCTATCGTAATGGCACTGCTCTCACCACCGTTGCACAAACCACTTATGCGGATAATACAGCTAACAATGGCACCGCATACACCTATTATGTCACCACCGTTTACACCAACCCGTCGGGTGAATCATCAGGTTCCAACAGCGTAACCGTCACCCCTTCACCGGTGGCAATTATTGGAACTGGAGACGAATCCACCGGCAATAATGTGGCTTGCCCCATCAACGTCTATTATCAGAGCTTACACGGGCAATCTGTCTATACCAGGACAGAATTGAATGCTCTGGGTGTCCCAGCCGGTTCCTACATCACGCATATCGGGTTCAATGTCACCGGCACACCTGAACGCGCAATGCCAAACTACATCATCCGCATGGGACATACCTCCGCCACCAATTCTCAAGCGTTCGTTTCCACTGGTCTCACCACAGTGTGGACCGCCACCAGCTATCAGCCCACTTCCACGGGGTGGAACATGCTGACTCTGGATACCCCCTTCCTCTGGAACGGAGTGGAAAACATCGTGGTGGATACTGCCTTTGGTTTGATTGGCAGCTATAACTCCAGTGGAACCGTACAGGCAACCAGTATGGATTACGGCTACATCTCCCTGCGCAGTGACAGTGTGGATCAAACCGACGCCTTTACCAATGGTGGCACCCACAGCCTGCGCCCCAATCTCCAGATCATGTTTACCAGCTCAGGCGACCTTCCGCTTATAGCGGTACAGCCCACTTCCCTAGCTTATGATGAACTTGCGGTGGGAAACACAGAGGTCAAACAATTCACCATCAACAACGTTGGCAACCAAGCCCTGACGGGCACCATCACCACGCCCACCGGCTACACTGTGGCAGCGGCAAGCAGATCGGATGAGAGCTTTGCCAAACAGGATGATGAAGAGCGCAACGTTCTTTCATTTACAATCCCGGCTCAGCAGAGCAAGGTCTATAATCTGAGCTTTATCCCAACTGCAGCAACGACATACAACGGCAACGTTGTGATCAGCTCCAATGCAAATAACAGCCCAACCGTAAATATCGCCGTCACAGGCAGCGGGTTCATTCCCCCCACCATCAGCCTCAGCAGCAATTCCATTTCCTGCGTTCTTGACCCGGATGATGAAACCACCCGCATCCTCACCATCAGCAATACCGGCTCCCGCACCCTGGAATATTCCCTCGTGATGGAAGAGCTGGTGGCTGCAGCCAGAGGAAATCAACTGACGCTGTCAGACAAAGATCGCAGCATTGCCGGCAGCACCTTGGTGGTTGATGCCACGAACTACCTGCCCGGCGACACAGTGGATTGGACCTTCACCGTCACCAATGCCAGCACCGATACCGAATGGCTCAAATACGTGCATATCACCTTCCCCACAGGTGTCACCGTGAATAGCGCCACCAATTTTGTGGGCGGCAGCGGTGGCGATCTGAACCCCAACATTACCTCCGGGAACGGTATCACCATCGATTGGTTTGGACAAAGTGGCAACTGGGGCGTCATCCAAGGCGGTCAAACAGCTTCAGCAACGGTGAATGTGACCATTGGCTCCTCTTTTGGGGGCAATCTCAACCTGCCTTTCACCATTGATGGAGACGTCTATGGCGCCGAACCTCACACGGTTTCCGGCACCATCACCCTGCTCCAAGACAGCTTCCCCATCGATTGGGTACACGCCACGCCCATGAACGGCAGCATTGCTGGTGGTTCCAGTGCCCAGGTCACTCTGTCCTTCTCGTCAGATGGCATGGCGGCTGGGATTTATGAAGCACTTTTGACAGTGTTTTCAAACGATCCCATCAATCCAAGCCTGGATGTGGATGTGAGTATGACTGTAACAGGCTATATCAATCAGCCTCCTGCGTTCGACCCTCCGGAATATCTCAGCTTCCCCAAAAACGGCAGCCTGCAAAGCAACTTCGGACTTTGGGCAAGCGACCCTGACAGTGATCCGCTCACTCTTACCTGCAGTGGAAACAGCAACATAAACGTGGACATCAACGGCTTGATGGTCACCTTCAGCGCAGCCCAAAACTGGGTGGGACAAGAGCTGCTCACCTTTGGCGTCAGCGATGGAAGGCTCACCACCTACGGCGATATCCTCGTGACTGTGGAGCCTGTGGCTGGTCCGGATTGGACACCCACAGTTTATCCCAATAACTCTGTCACCGTGCTTGGTGTGGTCACTCTCGACTGGGTGCCTGCCAATCTCAATGACGTGGTTGGAGCCTTTGCGGGCGGCGAATGTCGCGGCGTGGCAGATGTTACCGTTAGCGATGGTCAGGCTTATGTGACCCTCCTCGTATATCTTGCCACAGAGAATGAACCCATCAATTTCGTGCTCTACAACTATGCGGATGGTGTCAGCTATCCCATCACGGGAATCATCAACCCTGGTTTTGGAGACGTGATTGGTGACCCCACTCCGTTGGCTCTCAACGCCCAAACTCTCACTGATCTGGATGCACCTGTCATCACCAGCTGTGAAATGACATCCACCGGCTTGAAGCTGGAATGGAACCCCGTGCCCAACGCCGGCCAATATCAGATCTGGCGCAGCACCGACCCTTACGGTGATTTCGTGTATCTCACCACCGTTTCCACCACCAGCTTCACGGATAACTACCTTGGTGACAGAATGTTCTATCACGTAATTGCCATCACAGGTGGCGTTGCCAAATAAAGACGATGAAAAAACCACTATACATCATTATTCTGATTCTACTCTCCCTGCCTCTTTTGGCGGGGGAGTGGAATCAGTATTACTTCCGCTTCCAGCTTTCAGACAAAAGCAAGCTGCAAGAGCTCACCAACCTTATTTCCATCGATAAAGTCAGCGGACACTGGGTTTATGCCTACGCCAACGACTGGGAATGGGATGAATTTTGCCAATTGGGCTATAACTACAACATCCTGCCTGCTCCATCCTCAGAGTTTCCTGCAGTGATGGCAGCAAGCAAAAGTCAGATGCGAGATTGGGATGCATATCCCACCTACGATGCCTATGTCTCCATGATGAACAGCTTTGCCGCCAATTACCCCCATCTTTGTAAAATCTACAATGTGGGAACCACGGTAAGCGGGCGCAGCATTCTGATTGCCAAGATCTCTGATAACGTAAATGTTGACGAAAACGAGCCCGAGGTGCTTTTCACCAGTACCATGCACGGTGATGAACTCACCGGTAAAATGCTGATGCTGAGGTTGATAGACACCCTGCTCAGCCAATATGGCAGCGATCCGCGCATCACCAATATCGTAAATAACATGCAGCTCTATATCGGGCCAAACACAAACCCCGATGGCACTTACTATGGCGGAAACAACACTGTTGCCTCTGCCCGTCGTGCCAATCAAAACGGTTACGACTTGAACCGCAACTATCCCAAACCCGATGGCAGCACAAACACCGGCCCCATCCAGCCTGAAACCCAGGCCATGATGGATTTTGCCAATGCCCATCACTTTGTTTTTGGCGTCAACTACCATGGCGGCGAAGAAGTGGTGAATTATCCTTGGGACTTCATTTCCACCACACATCCAGACAATGATTGGTTCATCTCTTCCAGCCTCGTTTATGCCTCCAACGCGCAAAACGATGGCCTCTCCGGTTATTTTGCCACCCTCACCTCAAACGGAATCGTCAGAGGCTCGGATTGGTATATGATTTCCGGAGGAAGGCAGGATTGGATGAATTACACTCGCAACGGACGTGAAGTCACCATCGAGTGTTCACGCACCAAGATGCCCTCCGCATCCACCATGCCCAGCTATTGGAATTACAACTACAACGCCATGCTCAGCTATCTGGAAGAAGCCCTCAAGGGCATACATGGCACTGTGACAGACGCTTATGGAAATCCGTTGGTGGCCGAAATCAGCATCGCTGGCTATGACAACAGCTATTCCATCGTGGACACAAACCCCATCCACGGGGATTTTTATCGCTACCTGAATCCGGGAACCTACACCCTCACCGTCAGCACCGCAGGCTATGAGTCTCAAAATGTGCAGGTCACGGTTTCGGCAAGCGCTGCCACTCCAGTCAATATCGTGTTTGGCGAACTGCCTCACCAGCAGCAGATTTCCCTCTCCGCGGGCTGGAACCTGATCAGCCTGAACTCTGTTCCCGCATCCTACAGCGTGGAAGACGTATTTTCAGGTCTCAGCGGACTTCTGCAGGTAAAAAACATCAGCAAAAGCCATCTTCCCTCCGTGGCAGAACATTTCAACACCCTGAAAACCATGGCAGTTGATGAAGGTTATTGGGTGAATGTGTCCCAAGCCACAATGTTCAGCATCACCGGAACCGAGATTGTGGCATCACAAACGCCCATCAATCTCAAAACCGGCTGGAACCTGATCTCCTACCTGCCTCAAGCCCCCAAACCCACTTCCACAGCGTTGGCATCCATTTCACCATGGTTGCAGCAGGTGGACCATCTGGGCATCCAACCCACACAGATGGAACCCGGAAAAGCGTATTGGGTCAAGGTTTCACAGGACTGCACCCTGACATATCCAAATTGACCTAAAAACCTCATTACCATAGGGATGGGACGCTCGTTCCATCCCTTTTTCCTTGGGCGGAACATTTGATCAAAAAGACGGGCGAACCCTTCCCTCAACTTCAACAAAACCAAAAACAGCTTGGCAGAATCCAGCATCCACCTATAATATTAGAAAAGTGTGAGATCAAATCACACTAAAAACAGAAATCAGGAAGGAGGATCAAATGAATCCAAAACCTTTAGTACTGTTCTTGGCACTTGCTCTGATGGCGGGTGGATTGTTCGCAACGGACAGTCGCATGACCGCTTTGGGCTACCCATATGGCGTGATCCGGGACGATACCGACATTCACTTCTTTCCCGGCACGATATTTAAATACAACCGCGGCATCTACGGTGAGCTTTATTCCAACGGCGACGATTGGAATTGGTCTCTGGGTGCCAATGTCCCCATGAAAACAAACGTGTTTGGACTCTATCTTCATCTTCCCAGCGAAATTGATATGGACGAACATCTGAACTATAACAGCAATCTGGAGCTCTACCACAAGGTCCAAGCCTACTATGGCTTCGCAGAAAAATTCGCTCTGGGCCTCGCTTTCGGATTCGACAGCGCCATAGAGGATTATGACTCAGGCAGCAGCAAGACCAGATTTGTGGAAAAACAGCAGGGACAGTTCGTGGAACTCAAATTTGGCATGAGCGATGAAAAGCTGGATTTGGGAGCCAAGGTTCTTTATCAAGGCGCCAAAATAAACGAAAAAATAGATAACACTTCCACTGACGTTGCCAGCTATTCCGGTTTTGGCGTCGATCTGGGCGGACGCTATTTCATCCAGGAAGACAGTATGCTGGATCTGGCAATCTTTGGCGATTTGGGCTATGAAGCTCTCACCGACGAATATGAGCCAACGGGCGTCAAATCGACCCTGAAACTGGCGCACTCAGACATCAATGCAGCTGTGGGAATCGGCGCAAACTACAAACTTGCCCCCGGTCACAGCATCATCATGACCTTCAAGCCGATTGGTGTGTATTCAGCCAATGTCAAGGACACCAACAATTTCAACAACAATGTATTTAAAAACACACAGACCTATTTGACCCTGCCGGAATACACTTTGGGTGTGGAATCACGCATCACAAAATGGCTCACCGGCAGAGTTGGCGCAAGGCAAAACTTCGGCATTTGGACTTGGAAAGACGAGGCGGAATTGGAATCCAACGTCGATTTGCACGATATTTGGAGCGAATATGAAGCCGACTTCGACATGAACCTCGGCCTTGCCATCAAATTGGACAAATTCACCATCGATACCGTTTTCAGCAAAAACTTCCTGCATGATGGCCCCGCCGTCATCGGCGGAAGCACCAAGGGCTTAAACAGCCAGGTTTCGCTGAAGTTCGAATACTAACCCAAAGTAGCACTGTGCGTTAGCTGGCAATGAGCGCGGTGTTTAAATATTGAAAATTGCCTACAAAGACCGTTTCCGGCGGAATACGATACCTTCGGAAACGGTCTTTTCTTGTAGGGTGGAACGTATGCAGATAAACCTCTTTTGAAGCCAAGCATCGTATCTTGAAATGTATTGTAAGATATGGGATTGTGTTCTGTACTGAAACTCTCGAAATAAAACTTGACATAAAATAAAGATATGAAAACACTGTAACCAGTTTTTTAGCCATATATGTATTGTGAGTAACGAAGAATGACGAGCCCCATCAGGGAACCTAAAACAACGAGTTAGAGTTTTCACCTTAATTGGTTAGACCGAACTATGGACGACTGCAACATATTATCATTTATAATACAGATCTTTTGGAGGAAGACATGAACAATTACACAAAACTCAATTTGTTAATGCGTATGATGAACGAAATGAACAGACCAAACGCTGCGACCCAACAAAACACAGAACCCCAACAAAACATGGTGCCACAGAAAGCATTGACACCTGAGCAAGAAGATTCTAGAGCACATGCAATAATTGTCAGTGAATTCGAGACACCCAATGCGTCTGTTCAATACGTTGCTTACAAACATACAGGCAAAATCTTCGTATATGAATATGGAGGTTACAGAATAATTCAGATTGATACTAATCTTCACGAACCCTTCCCACCTTCATCATTGGAGGGATTGCTTGTCTGGTTAAAATGTGGACCCGTGTGCTACAAGCCAGAGGTGCGAGAATGTTATGAAATCTTAGTCTGGCAAGAATTAGAAGAGGACCATAATGAAGACTATGATGAAAACTATGATGAAGACGAGGACTGGAATTACAATGAAGAAGAAAATGAAAATTAAAATATTAGAATAAGGTTTAATACAAAAACAATAAGTCCATTCCAAGGGTTCTGAGGTTTTTGTAATCGAAATGAGCCGTCGCTAAAATCCTCTTGACAGGAAAGCGCTTTAAGCTCAGTATATACATAAAAGCATTTATGCAAATAAGGATGAAAGATGAAGAAGACAATCCTATTTTTGGTATTGATTTCACTGGCATTGACGGCTTTTGCCCAAGCTGCTCCCCGTGGATTTTCACAGCCGGGTGCCCCTTACGTGAAGCGGCACGAAGCCTTGGACAAATATCCCCTGAAAAACGGCGGTTTGGACCAACTTGATTGGAAGGATTTCGAGCTCAAGGGTCAGGTGCGCAAGATGTATGTTCAAAGCGGCGATCTGCTGTGGGAACCCGCCATGTTGTTCGACCACGTGATTGTCCGTTTCGACAGCCTGGGAAAAATGCACAGCAGCATCACCTATGGGCACGACCCCATCCCAAACGGTTTTCGCTACCACTATCGCGAAGACGGACAGCTTGAGCGGGTACAAAGATATGCCTGGCATGATGGCATGGAAAACGGAACTGACGATCTGGACGACATTTATCCCATTCAAGGTGACGCCGCTCTCTATCATTATGACGATGAGGGCTACCTGACTCGGATCGAGTTTTTCGACTCCGACGGCAATATCGAACTCCAGCATCTATATACATACACTGCAGACGGTTACAATATCGAAATTCAGTACACCACGGAAACCAGACGCCTTCGCAACCAGCGTTTTTACTATAACCGCCAGGGCAAACCGTCAGGTATCCAAAAGAAGGGTATGGATGGAAAATTCAACCAGACAGCGTCTTACAGCTATGACAGCAAATCAAACACGGTCACTATCCTGCAGGACTATCTGAACGGCCAACCCACCCAAAAAACCTTGGAAAGCTACGATGCAGCCGGGCTGCTTAAGGAAAAAAAGGTGACCGATCCGCAGGGCAACCTGATGCGCAAATACAGCCATAGCTACAACGGTTCAGGCTGGCTGACCAAAACCGTGTACGATTCTCCAAACGACAAAATGACAGACAATTACAGCTATGAGACCGATGAACACGGCAACATCACGGAATATGTGGTCACCAACGGCAAAGGCGAGGAAAGCCTGCGACTGAAAATCCGCTACGAATACTTTTAATCAGGCTTCGCCCTTGAGCCCAACAGGGTAACAACATGGATCCTTCTCATAAGCCTCCCAAGTTTTTATTGGGTTGCCTTTGGGTTGTCTTGCGGTGGCTCATTGGCTCGGGCCAAGGAGGAAGGCAGGATGAGGCTTCTTGGGGCATTCTCCACGGTGGCTGAAAGAAGAATCAATCCGGCAGTTTATCCCAAAGTCCTTCATAGCTGCCAATCCATTTTCCATCTTCCCACCGAACCAGGGTGATGGTGCGGACGCGATTACGCTGGTCTTCTTTCACCCATTCTTTCCAAGTGGGGCTAACAACATAATTCGCAATCGATTGCGCTGCCGGCTCGTGTCCCACCCAGAGGAATTTTCTGCCCAGGGAGCGCAGTTTTTCTGCCAGGCGCACGCTGTTTTCCTGGTCGTGATTTCCAATCAGAAAAATGCTGTAACCTTCGATATCCAAGTCATCCAAAAGCTCAGGAAGTTCATAGTAAACACCATCGCTCCAGCCACGGGGATATTCACGCAATACAATTTCCACCTGCAGACTATCCGCCTCGGAAAGATCCACCCGCCTCATCTGGAAAGCGGTTTGACTGTCTGAAACCCGGTATCCTGCCTGGAGATAATACTCGCCCTTGGGAGCGCGGAAAGTGTAAACTCCGTTTCCTTCATCCTGCATTGGATCACCTTCCGGCCAATAGAAAGCTCCGTCCTGAAAGACGATCAATTCCAGATTCATGAGGTAGGAAAGGCTCAGCGGCGCACCGTCCTCGTCTGAAGTGAGAACCCGCAGTGTGCAAAACGCCTGTTTGTCTTCCGGATCCACTTCCGGAGCGCATTTCATCAGATCATAATATCCATAATAATCGTCGTCAAAACGCACATTAAGCAGATTTGGGCGTCTGGAAAAACCAGCCGGTATGGCATTCGCTCGTGCCAGGTTTGTGGCCATCATTCTATACTGCACGGGGCTCAGATATTTTTGCCGCACGGCGATATCCAGGGGCAGGAGTCCGTCCAAGGCTTTGGCGGCATTGATCTTATAGTTCTTTTTCATCCAGCGGGCTGCCTTGTCCAGACGCTGAATGACAGTTTTACCTTTTTGATAAAACGCTGGTGGATAGATGCTTGGCTTGCCGTTTTGGAAATTGTTTACCTGGGGCAGTTCTTCATAAAAAACGCTGGGGTTGATGATGGTGAGCATATCTGAGTAATAATAATCCCAAAATTCTTCCTCATCCTCATCATTGTATTTAAACCATTCAAAATAAAGGGCTTCAATCTGATCCGCATTTGCCTGCCAGAGGAATTTGGAGTCAAATTTCTCATCGTTTACCACGTCGCTGAGAAAGTTTTCATCCGCGTTGGGGTGGCGACGCAGAAATTCCTGCGCCTGAGAGTGGTTTCCACGCGCGGCGATGATGAATCTTTCCTGTTTGGGAGCGGCGCCAAAGCCGAAACGGTCTGCATAGGAACGGTCAATCGCAGCCCAATAGTCCTTTTGCACTTTCACGCCCTCATCCCAGGAGGCTGGCGCCTGTTTCCATTCAAAGGGATTGGATGGATAAAAGAGCATGTCGTTGCGGTCTGCCAGCGGTTTTTCGCTGAGGCTGAGCTGACAATAAAGATCCTCATCTTCCGAGGAGGGAACCAGTTCCAGCGCGCTTTTCCCATCTTTGAAAGCGGAAAGATAGAACGCGCCCCGTCCCACGCTGAGCGTGTATTTGCCAGCGGAATCGGTCTTTACATAGATTAGCGGGCGCAGGGTGCCCCAGTTGTAAACCAAAATTCCCACGGAGGTATCCGCCAGCGGATTTCCTTCTGCATTAAGGGTTTGGATCTTCAGGTTGCGTGTGCGCTCACCGGCATAGTTGCGGATGGAATTGATGGTGCAATCATAGCGCCCGGAGCGCAAAACTTCGTCGTTTTCAGCAGGCAGGGAACCGTTTGCCAGGATGAGAACGGTTTTGTCTATCATGCCGCTAAACCAGGTCTGATCGGGATGATAGGCGGCATCCATGTCTCCCGTGTAGTGCCAGGCGCCGTCCAGCCAAACTTCAGCCCAGGCGTGATTGTTGTCCTGATGCGGCCACCAGGGTGTGCTGGCAGGTCGCGCTGGCAGTCCAACGGTGCGGGCGGCTGCCACAAAGAGGATTTGCATTTCCTCGCAACGGCCATATTGGCTTTTGAACACAATATCCATCGGGCTTTGGTCGCGTCCGGAGGTGGGCTGAAACTGCAGGCGTCCCACGCACCATTGGCAAAGCTTGCGATAGATTTCCATCTCGTCTTCGCTGCCATCCAAAATTTCCTGCAGTCCGTCTTTCAGCAGTGCATCCCGGTAGGGCTCAATTCTTTCTTCGGTCACGGTTTGATGAGCCACATAGGAAAGGTAAAATTCGGGCTCCAGGCTGGTGCCGTGGGTATTCAGAAGTGTACGGACCTGAAGGTAGTTGCTCATCACGTCGTCCGGATTGGCAATCTGGAGAGCGCCATCGCTTTCATAGGCAAGCAGATACGCCATCAAAACATCATTATTATTCTTGAGCATGCGGCGGTATTGGCTTTGGTGACTCCTATCAAGCTTTTTAAGATTGTTCAAAGCCAAGCTGTGCAGTTCTTTATAAAGTTTGGGATTGCCCTTGGCGGTGAAAGCCGGAGGGAGCGCGTTCAACAAAGTGAGAGCGCAGAAAAGGAGCAGAAAAATCAGGGTGCGTTTTGTGAATTTTGGCATGCCAATCTCCATGGTTTTGTTAATTTGCCAGTTTCAGCATTTTGCCTTGAAGGCGGTTTTCGGCGGCGATGAGACGCCAGAAATAGATGCCGGGGGCGGTGGGATTATGGTTTTGATCACGACCATCCCAAAAGAATTGCCGGTTCCCGGCGGGAAGTGAGCTTTGAACAAGTGTTCTCACTTTTTGCCCGCGCAGGTTGTAGATATCCAGCGTCACATCCGCGGCTTTGGGAAGCTCAATATTGACGTAAATCCCTGTGGTAAAGGGGTTAGGGAAGCTGTTGGCCTGCAGTTCTGCCTGGGGAGTTTGCATATCTTCCACAGCCGATGGCAAGAACGAAATGAGACCGAATTTATCCAAAATGATGGCGAGCATGATGTAAAGCTCGCGATGGGGAGCGCCGCCTTGAACTTTGGACAGTTCAAAGCTGGAAGCGATTGTGGTGTAGGTGTTTGTCCGATTCAAAATTCCCACTGTCTGGCTGGGGTTTTCACCGGTGAAAAGAGTTTGGGCATCAGGCGTAGCGGCTTGCAGGAGTTGAACTTGAGTGTTTGCGGCATCGTAGCCCCAGGTGTAAACATGGCCGGCTTGGACGGTTTGAACCTCGTGAAGAACAATGCTTTGCCCTGCCGGAGCGGAGGTGCCGAATTTCTGCCATAAGGGATTGGCATTTTCCCAAGGTAAGTCGCCTTCCATATAGACGTTACCTCCCGCATCCAGATATGAAAGCAACAGATTATAATCCAACGAACCCGGACTGGGAACGTAGGTTGCCGAGCCTGTGCCAAAGAGGCAGAACACGGCGTCGAATTGGTTGATGTAGTCGTAGTCCGGAATGAGTTTATCGGTGTGGATCACATTGAATCTGGTGCTGATGAAGCAATCCACCAGTTCCAGGCTGTTGGATGGATTGGGTTCATAAATCAGGATTTGCCCAAAGGGAGTTCCCGCACCGGTATGACCGATGGCGGGGTCACCGTAAAGCATATATGTATAAACATTTTGCAGCTCCGGCCAGATCACGCCGCCATCGTCCAGAGGATCGCCAAAAAGATAGTATTGTGTGTGGATGAGCCCTGCCAGAGCATGCGCCGCACCCAGGGAAAGCTGATTGCGGGCGAGGTTTTCCAGCCAATGGTAGTTGTAGGAACTCAATCCGCCCCAGCCGGGATTGCTCCAGCCCATTTTGTACCAGCCGGTGCGGGTGGCACCGATGGAGGCAACTGTCTTTTTCAGCAGGGCATATTCCGCCAGGCAGGGTTGGGAGCCGTCGATTCTGCCATTGTAGCAGGAAGCGGCAAAAAGGATGCTGCCATCGCCGTTTGCCAGGTTGTCAAAGCTTTGGCGGTCAACCATGGAACGCCACTGCATTTCCCAGGGATCGGGCTGATTGTTTCCATTGTCATCAGACATCCAGACCTTGCGGGATGAGGATTCCGCAGAGCCGTGTGCGCTCCAGTTCAAGATTCCGTAGCTTTGGATGCTGAGTTGATTGTACAGATCGTCATAATCCAGCGGCAGAGTGGAAGGATAAGATGGCAAAAATCCCGTTTGCTCATACATGGTGTCGCAGTCCCAATCGCTTAAGGCGGTTGCTTTTACATATTCCATGAAGGTGGCGCCGTCGGTTTGCAGATAAACCGGTTCGGGTTCGCCGCCATAATTCAAATATGCCGCGGGCAGCAGGGCTCTTTTTTTCCAGGGGGCGCTGCTTTGTTCGTATGCCACGGTGCGTTCTGCGATCTGGCTTACCTGGGCTGCATTGTTTGTGGAAATGCGTCCCACCAACACCTCCGGCGTGAAGTCGCAGAGGAAATCCTGCAAGCCCTCCCCGGGCGAATATTCTCCCAGGAGTCCGTCTCCATCGGTGTCGATTATACTGCTGAGGTCACCATAGAAAAAGTCGGAAGGGACGTTGTTTTGGGCGTCCGGTTCCGGGCTGAGATAGAGCACGGGCACGGTGTCGTGATCGCCCACCAAAAGCAGGTGGGAAAAGGGGCTGTTATTATATTGTAAAATCAGGTGGTTGCGAAGCTTTTCGCCGGGAGTGGCGCCGGTGCCTCCAGCCAAGATGGCTGTGATATCCTGAAAGGCGGTGACAAAGCCCTGGCCTTGCCTGAAACTCTCCAGAGGCGCCAAAGCCTGATACAAAGCGGGTGTGGAGATGATGAGATAGTCGTAGTTACGCGTATTGGAGCTTTGGTAATATGAGTCCAAATCCTGAGGATTCACGAAAAAGTTTTGAGGATCGAAGTCCTTGCCCGACAGATGCTTCCAAACCGGAGGAATGGCTGGGTTTTCCTTACTTTGCCCCTGGCTCCAATTCAATTCCAGATTCAGTTTTTGCCAAGCCTGCCAGTGGCTGCCATCATGCACGGCGGGGAGAACGCCAAAGCTGGCATATCTCACATCGCCCCAATGCTTTATGCCATAAAAAACCACTTGGGGAGCATTGTGACGGCTGGGACTGCCGGTGAGCAGGCTCTCCTGATTGAAAAATGGAGAGTTCAGTTCGGGGGCAGGAGCCGCGATGGTTCGCAAATTGGAAAAATCGGCGCTGTGGGAGATGTTTTGGGCATCAGGAGGCAGAAGCACATTGATGGTGCGCAGCGGCAAACGCGGCGAACCGGGACTGGAAAGGCTTCCCCAGCCGAGTGAAAACTCGCCATTCAGAGGTGGCTCAAGTTCAAGCGAGATGGAAAGATGCGCCGCCGAAACGATCAGCGGAAAAATTAGCAAAAGGAAAACGGATAATAGTTTATTCATCGATTTCAACCTTGGTGGGTCTGTCTTTTTTGTTGCGGTGAGCGGCGGGTTTGCCGGTTTTGCTGATGGCGCGGCGGAAGCGCTTTTTCTTATCTTTGTTCATCTTTTCGGTGGCATACTGAATGATGATGGGCGCGGCTTGATCCTTGTGGATAAAAAGGAAGTCCTCCACTTCGCGGGGATGGATCTTCCAAAGTTCGCGCAAAAACCAGCCCACGCCTTGATGAACCGGGCGGGTCTTGTCTTGCAAAAGCGGAGTGACATATTCCAGCAGGGTTTCCACTTCAACGCGGTTGCGGAGATAGAGCAAGGTGACTGCCGACACGCGCCGGGTCCATTTGCTTGCGGAGAAGCGCCAGGGCTCAAAGTCTTGCAGGGTAACCAGTTCCAGTTCCAAAAGCACGGGTGTGAGCTTGGTGCCAATGATGTCGGCATGGGTCCAGGTTTGCACCACTTCGTCCAGGCTGCGTTTCAGGTGGGCAAAAACGCCACGTTCCAGGCGCGGACGATTCTTTTTCAGCATCATCAGGCCCAGACTGCCAAATTCATATTTCCCCGTGGCCAGAAAATGGTATGCCAATTCAGCCATTTCGGGCATGCTGGGCTGAAAGCGCTGGAAAACTTCGTCCCGCAGATGGCGTAACTGATTGTCGTCCAAGCCGAAAGCATCGTAGCCTTCCGTGAAAAAGCGGGATTGTTTCGCCACGTAGTTGGGGTTTTCGTTAGCAAAGAAATGGTCTTCACAAAAGCTGAAAATTTCTTGCTGACGGGGTGTAAGTTCTGTTTTTGCCGTCAGTAACGTCATGTTTATACCTCTATCCAAAATCTTTGGAACGCATCCCGGAGTAGCGCTTTTACAAATGCCTTATTCGGTTTCGTCTTCATCCGTTGGATCGGTGTGCGTGCGTTCATAGCCCATGCCTTTTCCGGTTGTCAGCACGTGCCAGCGGTTAAAAAGCTGCCGGAAGCGCCAAAGCATGGTTTTATTAGGGTTTAGCTGGGCCAGCATCTTCGCCAGAAAGTTTTCCCAATTGGTGGTTTCATGGCTGCGGAAAAACCCGGCGGATTCCATGACATCCAACATATAGGTCTTCATTTTGTCAAGCTCAAATCCCGGTGCGGCAGGCAGATGGATTTCCGGATCCGCCTTGCGGGTGAGTTCCCAAAGTGCCACGGTGACCGCCTGAGCCAGGTTTATGGAGGGAAAATCCGGATTTGCGGGAATGTGGCAGCGCAGGGGGCAAAGCGCGGCTTCCTCATCCGTGAGTCCATAGGTTTCTCTGCCAAAAACCAAGCCTATCTCCAAGTGGGGTATCTTTTTACAATATTGCGCCAGTTCGGGAGGATCCAAATCAATGGGCTTCAATTTTCCCAAACGGCGGGAAAAAGCGATCACGCGGTCAAGATCGGAGATGGCATCCTTGAGGGTGGGAAAAACCTGCGCCTCATCCAAAAGATGCTCCGAATGCATCGCCAGATAAAAGTCGTTTTTGCTGGGCACGGCGCCCACGATGCGCAGGCTGCTGTATCCAAAATTGTGCATGATCCTGGCCACGGCGCCCACATTGCCTTCATAGATTGGCTCCACCAGGATCACATGAATCATAGGTCCTTGATCAGTTTTGAAAGTTTGTGACCCAGCTGCGCCACGGCGGGATCGGGGTCGGATTTCCAGTTTTGCGCCACGCGCTGGCTCACGCTGGTGAATTCCCGGGCTTTGTCCCGCATATTCTTTTGCGAAAACAGGCTGGTGAGTTTTTTGAGGGTTGCCCAGAGGGTTTTGGCGCGGTTTTCATCACCTTCCAAAAACCAGGTGCGCAGGTTTGCATAGGTGTGTTGAGGTCGCATGCGCCCAACCTGAACCAGGATGTGGCTGATTTTCTTTTGCACTTCCTCATCCGGATCGTCAAGCAGGCGACCCACAAAGGCAAGGGCGTATTGCGGACTGCGGCTGGCGATGTTTTCCATGCCGTGCAGAGACATTTCGCGCTTTTTGGGATTGGGCGATTCCGACCATGCCGGCATGTATTTTTTCATCACTTCCGGCGCCTTTTTCCACATCTCAAAGCAGATTGTTTCGCTTTCCCAGGGAACGGTTTCGCAGGTGCGGTCAAGGGTTTCGGCGATCACTTCGGGGTCTTCCTGATGCCGGTAGTAAAAATAGAACAGCGCGGTGGCACGGATGCCATAGAGGTTGTGAGACAGCATATCGCCGCAGATGCGTTCCAGCTTTCCCTTGCCTTCGTATGCCGCCAGGCGTTTGCCCAGTTCTTCGCGCACAAAGTAGTTCGGCGTGTTTGCCAGTTCGTGGATCAGACGCTCCGCAATGCCGTTGTTGCCTTTGTCCAGATTCTTGAAAATCTTTTCAACATGCGCGTCCATTATTTTATAGTCGTCCAAATTCAGACGTCCCATTGCTTTGATCATATTATTATGCTCCAAAATCCCGGTGTGGGTTCTGAGATGGTAAATTTTATGCCTGCAATCCAAAGATAATTTGGATATTTGCCTTGTTCGTTTGATTTATTGATTCAAGTTTTGAGGTGTGAGCCTTTCTGTCAAGTCATTTATCGGCGGAAGGCTCGAAAATATCCCGGGCACGAACCTCGCGGCTGGTGACAAAATGCAGCTTTGCAACTTCCGCCAGGCGTTCCCAGCCAAATTTGTCTGCAAAAGTGCGGGCGGGCTCAAGCACGTTTTTGCCGCTCCCCAGGGGGAATTTCATCCCGAAATGTTTGGCCATGGATGCCTTGGCCTGCAGAAATTGGTAGCGCGCAATGATGGAGGCAGCCGCCACAGCGGGATCAGCCTCGGCCTTCACACGTTCCTCCACCGGGACGGGGATTTCCTTGCCGCTGAGGAGTTTGCTGACTTTTTTGCCATGGCTGAAGCGATCCACCAAAATGCCGTGGATATTGGGAATGCGCTGCAAAAGCTCCATGATGGCTTTGCCATGTTGCCAGGCAAGGAGGTCGTTCAGGTTTTCTGTGCGGGATTGCATGTCTGCGATGATCTCGTTGTAGCGCAGGGGCTTGATCACCACGCAGGAGATCTGTTCCGGAAAACGTTCATAGAGGCTGTGGGCGATGCTTTTGATGCTTTGATCCGTCAGGCGCTTGGAATCCATAACTCCCAGCGAGCGCAGTTCCTCCTCCATTTCCTGATCCATGGCAAACGCCGCCACCACCAGGGGTCCGAAGTAGTCGCCTTTACCTGCTTCATCGCTGCCGATCCAGCGCTCCCAAGTGTGAAATGCGGTTTCCGTTTGTTCGGAATTACGAGCCAAGAGCAGGCGCAATCTGGCTTTCAGCGGGGTTTCTTTGCCAGCCAAAACCTTGCTCACGCCTTTTTTCTCGGAATAATACAGGTTCAAAACGGATTTATGTTCTTTGTCCTGCAAATGCAACTGCCAGCCGTAGTCAATTTCTTTTTGGTCTTGGATTTCAATTCCTTCGCGGGCGAGTTCAGGCATCAGCCAGGCGAGATATTCCCCGATGTGTTTGTTCATTTGGTTTTCCAGAGCTTTCTTTTGGGCAAGGGAATCTGCGCCGGGAGAATTGTCAAATGTATTGTGAGCGGCGGAAAAAACGGTTTTTGAGAAAGATATTCAAAAAAGGGCTCGAATTCACAGGATTTGAGCAGAAAAGCGCTTGACCAAAATCTGCCTTTCCTTGAAATGGAATCCATGGATACAAACAGAGGAAAGCTGTGGCTGGCGCTTCGCTATCTGAGGGGCCAGGGTCGCGGCTTTATCCACCGATCCCACTGGCTCACCATCGCCGGAATCACGCTTGGCGTTACAGCCCTGATCTGCGTTGGCGGCGTGATGAACGGCCTGCGTGCCGATATTCGCAACCGCGTGACCAGCACGCTCAGCGAAATCAGGATCACAGCCAGGGGCGGCGAAGCCATGAGCGGATATCAGAGCCTTGTGGACAGCCTGGATGGCATGGGCTACAAAACAGCGCCTGTGATCCGCAACGACCTTGTGATCAAAAAAGGTGAGCAGATTTTTTCCACGCAGTGCTTTGGAATCGACCCGCAAAGGCATGCCCGCATCAGCGCGGCGCTTGGGCAAAAAACACTCACCCCGGATGGAAATGTGTTGGGCATCCTGAACGGCGATGTTTCGGGTCCTTTTTTCAACGAGGGTGGAATTGCTCTGGGAAGCTCTCTGGCGTTGAATATGGGGGTTAAAGTTGGCGATGAGATTCAGCTTCTTTCCCCGGTTTTTGATGTCCCCACTGCTTTCGGGCTCCTGCCCAGGGTCAGAACCGTGCACGTGGCAGCCATATTCAGCACTGCCATGCCGGATTACGACTATTCTTTCAGCTTCATTTCCCTGGAGGAGGCAAGCTTTTTCAAGGATTATAACGGCGAGATTGACTACATCGAAGTGAAAACCCCTGATGCCACCTCACCGGAAGCGCACACAAAACGGATCAGAAACCACTTCAAAGATTTGAAAGTTGAGGATTGGGGCGCCTATGACGCCAGTCTCTACAGCGCCATCCGCTTTGAGAAATATCTGATGTTTGTGATCATGCTGTTCATGTATGTGATTGCCAGTTTCAATCTTACGGGTTCCATGCTGAAAACCATCGCCCAAAAGCGGCGCGAACTGGGTTTGCTGAAGGCGTTCGGATATCGCGATGCCGATCTCAGTGGGCTTTTTCTGAGGCAGGCGCTGATTTTGTCCAGCCTGGGAATAGCGTTGGGGCTCGTCATTTCCACAGTTTTGCTGCTGGTGCAAAAACATTTTGGATTGCTTTCGATGGGCATGGGAGATGCCGGACCGCTGCCCCTGCCGGTTGTGTTCAGTTGGAAGGACTATCTGAGCGTGGTGCTGGCTTCCTTTGCCATCACCCTGATCAGCGTGCTGCTGCCTCTGCGCAGGCTGCACAGGATCAACCCCATCGAATTGATCCGTCAGACCACATAAATAAGGAAGGAAAAAATGGATAAAAAAGAACTTTACCTCCTCGCCCTGGCGCAGGAGATCCGCTCTCAAAAGCTTTACGACGCCTTGGCGAAAAGCTTCAAAAACCCACAAAACAGCGTCTTTTTCCGCGAATTGGTTTTGCTGGAGCAAGCCCATGAAGCCAGGCTGCGCGAGAGCTTTGGCCCGGAATTCCCGGATGCCGAGCCCGAAGCCAAGGCTCTGAAGGACAAAGACCTGCAAGGCCTCGATTTAAACGATCCGGTGGCGCTTTTGGAATATGCCGCTGAGCGCGAAGCAATTGCCCAAAACCACTATCTGGCCTTTGCCGAACAGACTTCCGAGCCCGAACTGAAAGCAATGCTTTTGGAACTGGCGGAGGAGGAGGACAAGCACCGCAGTTTGCTGTTGGTAGAACTCCAGCGCATCCAGGGTTCCCTGGATTGGTATGACCCCAGCGAGCTGGCAGGCTTCATGGATTTTTGAGCCCCACAGTGAAAGACGAGCAGACCGATTTACTGAATTCCGCTGAAAATACAGAACGCGATGCACCTCTGGCAGAGCGTTTGCGTCCAAAAAGCCTGGACGAGCTGCGCGGGCAGACCCAACTGGTGGCGCAAAGTTCCCTTTTGCGGCAGATGGTGGCAAGCGGAGAATATCATTCCTTCATTCTTTGGGGTCCGCCCGGAACCGGGAAAACCACCATTGCGAGAGTGATCGAAAGCGTTTCGGGACATCGGTTTGTGCAGTTCAGCGCGGTGCTTTCCGGGATCGGCGATGTGCGCGCTGTGATGAAGGATGCCGAATATGCCCACCGGCGCAGCAACCAGCGCACCATCATCTTCATCGACGAAATTCACCGCTTCAACAAGTCGCAGCAGGACGCATTTTTACCGTTTGTGGAAAGCGGTGCGGTCATTTTGATCGGTGCCACCACAGAAAACCCATCCTTTGAGGTGATCCCAGCCCTGCTTTCGCGCTGTCACGTCTTCGTTTTGGAAATGCTGTCCGAAGAGGATTTGCAGGAAATCTTGGCAAAAGGCATGCGGGAACTGGGTTTGGAGGAGGATGCCGAAGTTTTGGGATGGCTTGCCCAACAGAGCGGGGGCGATGCCCGCAGAGCCTTGAACCAGCTTGAACTGCTGGAACCCTGGCTGAAGGAGAATCCGCATCCCCAAGTGAAGGAAATGGCGGCGGTTTTGGAAAAGAAAACCCTGTTCTACGACAAAAACCGCGAGGAACACTACAACCTGATCTCTGCTCTGCACAAGTCTTTACGCGGATCGGATCCTCAAGCCGGGCTCTATTGGCTTGCCCGGATGCTGGAAGCGGGGGAGGATCCGCGCTACATCGTGCGCCGGCTCATCCGCTTTGCCTCCGAGGATGTGGGTTTGGCTGATCCCGCTGCCCTGACCCAAGCCATTGCAGCCAAGGAAGCGCTCACCTTTTTGGGCATGCCGGAAGCCAACACCGCCTTGGCGCAAGCGGTTGTGTATCTTGCCACTGCGCCCAAGAGCAACTCACTTTACAAGGCTTATGGTCACGCTGCCGAGGATGCTCGCAAAACCAGCCATTTTGGGGTGCCGATGCACATTCGCAATGCGCCCACCAAGCTGATGGAAGAACTGGACTACGGTAAAGACTACAAATATGATCACGACTTTGAACATGGCTATGCCTACCAGAAATATTTCCCACAGCAGATGCAGGAAAAGAGCTATTACGAACCGGGAGAATTCGGCTTTGAAAAGGAGATTGCCAAACGCATACAGTGGTGGCTGAAACTGCGTGGGGACAAAGAGGCTTGAGGCGTTCGGCTGTTATGCAGGGTTATAAAGCTTCATCGCCACGCTGAAATAGACGATCAGGGCCAAAACGTCCACGATTGTGGTGATGATGGGCGCAGCCATGATGGCAGGGTCCAGCTTGAATTTCCGCGCTATGAGGGGCAGGGTTCCGCCCACGACGTTGGCAATGATCACGGTGAAAAACATGGCGATGGACACCGAAAGACCCAGCATCAGGTCTTTGTTGAACATCCAGATCCGCAAAAGATTGACCACCGACAGTGCCAGACCCACCACAAGGCTCACCCGGATTTCTTTGAACAAAACTACAAAAAAGTCTTTGATGGAAATTTCGCCCAGCGCCATACCGCGAATCACCAGGGTGGCGGATTGTGAGCCTGCGTTTCCACCTGTGTCCATCAGCATGGGGATGAACGCTACCAGGATCAGCATGCCGTCGATTGCCAAGGCACTTTCATAGCGCTGGATCACAATGCCGGTGAAAGTGGCGGAAATCATCAAAAACAACAGCCAAAATATGCGCTTGCGTGCCAGGGTCATCACGCTGCTGTCCAGATATTCCGTTTCACTGTGGGACAGCGCGCTCATGCGCTCAAAGTCTTCCGTGCTTTCGTCCACCACCACGTCCAAAACGTCGTCTGCAGTGATGATTCCCAGCATTTTATGATTTTCATCCACCACGGGGATGGCGGAAAAGCCGTATTTGCGGAAAAGCTGGGCAACTTCCTCCTGGTCCATATTGGTGGGAACGCTCACCACGTTTGGGTTCACCAGTTCCGTTAAGGGCAGGTTGAATTCGCTCATCACAATGTCGCGCAGCGAAACCACGCCTTTCAGCTTGTCATCCGGGTCGAGCATATACAGATAGTTGATGGTTTCAGCGTCTTCACCGTTTTTTTGCAGATATTCCAGGGTGTCTTTAACCGTCATCTGTGCATTCACGGGCACAAATTCCGTGGCCATGATTCCGCCGGCGGTTTCGGGGTCATAGCTCATCAACTGTTTGATTTCCTGGGCTTTTTCCTCGTCCAAACTGGAGATCAGTTCATTGACTTCATCGTCGTCAAAGTGTTCCATCATGTCGGCAACTTCGTCTGAAGCCATTTCCGAGATGATATCTACTTTCTGATCAGTGGAGAAAAGACCCAGCAATTCACCCTTGTCCTCTTCCTCCGCTTCTTCCAAAATGCCTGCCAAAATATCGGTGGGAATCCGGACCAAGAGGTTGAAGAAATCGCCATCATAGTCTTCCATGGCGTCCAAAATATCAGCGGGATGGATGTATTCCAGTGCCTCTTTCAAGGCGGCCGGGCTGGTGGTTTCCAAAAACTCAATCAATTCTTTTCCAGTCAGTTGCTTTTTCATTTTTTCCTCCCGCATTTTTTGATTTAATCATAAGGATTTGAATAGCCCGCCCTGTCAAGTAAATAATTGTAACCCTGATCCAGCCTGGGTTTGGCTTGTCCGGCTGAAAAGTGAAAGTGGGTGGTTGCTGGCTTAAATCCGGCTGGGAGTCAACCTGGTTCAGGACGGGTCACCCCTTGCCTGAAAGCGTTAATCAAGTGATCATCAAGTCTTAATCAAGCGTTAATTATTAAGACTTGATTAAGGCTTGATTAAGAAGTGATCGACACCTTGAAACAGGGGGTGAACCGATTTTCATGATGGTTTTGAGGCACTGGTTTTGAGACACCATACATCAAAGGAAGGCGGCTGTTGAATTAATTCCAATCCCTTCTTTTCTCTCCAAACACGGATCAAACCTTGAAATAAACACAATCAAGCATTCGGAAACCCCAAAAGTATTTTTAGATTTTCGGGTTTTCAGAAAGATTTTTCTTGACTATTCAACCGATTGGTACATATTGGTCGAAGAATCGAAAATGACCTTTTTAAGAAGGTCGTTATTCGTTATCCCAAGTGGGTTTAAAACAAAGTGAGGTGGATAAATGAACAATGCTAAAGACAAAAGGAAAGAACGTATATTGGAAGTTTCCATAGAGCATTTCACGCGCTGGGGCTACAATAAAACCTCGATGGAAGAGGTTGCCCGGGGTGCGCGAATTGCCAAAGCGACCATTTACTACTATTTTCCGAGTAAAGAGCAGCTTTTCATAGCTGCAATACGTACCAAAGCGGAGGAGCTTTTTATAAAGTTGGAAAAAGAAATCAACTCAGCAAACAATTTTGAAGACAAGTTTTCCAGCTTTCTGCGCCTGCCCATGATCTATATCTTTGAAAATATGCCCATCCTGATCGAGGCGATGCATCAAAACCCATTCGACGGCTTTGAGAGCTTGGATCAAATTCGCACCGAATACCGCGACCGCATGGGCATGCTTTTATCTGGCATCATTGTGAGCGGAAAAAAAGAGGGTTTGGTAAACGATTGGGTGAACCCACAACAATTCAGCCTGATGTTCCATGAATGGTTTATGTTGGGGGACAACTGGATTGACCTTGAAGACAAAGACAAGATCATCCGTCGCATCGAACGCGACCACGATCTCATTGTGAGGCTGATACTATTTGGCATTATCAAGCCAGCCCGCAAGGAATCCCTAATTAATGAAATCAAAAAAGAGGAATAGGCCATGAAACGTATCTTTTTTGCACTTATAACGCTGACCTGGGCACTTGGCCTGTCCGCCATCGGACTCCAGGAAAGCGTTACCATAGCCCTGGACCAAAATAGCTCTCTGTTGATGGCGCGCGAGGAAGTGGCCATCGCAGAGCAAAGCCGTGCCCAAGTTCAGGGCGGCTTGTATCCCCAGCTCACGCTCCAGGGAGGATATAGCCTGGCTCGCACACATCTGCCAAAAGCTGTACAACTGCCTCCGGTGAATATTGGCAGCTACCTGGATCCTGAAAGCTCCACCGCCAACGACTATTTGTTAGCTGCGGCAATTTCGGGCATTGCGAACAATTTGATCCCAGATTCTCCCAAGGACGAAGGTTCGCTTGCGGCGTCGCTGCAACTGGATCAGGTGCTTTTTGCGGGAGGAAGGCTCGCCAACGGGATCAAAGCCACCGAGCGCTACCGCGAAATCACGCGCCTGAACCTGCAAATGAAGGAACAGGATGTGGTGCTGCAAACCGAAAAGCTCTTCTATTCCTGTCTGTTGACGGAAAAGGTCATCGCCTTGCAGGAAGAGGCTTTGGGTCTCGCGCGGCGGCATTTGCTCCGGGTGGAAGCCTTTTATCGTGAAGGAATGGTGTCTGAATTCGACGTTTTGCGAGCGCGATTGGAAGTTGCCAAGCTGGAACCCCAGCTTTTGGAAGCGCGAAGCAATTATGATCTGGCTTTGGCTGCTTTTCGCACTCATCTGGGCAAGGCGGATGAAGATCTGACCCCCGAAGGTGAATTCGAAATGCCTCAGACTTTGGAAATCAGCTTGGACGAGGCTTTGACCTTGGGAACGCAAAACAGGGCGGAGCTTGCCATGGCTTCCATGGCTTCTGAAGTGAAAGAGCTGCAGTGGAAGGTGGAAAAAGGCGCCCTGATGCCAAGCGTGGGTCTTCAGGCCAGCGCGTCGCTCTATACGGCAGCTCAGGATTTTGCCATTCACAAGGACGATTTTGGCACCAACTTCAGCATTGGCGTGGGAGTTTCCATTCCCATTTTCGACGGAATGCAAAGCTTGGCAAAAGTTCGCGCAGCGAAGCACGACTATATGCTTTCCCGGCTGCAGCATCAGGATTTTGAATCTCTGATCCGGCTGCAGATCACTCAGGATTATAAAAAACTGGACCATGCACTGCAAAACCACAGCGTCCATGAGAAAAATATCGAAATCGCGGAGCGAGGCTTGGAACTGGCTCGCGTCCGTTATGAAAGTCAGATGGGAATACAGTTGGAAGTTTTCGACGCTCAAACCACCCTGTCTGCCATTAAATTGCAATATTACAACTCGATCTATGAAGTGATTTCCGCCACTCGCGAGCTTCAAAGATCGCTGGGGATTAATCTTTATAACGGAGACAGATCATGAAAAAAGTAGTCATCATCACCATAATCTGCCTGGGTTTGTTCATGGGCGCCTGCGGCAAAAAAGGCCAGCAGGGTAAAAGCATGGAGCAAATCCAAAAGGAAGAGGGAATCCCGGTCCGCGTGGTCACCGTGACCGAAGATAGTTTTAGCGAAGAACTGACCTACAATGCGGTTTTGGGTGGAAGTTCCGATTCCTACGGCATATCCATGCTGGCAGATGTTGTGGCAGGGGTGCATGCCAAGGTGGGGGACAGAGTTTCCGCCGGACAGGTGATCGTATCCTTTCCCAAAACCACGCCCTCCGCGCAGTTTGAACAGGCATCCACAGGCTACAATGCCGCCCGCCAAGCTTATGAAAGGATGAAAAAGCTGCACGAAGAAGGCGCCATATCGCAACAGGATCTGGACAATGTGGAAACCCAGTATTTGCTTGCCAAGGCAAATATGGAATCCAGCCGCAAGATGATCAATGTGACCGCACCGCTCAGCGGAGTTTTGACCAGTATGGCAGTCGCACCGGGGGAGATGAGCTATCCCGGACAAATCTTGTTCCAAGTCTCTGCCACTGCGGGCTACAAGGCAAAATTCAACGTTCCGGACAAAGTGGCGCGAAACCTCAAGGTTGGAACGGCTGCCACGGCAACGGTTGGCGATCTCAGCCTCGAAGGCAAGGTCAGCAAGGTTTCGCTGGCTCTTGATCCTCAAACGCAGGGTGTGCCGGTTGAAGTTAGTTTTCCCGCTGGAGGCCAGCGCGTGAGCTATGGTGTCACAGCCCGGGTTAAGCTGCAAACCCAATCCCGGTCTGGTGTCATCGTCGTCAATCGTGAACAAATCGTGTCCGAAAACGGCAAGAAATTTGTTTGGCTGGCTCAGAAAGGCCATGCCGTGAAACGTGAAATCGAAACGGGAATGGACAACCAAGTTCGCTTTGAAGTGATTTCGGGATTGGAGCCTGGAGATATTCTCATCACGGAAGGGATCGCTCTGCTTTCGGAAAACGACCTCATCAAAGTGATCGAATAAGGAAGCCGCCATGTTTCTCTCAGATTTATCGATCAAACGACCCATCCTGGTGTCGATGGCGCTGTTGGTGTTCATCGTGTTTGGCGCTCTTGCCTATTTTGTTTTGCCGCTGAACCTGATGCCAGACATCAATTTGCCCTTCGTCCTCATCCAAACTGTGTATCCCGGGGCAGGGCCTTCCGAGGTCGAAACCCAGGTCACAAAAAGGATTGAAGATGCCCTCGCCACAGTTAGCATGGTGGATTACACCCAATCCTATTCGATGGAGAATGTCAGCGTGGTCCTGGTTGCTTTCAAAATCAAGAAGAACGTTGATGTTGCCAACCAGGAAGTGAAAGACAAGGTGGATGCCATCCTGCGTGATTTGCCAGAACAGGTGGAAAAGCCTGTGGTGATGAAGCTTAATATGAATACCCGACCATTTATGGACATCATTTTAAGCGGAAAACTGGATGCTCGTGAGCTGCACGAACTGGCGGATACCAAGCTCAAGGACCGCTTTGGCCAAATCCCCGGTGTGGGCGAAGTTGCCATCACCGGTGGAGCCAAGCGGCAGGTTGACGTAACCCTAAAAGACCAAGTGGTTTATGAGAACAGGCTGTCCATGATGCAACTGCTTCAAATCCTGGCAGCCCAAAACCTTGATATGCCGGCGGGAAACTTCAAACGTGGAACCCAAGAATACTCTGTGCGCCTGAAAGGTCAATATCAGGGCTTGGACGAAATTGCAGATGCGGATATTCCCACAGCTTATGGAGTTAAAAAGCTGCGCGACCTGGCGGATATCACAGACAGTTCCGAAGAAGTGCGCTCCAGAGCCATCTTCCACAATATGGACGATAAAGTCTTGCAAGACAACGTGGTGCGCATTTCGCTGACCAACGCTTCAGATGGAAACGTGGTCAGCATTTCCAAGGAAGTGAAAAAAATCCTGCCCGAGATCCAAGCCGATCTGCCCGAAGGGGTGAACCTGGACATCGTGCAGGACGGCTCCACCTTCATCCGTGGCACCGTGGAAGACACATTTGTGAATATCGGCTTGGGAATACTTTTGACCGGACTGGTTTTGTTGCTGTTTTTGCACGACTGGCGCTCCACCTTCATCGTGGCTCTGTCCATGCCCATTGCCATCATTTCCACCTTCGTGTTCCTGCAGGTTGCCGGATACAGCTTCAATCTGCTCACCTTGATCGGGATTTCGGTTTCAGTTGGAATTCTGGTCACAAACTCAGTGGTTGTGATAGAAAACATCTTCCGTCATAAATCTCTGGGTTTGAACAGTCGGGATGCTTCAGCGAAAGGCGCGTCCGAGATCGCCGTGGCGGTTTTGGCAAGCACACTCACAAACGTGGTGGTGTTTTTGCCAATCGCGTCCATGAGCAGCTTGGCAGGCCAGTTTTTCCGCGAATTCGCGCTCACCGTCACCTTTGCCACCATGATGTCTTTGTTGACGGCTTTCACGATCACACCCATGCTGGCTGCCCGCATTTTGCCGGAAAAGTCCAAGCCAAGCCGCTTTGGTGAGAAGTTCGACAATATCTTCAACAAATTTGCCACCTGGTACAGAAAGTTTCTGGGCGGCGTGCTCAGCAGTAAAAAACGCAGCCGTACCATCATTTTCGTCACCCTGGGCATCCTGGTCGCCAGCCTGGCCCTCATCCCGGTGGTCGGTTTGGAGTTCATTCCGGAAATGGATCAGGGTGAAATGTCCATCACAGTGGAACTTCCGCAGGGTTATAACATCGATCAGACTGCCCAAACCCTCACCGAGGTGCACAAACGCCTGGAAAAACACAAGGAGATCGACCATGTGATCACAAACCTGGGATCTTCAGGCACGATGAGCACCGGTACAAACCTGGCTTCCAGCACCATCAAGCTGGTGGACACCAAACACCGCAAGCTCAATTCCAGACAGGTGGCGGACCTGGTGACCCGCGATCTGGCCGATATCCCGAACGCCCTGATCAAGGTTAGTGCGGTCAGCTCCGGTTTTGGGGAGGATACCGGCTTGGAATTCTATCTGCAGGGACAGGATAATGCCCGCCTGGAGCAGCTGAAACACAAGGTGACCGAGCTGATCAAAGACACGCCCGGCCTCATCAATCTGGATACCAGCACCCGGAGTGGCAGGGCTGATATCACCATCAGACCAAAACGCGCTGAAATGGCTGCAGTGAATGCCACCACCTACGAACTGGCGCTTGCCCTGCGCGGTGCCATCGAAGGCTTGGTTTCCACGCAATATCATGAAGGCGACAATCTGTATGACATCAAGCTTTCCTTGGAAGATGAATCCGTGGATTCTCCTGAAAAGCTTGAAAACCTGAGCGTTACCATCAACTGGCAGCCCTACCCGCTTTCCCAGCTTGCCGAGATTTCTTTCGATGAAGGCACGAACCTGATCACCCACCGCGACCGCCGTAAAACGGTGGTTTTCACTGCTGGTGTGGCGGAAGGAGCGCGCATGGGCGACGTGATGAAGGATGTAAATAAACGCCTGGACGGATTGGAGCTGCCCAAGGGTTATCGCATCATCTGGGGCGGCAACGCTGAAATGATGAGCGACATGGTTTCCGACATGGTGAAAACCTTGCTTCTGGCGGTCTTGCTCACCTATATGCTGCTGGCGGCAATTTTGGAAAACTTGCTGCAGCCCTTGCTGATTCTGGGAACGGTGCCGCTGGCCATCATCGGGGTCATTTTGTCGCTTCTGATCACCGGTCAAACCTTCAACCTGGTGTCATTGATGAGCATCGTGATGCTGGTTGGCATTGTGGTGAACAACGCCATTTTGATGCTGGATCACGCAAACGGTCGCCGCAAGGAGGGAGCCGGCATCCAGGAAGCCCTGATGGAAGCGGGCGAAGTGAAGCTGAAACCCATCATCATGAGCACTTTGGCCATCGCCATTGGCATGCTGCCCATGGCTTTGGGAATCGGTCCCGCGGGCCTTGAACTGCGCAAATCCATGGGTATCGTGATGATTGGCGGACTGATCGTTTCCGCATTTTTGACCCTGGTGATCATCCCCGCCTTCTACTACCTTGCCGTGAAACAGCAGAAAACGAAAGTTGAGGTGGTTCCAGACGGCAATGTTTAGAGCCACATAAAAGTCATGTGAACAAAAAAAGAGGGCGCGAAGCCCTCTTTTTGTTTGGTTAATAACGTGTCTTAGAACAATACATAGCTGAAGCCAAGCCCCAGCACTTCACGCCACTGGATGTTCGGGCTTTGTTCCTTTTCATAGATGAAATCCAGGTTCAGGTTCAGGCTCAACAGCTTCCAAAGCTTGAAGCTGAGCATGTTTTCCCACTTCACGTCGGGGGCTTTCCAGTCGTCATTGCCTTCCACGGCGTCGGATTTGAAAAGCGCCTGGTAGGCTGTGAGTTTGGAATTGTAGCTGGCATTCATCGCGCTGATGATCTGTTTGTATTCAGCGATCCCTTCCACACCGCCGTCGATGGGAAGTTTGTCGTTACGACGATTCCAGGTTTCACGCACAGCACCGCCAAGACGGACGTTCAGCTTGGTCTTTTCGGTGTTTACGATGGTGCGCATGATACCGGCGCTTTCGGTGAATTTGATGGGGTTCACGATATAAGTGTCCAGTCCGGTTTGTTGATCCAAAAACTGTGAGTCCATGCGCAGTGATACGTATGGGTCCACAAAGGATTTCAGAGTGAACTGCATAAGGGATTCAAAAGCGATCTGGTCCGTGGATTTCTGGGGCTTATCCCATTCCAATTGGCCGGCAGCATCTCTTTTTTGCATATGGGTTTGCCCAAATGCCAGCTTCAGGCTGTTTTTGTTGTTGAGCCAATCTTTCAGCTGTTTTTGAGCCACGGTGTTCGAGGTGGCGGTCCAGGTGATGTTGCTCAGCTCGCTGCCAGCCCAGTTGTCGCTGAATTGGCTCTGTGTAAGGTTCACCAGAATATCGGAATCGACGTCCCAACCTTTGGCGGCCAGAATGCTCAAGCTCATCAGAGCCATGATGATCAGTATCAGTTTGGGGGATTTCACGTTTACTATTCTCCTTTTTTAAGCCCAGATACCGGCTTCGGTGAGGGCCTTTTTCAAATTTTCCAAAAGGTCGGACTGCACGGCGCCCATTTCAGGATTGTTCACATGCACTGCCAGGCCATACTTGATCTCGCCGGCATTGGCGTCTTCGATCGAAATGGAAGGAGCGGGATCTCTCAGGATGCGGCTTTCGGAATTCACCACGTTCATGATCACGTCGCGACCCTTGTTCAGGTCAACTGTTCCAGGAGCAGCCAGGCTCAGCTCGATCTTGCGGGTGGGCATGGCGCTGAAGTTTGTGATGGCACCGCCGGAAATGGCGCTGTTGGGAACGATGATTTTCTTGTTGTCGCTGGTCAGGATGGTTGTGCTCAGGATGCCAATGTCTTCCACCTTTCCGGTTTGACCGCCGGCGTTAACCGTGTCGCCCAGTTTGAAGGGGCGCAAGCCGATCAGCATCACGCCGGAGGCAAGGTTGCTGAGCGAACCCTGCATGGCAACGCCGATGGCCAGCACTGCGGCGCTGACGATCATCATGAAGGAAGATGTTTTCACGCCCACCACATTCAGTGCGCTGAGAACAATGATTAAAAGCAGAACGGCATAAAGCATATTCCCCAGGAAACTTGCCAGGGTCTTGTCTGCCTTCCGTTTAATCATGAAATTGGTGATTCCCCTGCTGATGGCTTTGGCAATCGCGTTTCCAATCACAAAAATTAATATCGCAATGACCAGCTTGATGCCAAAATTGGCAAGTTTGCCGGGCATCTCTGTCCAATCCATGCTCAAAAAGTTGATACTAGGCATTTTAAACTCCTTATTTCTAAGTTGGAAATCCAACCAAGATTTCCAAGTCAATATAAACCAGATTAAATCCATGTCAAGATATATTTGGCTTAAATGTATTTGCCATAACGAAATATAGCTCCGAAATCTCAGAATCTCGGATTCATCCTTGACAGCAGCGCATTGTCCTCAAACCTTGCTTATAATATGAAACAATCAGAAGAAATCCCCGAATATCCCCAGCGAGATTTGCTTCGCATCCGCATCAAAAGGCTGTTTTACGAAGATTTGGAATTGGTGTCTGATATCGACTTGAAAGTATCTTCTGGCGAGAAAATCCTGCTCACCGGCAGCACCGGAAGCGGCAAAAGCTCATTGCTGAACACCCTGAACCTGATGAATCAAAACTATGAGGGCGAGGTCCTATTTCAGGGAAAGCCTGTCACGGAATATATTCCCCAGGTTCTGCGCAGCCAGATTGTGATGGTGATGCAGGAACCCTGGCTGGGCGAAGGCAGTGTGAGCGAAGTGCTGGACGAAGCCCTGGCTTTTTGCACCAACAAAAAACGTCTCGATCAAGACCAAAATCAACGTATCCACCAGCTTTTCAAGGCTTTTGAACTTCCTGCGGATTATCTGCAAAAGAAAGCGGATCAACTTTCCGGCGGAGAAAAGCAAAGGGTGGCGCTGATCCGTGCGATGCTGCTCCAGCCCCAGGTTCTGCTGTTGGACGAAGTGTCGTCTGCCCTGGATCAAACAACCTCCGGCATCATTTCGGATTTCATTTTCGAAAGCTGCGGCAGCACTGTGATCGCCATTTCTCACGATCCGCTTTGGCAAAGCCGCTGGCAGCGAAGGTGGCGGATTCAGGATGGCAAAATTCACGACAACGGAGGCCATTGAAATGGATATAAGTTATTGGGGCCTCTTCTTTTCGATGCTGCTTCTGCTGTTTCCGCTGGCCATCTTTCACCAACTGAAGTTGCAGCTCACCAGGCAGCTTTTCACGGCTTTCGGACGCATGATCGCTCAGCTTGCCCTCATCGGACTTTGGCTGCAGTTTTTGTTTCAAAAGGACAATGCCTGGCTCACCCTGCTTTGGGTGCTGATCATGCTCAGCAATGCGGTCATCACTCTGCGCGGCAGGATCAAATTCCAGCGTCGCATCCTTGCTCCCATCTTTTTTATGGCTCTGGGGGTGGCTTCCCTGATCGTGCTGCCCTGGCTGCTTTTTGTGGTGATCCGTCCGCGGCCTTTTTTGGCAGCCACCATCGTGATTCCCATCTATGGCATGGTTTTGGGCAACACCATGAACAGCTGCGCCCTGGCGATGGAACGTTTTGAAGGCAAATTGAGCGACAACTGGAAGGCATATTTCACCCGCATCACCCTGGGTGCCAGCCACTGGGAAGCTGCGTTGCCCGCCTTCCAGCAGGCCATGCACATTTCGCTTTTGCCCAGGCTTCTATCCATCGCATCCATGGGGGTGGTGAGCCTGCCCGGAATGATGTCCGGTCAAATCCTGGGCGGAGCCTCGGCCGTGGTGGCCATCAAATATCAAATGATGATCATGGCAGCCATTTTCACCTCGGTCACCATTGCAGACTATCTCGCCATCCGGCTCTACCTCAAGCGTCGTTTCGATCAATATTATCTGCCCAAGGGGGAACCCAGGAAAAAGCCCTGACCCCCAGGCCGAAAAGCATTTGCCAATCAACCCAAAGGCATCCTGAACAGCTTTTGGGATGTGTTTGGCCTGCATAGCCGATGTTTCCAGCTTGAGCCATGAAGTGCCGGTGTTTGAAGCAGTCAAGCGCACTGAACACAGGGCAATTTGATCCAATGAAGCGCCTAAAAGCTTGCCAAGCCTTTCCAAAACGAGATTTTTCTTGACACAGAATCCCCCCGACAAAAATGGAAGAGTTGTGCCAGATGCGTTTGCAAACGGCTAATCCTTGGCTGTGCAAGCAAATCCGGCTTAAAAAAAACAAAATAATATCAATAAAGGGAACCTTGATGAGCCAGATTGCACAAAACCTGAAAAACGTGCAGGAAAAGATTGCCCAAACCCTGCGGCAATGCGGTCGCGATGGTGAACACATCACTTTGGTGGCTGTCACCAAGACCCATCCTGTGGAGCTGATCGACGAAGCTTTGCGGCTTGGCATCACCCACATTGCGGAAAACAAGGTGCAGGAAGCCGAACGCAAGATCCCGCTTTTGAGCGCTCCCTATGAAGCTTTTCATTTCATCGGCCGCTTGCAGACCAACAAGATCAACAAGCTCCTGAGCCTGAACCCCGCGCTTGTTCAGTCCGTTGGCAGCCTGTATCTGGCGCAGGAACTGAACAGATCCCTGGGCAGAAAGAACCTGACGCAGGACATCCTGGTGCAGATCAACACCACCGCCGAAGAAACCAAAAGCGGGGTGGATCTGGACAACGCTGAAGACATGATCTGGCAGATCGCATCCCTTTCCAGCCTGCGCATCCGGGGTTTGATGACCATGGGCGTCATGAGCCTGGATCCTGAAAAGACCAGACCCTTTTTCAGGCAGCTTTTTGCCCTGAAGGAAAAACTGGAAAGCCAAAACATCCCCGGAGTAAGCTGGGAGCACCTTTCCATGGGCATGAGCGGCGATTTTGAAGTCGCTTTGCAGGAAGGTGCGAACATGCTGCGTCTGGGTTCGGTCATCTTTGGCCAAAGGAATTACGGGTGAAGCCTTGAATATCCTGATCATGCTGATCATCTTCGTGACCGCCTATTTTTATGGCTGTTTTTCCACTGCGCGCGTGGTGGCTCGCACATTTCGCTCTTTGAAGATCCAAAAAATAGGCACCGGACTGGCAGACACGGAAAACATCTATCGCAACGTCAGCAAATCCATGGGCATCGTGGTGGGCGCGCTGGACATGACCAAAGCCCTGCTCTTTTTGCAGGTGGTGGAAACCCTGATGAGGCTTTTGGCAGCCCATGGCTCCATTGCCGGAGCAGATCTGCTCTACCACAAAAATGTGATGCTGATCTATGGAACAGCCATGCTGATTGGTCATTGCCTCCCAGTTACACACAAATTCCGCGGCGGACGCGGCGTGTTCACCTACACTGGCTATCTGCTCTATTTTATGCCGCTTCCAATGGTGATAACCCTCGTGGTGGCGTGGCTGATCGTGGTTTTGTGGAAGCAGTTCCGCTTTGCGCAATATGTGGTGGTGATCCTGCCCGTTTTGCTTTCCCACTTCTTTTTTGCCTTCATCCCCAGTTTCAGGGTGGATTTACCCCGCTTTTTTGTTGCCATCGTCTGGAGTAATGCCATTTTAATGGGGATCTTGAATTTTGCCGTGTCCAAAAAACTGGGGGAGCTGTAAATGCGTGAACATGCAGTTGCACACAAAAAGAAAAACCCAAGCTCTTTTTTGAGCGCCATAGACATCATCACCCTGGCATATTGCACGTGGTTTGTTGTCTATATGAGCATCGGCATCTTTTTGGGCAGGGTTGAAAATGCGGAAAAACACCTGCCCGGCCATCTGCTGGTGGCGGGCGCTGTTTTGATCATGGCGTGGGCTGAAAGGCATCTGGATTTCACCAGGAAACCCATGCTGCTTCGAGCCTTGCAGTTTTTGCGCGGGGTTTACCCAATCCTGCTTTTCACCTATTATTATGGCTCGCTTCACGCTGTGGCGCGCATTGTGTTTCCCGATTGGCTGGATCCCTGGTTCATGGAACTGGATCACAAAATCTTTGGCTACTACCCCTCTCTGGTTTGGGGACAAAAATTCAACCACTGGCTCACTCAGGAGCTTTTCCACTTCGCCTATTTTTGCTATTATCCCATGATCGGCGGTCTGCCCGTCTATTTCTATCTGAAAAACAAGCCTGCCTTCAAGGAATTGATTTTTAATCTCACCTTTGTATTTTACTGCTGCTATGTGTTTTACAGCCTGATCCCGGTGGTGGGAGCCCGCATCCACACCGATGCGCTCACGCTTTCGCAAACCTATCGGGGCGGGCTTTTCACCCGCATCATGGCTTTGATCTACAACCGCAGCAACCACTGGGGCGGAGCTTTTCCCAGTTCCCACATCGCCATCGCGATCGTGCTCACCATCGCCGCCTTAAAACACGTTCCCAAAATTGGCTACCTGTTTGTCTTCATCACCTTTTTCCTGTCTGTGGCAACGGTTTACTGTCACTACCACTGGTTTGTGGACGCCCTGGCGGGAACCTTCACCGGCATCGCAGGCTGGTTTGCGGGAAGCTGGACCCGGCTGAAGCTGGAAAGGAGCGCAGCTTGAAAACACTGACAGCGTTGATCTTATCCCTGTTGATCCTGCCTCTGTGCGCATGGTGGGACATGCCGAATCTGCCCATCACTTCCTTCGATTATGGCAGCCCTGCAGGAAATGTTTCCCCGATGGCAATCGGCATGGGCGCCCTGAACCTGACCAATGCCGGAGATTTTTATGCCAGCCACTCCAATCCGGCGCTTTTGGGTTCAAACCAATACAGCCTACTGGCCGCCAGCTTCAGGGTGAAGGGCGATAAAGACATGAGCATCGTCGAAGCCGCCCAGTTCAGCAACGTATTGCGCCCCAGTCAGTTCAAATATGTCACCCTCCTGGCAAAACAAGCCGCTTTCACCTATCAGCCCATGTCGTCCATCTACATCATGGAAAGCCCGGATTCACTTTTCGGCTATGACGGCAGCTTTCGCTATCTGGACTATCAGCTTGATAAATGGCAGGTTAGCCTGGCTGGAAGCGATAAATCCTGGCAGGATCTCCGCTTTGGTTTGAACGCGAAATATCTCAACGGCAGGCTGGTCTATCTGCGTTCCGAGCGTCCGGACACCACCTTCATCGACACCAGGGTCAGGGGTTTTTCCACCGACCTGGGTCTCACCCTGCAAACCGGCGCCTTCACCTTTGGACTGGCAGCCACGGATATTGTGTCAAGGCTCTATTGGGATTGGGGTTACGATTCCGTTCCCCTGCAAAGTCATCTGGCTTTGGGGGCGCAATATGGAACCGATAACCTGATCGTGAGCGTTGGCGGCCAGGGTAAGATTTCCAAAACCCCCGGGCTCACCTACCACCTTGGCGCCCAATATCTTTGGGACTGGGGATCCAACGCTTACAACAGCGCCGAAGCAGCGCAGGCATTTGCCTTGCGGGCAGGGCTTTACAGCCATGACTTTTATGGCATTGAAAATGTCAACTTCACCCTTGGCATGGGCTACAACTACAACATCTTCCGTTTCGATGTTGCAGTGAACAACAAAGGTTTGCGCCTGAGCGACAGCGAATATCTCTTTTCCCTGGGGCTGGGGCTGCCATAAAGCATGAACGGCTTCAGCTTTCTGAATTCCGGCCTGCTGTTTTTCACAGCCGCCACCATCCTGCCGCTGCTGATCTGGCTTTTGGCAAAACGGAAACCCAAACGTGTGGTTTTTCCCACTCTGCGCTTCATCAAGGCGGGACAGCAGGAAGAAAAAAAGCGCACCAAGCTGAAAAACATCATCCTGCTCATCATCCGTATGCTGATCATTTTGCTGGTCACGCTGGCGGCAACGCGACCCCTCTTGAATTCCAAAAAACTCAAGCCCTCCAAAAAGCATCCGCCCACCGCGATTGCCATTTTGCTGGACACCTCCTACAGCATGGATTATGTCACGGAATCCCGCAGCAGTCTGGATCGCGCCAAAAGCGCACTGGAAAGGATCTCCCAAGCCTGCGACCCCGAAGACCGCTTCATCCTGGTCACTTCCGACGAAAAGTGGAATCGCCTGCATTCGCAGATCTACGCCGGCGGCATGCCGGATGACCTTTTGGCGCAGATTTCCACCACCTACCACCCTCTGCCATTGCAAGCCATGCTGGAACTTGCTCAAACCAAATTGGGCGAAACCCAGCTGGCAAACCGGGAACTATATCTGATCACCGACGGCCAGGAGCAGGAATATCCCTCCACTCCTGACCTGACTTTGAATGTGATCAATCTTGCCACGGACAAGGAATTGGACAACCTGAGCTGCTCCAACGCCAGGGTCCTGCCCCAGCTTGTGGAACGTTCACGGCGTCAGAATATCGAATTTCAGGTGAGCAATCACGGTTCAAACAGCCGCGAAGAAGTATTGGTGCGCGTGGTTTTGGGCGAAGCCAAGGCTGCCGAAAAGTTCATCTCCCTGGCTCCGAAGCAAACTGTGAATCAAAGCATCAGCGTGGATTTGCGCGAAGACGGCTGGCAAAGCGGGTATGTGGAAGTGGTGGACGACCGCCTTGAGCAGGACAACCGCAGCTATTTTGCCTTTCCCTTCCATCTGACTCCGCGCGTGGCGGTGGTGACTGCCAATCCCGGACTGCCCCTGTTTTTGAAACCCATTTTGGACGTCTATGCCGGAAGCGGCAGCGTTGACCGCATCGGACCACAGCAGCTAAGCCTTTCTCTGCTGGACAGATACCAGATCTTCATCTTTGCCGGAGCCGGAGCCTGGACTCCCAAACTGCGCGATATCGTTGCCCGGCTGGATGAAAGCGGACGCGGTGCGCTTTTCTGCCTGGATTCCCAGGTCTCGCTGGAATATCGCTCCATGCTGGAAAACCTGTTTGGCGCCAAATTCGGAACCTGGCAAAGTGATGGCGGATCAGTTACTTACGTGAACCCGCACCACTTCACCACCCAGCTTTTGCGCGGAAAGCAGATTCGCTACAACAGCCTGGCGGGAAGCTGGAACCTTTCCTCCAGCAGCGGAACCACGCTCCTGAGCGGAGCCGGAACCTCCTATGCAATGGCGAAAAACAACTTTGTGCTGTGGAATTTCGATCTGGTTGACCAGCGTTCCACCTTCTTTTTGGATGCCGCCTTTGCAGTTTTCGCATATCGCAGCTTGGAACACAGCGGGACGATGGTGGCTTCGGGCGAGCATCTGGTTCTGGGAGATACAGTTGGCGCCGCGGAAATCATCCTGCCCGGCGGCAAGGCCTTGGAGCTTGCCACGCGTTCTTACAAGCTGGAACAGCCTGGCATACATACACTTGTGCAGCCGGATGGCACCCAAAAGGTGGTGGCGGTGAACGCCCCTCTGGCGGAAAGCGAATTCAAACCCATGAACCACAAGGATTTAAAGAACACCAAGCTCCTGGGTGAAAACTGGTTTGACAGCCTCTTTCACACCCGCTTGGGACACGATCTTTGGAAGATATTATTGGCGGCGGCACTTGTGCTGGTGATTTTGGAAATCATCATCGTGAAAACCGAAGAACTGCGTCCTGCTGCAGCCGCTTCAAACCCCGTAACAGGGAGTGATACATGATCTTGGATCAAATTAAGGACCCTTCAGAACTCAAGCAAATGAGCTTGCAAAAGCTGGGCGTTTTGGCTCGCGAGATCCGCAAACGCATTGTGGACGTGGTTTCCGTGAATGGCGGCCACATTGCCCCCAGCTTGGGAACCGTGGAACTCACCCTGGCTTTGCTCAGCGTTTTCGACCCCATCAAAGACCGCGTGGTGTGGGATGTGGGTCACCAAAGCTATGCCTGGAAGATACTTACAGGACGAAACGACCGTTTCCACACCCTGCGCACCCTGGGCGGAATCAGCGGCTTCACAAACCGCGACGAAAGCCCCTGCGATGCCTTCAGCACAGGCCACAGCAGCACTTCCGTCTCCGCTGCCCTGGGGATTGCCTGCGGGCGCGATTTGCAGCGGGAAGATGGCTTTTCCATTGCCGTGATCGGAGACGGAGCGCTCACCGGCGGCATGAGCTTTGAAGCGCTGAACCATGCCGGCCACCTGCAAAAAAACAAATTCCTGGTGATTTTGAACGACAACGCCATGTCCATCTCCCAAAACGTGGGTGGATTGCAAAAATATATGGCGCGCATGATGGCGAGCCGACCCTACAACACCCTGAAACAGCAGATCTGGGACCTCAGCGGCATCCTGCCGGACAGCCTGCGCCGACGCTTTATCATTGGCGCGCAAAAGATTGAAGAATCCATGATGAACATCCTGGTGCCAAACATCATTTTCGAAGATCTGGGCTTCAAATATGTCGGCCCCATCGACGGTCACGACATCAAACTGCTGTCCAGCATCATGCGCCGCATCCGGCGTCACATGATCGGGCCCGTGCTCTTGCACGTGGTCACCCAAAAAGGCAGGGGCTACGTCCCCGCTGAAAACGATTCCGCCTCTTTCCACGGCGTGGGACCCTTTGATGCCAACAGCGGAAAGCAGGCGTGCAGCGGTCAGGAAGGCTGGAACCAGGTTTTTGGCAAAAGCTTGCTGAGCCTGGCGGAAACAAATCCCAAAATCGTGGCCATCACCGCCGCCATGGCTGTGGGAACCGGTTTGGCGGAATTTGAAAAGAAATATCCACGGCGATTTTTTGACGTGGGCATCGCCGAACAGCACGCGGTGACCATGGCTGCAGGTCTGGCCAGCAAAGGCATCCGCCCCTTCGTGGCAATCTACAGCACCTTCCTGCAGCGCGCCATCGACCAGGTGATCCACGATGTGGCTTTGCCGCGTTTGCCTGTGGTGCTTTGCATCGACCGCGCCGGATTTGTGGGCGAAGACGGCGCCACCCACCACGGCGCTTTCGACGTTTCCCTGCTTTCGGCGGTTCCAAACCTGATGATCCTGTCGCCTTCCACCGCGGAAGAACTGGACGCAATGCTCAGATTTGCAAGCACATACACGGATGGTCCCCTCGCCATTCGCTATCCGCGCGGAACCGCGGTTTGCGCCCAAGAAGAGCTTCCCGCATTTGAACCCGGCAAGGCTCGCATCGTCCATGAAGGCAAGGACATAGCTCTGGTTTCCGATGGCGGCGCCATGCCCATCGCCCAAAAAACTCTGGAGATCTTGAAAACCGCCGGACTCAAGCCCTGGCTGGTGGATTTGCGCAGCCTTAAACCTTTGGACGAGAAGCTCTTAAAAGAACTGGGAGAGAGCTGCAGCCACATTTTCACCTTTGAAACCAACGTCATCTCCGGCGGAACCGGTTCGCGCATCGCACAACTGCTTTGCTCCAAAGATTGCAGGGTTAGAAATTTCGGCTATCCGGACAGCTTTGTTCCCCACGGGAAGATCTCCGAGCTGAACGAGCTGATCGGCTTCACACCTGAGCATTTGGCTCAAGAGATTCAAAACTCTCTGAAGGCATGAGCAGACCAATCGGCGAGCCCATCTGCGCGCTGATCACCCCGCCCGGGCATGCGGCTGTAACTTTAATCCGGTTAAGCGGTTACGGCGCACTGGGCATTGTGGCAAAATACTTCAAAAACCGGCGCAAACTGCTGCAAGCTCCCACGCACACCGCTGTTTTTGGTGTGTTTCACGACCATTTGGGAAAGCCGCTGGACCAGGTGCTTTGCACCGTGTTTCGCGCTCCAAAAAGCTACACCGGCGAAGACAGCGTGGAAATCTCCTGCCACGGCAATCCACGCATTGCAGCTAGGATCTTGGAAAACCTGCTTTTGGAAGCCCGGCTGGCAGAACCGGGGGAATTCACCCTGCGCGCGCTTTTGAACGGCAAGCTCGACCTGATGCAGGCGGAAGCGGTGAACGACCTCATCGGCGCCGCTGGCAGCAAAGCCGAAAGCGCCGCTCTGATGCAGGTGCAGGGGCTGCTCTCAAACCGTTTGCGGGCTTTGCTGGATGGCATCAACGATGCCCGCCTGCGCTGTGAACTTGCCATCGATTTTGCCGATCAAGACCTGCCTCCCCTGGATGAAAAAGACCTGCAGCAGCGCGTTTCCAAGCTCCTCAAAGAGGCTTGCGAACTGCTTGGCGAAGGCAGGCTGGGACGCCTGATCCGCGAAGGAATCAAGGTTTGCCTGGCTGGGGCGCCAAATGCAGGCAAGTCCTCTTTGTTCAACGCTTTCCTGAAGCAAAACCGCGCCATCGTGACCCCTCATCCCGGCACCACGCGTGACTACCTGGAAGAAAGCGTCTCATTTCACGGCTACAAGCTTGTGTTGATCGACACCGCCGGCTTGCGGGAAAGCGAAAACGACATTGAACGTGAAGGTATCAGCCGCAGTCGTGCGCTGATGCGTGAAGCAGACCTCGTGCTCTACCTCCTGCCAGCGGATGAAGCTGTTGAGCCAGAACAGCTTACGCCTGAATTGAGTGCCAAAACCCTCTGGCTGGCAAGCAAGTGGGACCTGATTTCTGCCGATTCAGAAAATGAAAAATCGGAACGAGACGGCTGCACGCCCGAACTGGGCATTCCGGTTTCCACCCTGGAACCGAAGGGGTTGGAAGCATTGCAAGATGCCATTTTGCAACGTTTTGAGCTGCCGACAGGAGATCTGGAACGTCCCTTGGTGACAAACGCGCGCCATTTGGCAGCCCTGGAACGTGCCATGCAAGCTCTGACTCGTGCGCAGCAATCCCTTGAACATCAGGCAGGATATGAATTTACCGCTTTCGATCTCGCGGCGGCGGCGGGTGATATCGGTGAAATTCTGGGCATTTCCGCCGATGGCGATCTCTTGAACGATATTTTTGCCAATTTTTGCATCGGCAAATAAGCCCCATTCTTTTTCTCAAAACCTCTCCACAAGTGATTCATAACTCGTTACAGGGGGCAGATATCCCGCTTCCACGGCGTCCATCACCGTGATGCAGGGAAGTTCCTGCGTTTCAATCTGTTCACGGGTTAGCGTCGCCAAATCCAAATGCAAATCCCGCGCCATCGCCCACATCAGCTTCAAAAAGGCGTTATGCCAGTTCAAAAGCGGCTTTTCCCAGTTCCTGACAGCAGAATTGTAGATGTCCACATACACGCTCAAATCCATTCTGAATCCCTCGGAAGGGTTCAAGGCTTTCAAGTTTGCCGCCACGTCTTTGAAACGCTGATTGTTTTTGTTTGCTCTGGGCTTCACATATTCGCGGGCTATGATCTTGCCCAGTCTGCGGTTAAAGTAATATACCATGCCGTCAGCCTTGCCGCTGAAGCTCTGGAAAAAAGCTCCCAGTTTTGCTTTCATTTCAAACCTCCTTCTTTGTTAGATTTACGTTTAATCGAGCCTCTTCCGTCCTTGACTTCGTCTGTCGGTTTAAGCTTTTTTCTGGTTTGCGAACCTTCCCGGGTTGAGCCCAATCTCCTTCTTGCCATGGGAATGATGCCGATGCTTTGGAATTTCTCAATCATCTTTTCTCCTTGTTTTTTATCTGATTGGGCTTGGACTGCGCGCTTGCCTTCGCCCTTGATACTTCCTAAAACCTTCCCCGTCAGGCTCTTGTAGTACTCCCCTTGTTTTCTTGGGAAGCTTATGAAGACGAGCACAACACGATATCCGAGTGTATCAAGATGCCCCTCTATAATATAAAGGGGAAGAAAATGGGGCTTTGTCAAAAGTTTTTTTCAGTTTTCTGCAAAAAAGATGATTTATTTTCAAAAAAATTCTGTTGCCCGCTTTGTGCATTGCTGATGATAAAAAATTTTTCTTGCTCTAAAGCCTTATTTTATCAGATGATTAGATTCTATAGCAGTACTTTTCTAAAAAATAACCACGCCAGAACCGCGTTTTTCTTCCCCTTTATTATATGGGGGCACACCCCAAAAAAATCAAAGGAGAGAAAATGTCATTTTCCAAAAACAACCTCAGAACCGTGACGTATGGCGATTCCGTCTGGAATACCAATGCCATCCAGCCCATGTGCATGGATGAACTGTATGACAAACTTTCGAACGGACATTGGCGCACACAAATCGAAGCCATCCGCGCCGAGACCGATCCCCAAATTCAGAAGCAAAAGAAGCAGAAGCTCCCCTATTTCAGTTTTGCCGTGATCGAAGGCTCACGCTCTGATGACAACGTGACGCAGGCCAACGGCATCATTTTCGACTTTGACCACGTTGAAAACTTCAGCGAAAGCAAGATTCTCCTGCGCGAAAACTCCCGCGGCTTCAGCGCCGTTTTCCGCAGCCCTGTGGACGGTTTAAAGCTCGTTCTGGCTTTTGACAGGCCAGTGGTCGATCGTGAAGAATTTCGCGAAATATGGCACTTTCTGCGCGCTGAAATCGAAATTAAAACCGGACTCAAGGCAGACAACACTCCGGACATGAGCCGCCCCTGTTTCGTGAGTTGGGACGACGACTTTGTGGGCAGCGTGGAAGCCGAGCCCATGAACGTGGATGAAGTTTTGGCGGAAGCCGGGGTTCACAAAGCAGAACTGCCATCAGAAACAAAGATGCAGCGCGCGCCCATCGTGCGCCATGACGACGCGCTCACCGCGCTGAAAGCCCAAGACGCCGTGGAATATCTTTCCCAGATCAAGTTTGACAATCGGGACTGGTTTCGCTGCGGATTGGCGCTTTTCAACTACTTTGGTGAAGACGGCTTTGAACACTGGCTGAAATTTGCCGACAATCCCCACTACAAGGACACACCCGAGAAGCTGAAAAAGGTCTGGGAACGCTTGAAAAACTATCCCGGCGTGAATATCGGAACGCTGTTTTACATCGCTGAAAACGAAGGCTGGATCAACGTATACGCCCCTTTTGAAGAGCGGGAGGCATACCCTCCCGCCTGGGGTGACGAGCTTCCCATGCTCACCCTCGAGGACTACCCCGAGCTTTTGGAACTTTTTGGCAGACCGAAAAACGTGGAACTGGACAGAAGCAAGCTGCCCGCAGAGTTTATCGAATATCTGGACCTCGTGGGTCAAATCACCGACGCCCAGGACGGAGCCAAGCTCACCGCCATGATGCCTGTGGTGGCGGCAAACATCGGCAACCGGGTTTACATGTATAACGCCGGAACCAAGCACTATTGCAACATCTGGGCGGCGATCATCGGACCCTCCACCGTGAGCAGAAAAACCACCGTGATCAACCAAGCCATGAAGATGATGAAAACCTTCAAGGACGAGCTGGCAGGTCTGCCCGCCAAAGAGCGCAACGAAATGGACATCGAGCTTTCCCGCGTGACCCAGGCAAGGCTTTACAATCTGCTTGCCATCAACCCCAACCGCTTGATCCTGCAGATGGAGCTTTCCGCTTGGATGAAGGAGATGGGAAAAAGCTACAACGGGGGGATGAAACAGGAAATCACCGATATGTTCGACGGTAAGGACCGCAGCATCGCCAAGATGGAAATTGACGAGCACATTTCAAAACCTGCCTTTTCCATCGTGGGCGCCACCACCGAGGAATGGTTCTTTCAGGAATTGAGCCAGGTGTCAGACCAGCGCGGCGGATTTTTGCAGCGCTTCATCATCTGCCTGATCCAAAATATCGAGGTGGACGAACTGCGCATGGAAAGCGTGGACAGCACCAATATCGACCCCCAGCTCCACGCCTATGGCGAGATGCTGGACAGCTTTCGCAGAATTCCAGGCAGCCAACGGCTGAAGGCTTCCGATGAGGCAAAGGAACTGCGAGACGAAATCTACAAGGAACTGATGACCGCCATCGCCCTGAACGCCAACGACCCGCTGGCGGCATACAGCGCGCGCCTTTTTGACAACTATTTCTGGCGCTTCTGCATCCTGATCCACCTGATGAAAAACTGGCAGGCACTGCGCGAAGCTCTGGAAGAAGAGCGGGTGGAAAGCTGGTTCCGCCAAAACGAAGTAGGCGCTGAAACCGCACAACAGGCGTGGTATCTTTGCGAATACTACTTCGAAAACACCAAGCCCTTTCTCAAACAGATGAGCGAACAAAATATGCTTGAGAGCGAACGCAAGGTGCTCAAGCTTCTGCAAAAAGCCCCGGAGAAGTTCATGAACCACAGCAAACTGCTTTGCAAGTCGAGAATGAGCTCACGGGACTTTCGCAAGACAGTGGAAAGTCTCCTGGAGCGCCGTGCCATTCAGGCGGTTGAAGATGAAATTGGATATCGAAACCGCATGAAGATGAGCTACGGTTTGAACCCGGTCTTGGAACACGTTGACCTGAACTAAATTACAAAATCGAGGCCGTGGACGTTATGCCTGGCGTCCACGGCCTTTTATTAATTTTATCAATTCCAATCAATTCACAAAGCGTTATTTAGGGATATTTGCATCATAAGTCTTTGCAGGAATTGAAGTTATCCTTCGAACAAAGTCTATCAATGTTATTAATTAAACAATTCCGCTTATACGGCAGCCCCGCAGGACAGCACGCAGAAGGGAGCTATTGACAAAAAGAAGCGCAAGACTCTGCACCGCTGTATCTTGACTAAGTCATATATATGATATATAGTATATAAAAATATATTACTATGTAATAATATATATCTATATATGTATATATAGTAGTATCTTATAATGCTTGTATTTTTCTTGATCCCTTCTTTTGGGGCGGGGGAGAGAGAAAGAGCCTGTAATTGATAAAATGATTAAATTCATAAAAGCAGGCAAAAAGTCAAGTTACTGTATGGCAATAGTTTATCACATTTTTAGAGCTCTTTTTGGCTCAAATTGGGGCTGAAAATTGATTGAAATCCATAGAATTGATTAAATGGGGAGCAGGGGTGCAGGGGGTTCACGCAGATGGCGCAGAGGGGTTCACGCAGATTACGCAGATTACGCTGATTTCGCAGATTTAAAAGATAAGAAGATAAGAAGATAAGATGTGACAAGGGGCAAGGTGGGCTCGTTACGAGATACGCTAAAACGTTAAAACGCTATACGCTAAAACGCCAAAACGCCAAAACGCTAAAACCCTAAAACGTTTGCGTGACACGAAAACCCGTTACAATCACTCCCAAAGCCAGCACTCACGCGTCATCCCGACCGCAGGGAGGGATCCAGTCCTTTGGGGTATCATGAAGCCCTGTCAATAGCTCCCGGCTTTGGGCTTTAGTGGATGAGCCTTGACGCATTTCCCATTGAAATCGGGTTTCCATACTAAAGACAATGGATTACGAATTGTGACAAACGAGAATACAAGCACAACCTGGATCCCTCACGTTCGTTCGGGATGACAGGCTGGTTCGGGTTTGGGTACTAAAGGTACAGGGCTGGGAGATGGTGATGGGGCTTGTGGTTCACGCAGATTACGCTGATTTCGCAGAGAGTTCACGCAGATTACGCTGATTTCGCAGAGGAGTTCACGCAGATTACGCTGATTACGCAGATTTTAAAGATAAAATGATAAAAAGATAAGAGGTGACAGGGTGACAAGGTGACAGAGTGACAAGGGGCAAGGTGGGCTCGTTACGAGATACTATAAAACGTTAAAACGCTAAAACCCTAAGACGCCAAATCGCTAAAACGTTAAAACCTGAGTGTGGCACGGAAAGCTGTTACAAGCACCCCAAAGCCAGAGCCCACGTGTCATCCTGGAGCGAAGCGATAGGATCCAGTCCCTTGCTGTTATTTCAAGCTCTGTTACTGGCTTCCAGCCCTGTATCTTTAGTAACCAAACCCAGAGAGACGCGTCATCCCGAACGCACGTGAGGGATCCAGGCCCTCGGAATAAAAAATCCCCATCACCCTCCACCGAACCCGAGGAAAAAAACACCCAAACCCAAGCCACTCCGTCATCCTGGATATAAGTTCTCACCCAATATTTCAAATCGATCTCACTTGTCACAGTGGTCATAACTGTTTATAGGTTAGGGAGATAGATAGGACTGGCTTTAGATCGTGTCACAGTGGTCTTTGGACGTTTTTGGACGTTTCGATATCACGATTCCTTCAATTTTGCCCTCATTTTAGGTTATTTTCAGAACATCAGATTTTTTGAAATGGTTTGCGAATTTAACACAGCCGTAACTGAAGTGCAAGAGGCCCGATCATCGTTAGCCATCGGCTCTGATCAGCGTCTATAAACTCGATCCGAAAGTCTTTATTGAGGGGTTGGAGGGCAATTCCCCGGCGTGCTTCATCAAAGTGTATTCTTTTCAATGTGATACCAGTTTCATACCTGACGGCACAGATCTTCCCGTCAGTGTCTTCCCAAGTGACTTGTTTCTTAATTAAGACTATGTCCTCGTGCAAGATCTGAGGTTCCATACTCCGCCCATTGATCCTAAAGGCTATATAGTTGTCCGTGCCGTAGGGAATGTACTGGATAGGCACCTCGACTGATTCCGCTGGCTCTAAGCCTTCGGGAGCATCTATGGGTGATCCAGCGGATATTTCCGCTACGATGGGAAAGATGGAAGTCCGCACGTAAGTGGTATCAAAATCATTCACTAAGACAGGTTTGCCATCGACAATCTGTACTTTCTTGACTGTCTTGACATCGTCTCCCAATTCCCAGGGGGCGAGAATGAACATCGAACCTTCCCCCCGCAAAAGCCAATTCACATTCACTCCTCCCTCCACCAAACGAGCCAGGAATTGAGGGTCCGGATAACGTTCATTGTTCTTGTAGCGGTCAAGAGAATTAGCCGAAATGCCGAATTTTTCGGTGAACTGATATTGCCTCAAATTCATCGATTTGATCAGCATTCCCAGTCTGCTGCCGATATCGTTGGGGTCCATTGTTCCTCCTGTTTGGACAAAATTATTATTGACTATTTGCCGTATGGGTATGATCATGCATCCGTCGACAAGATAAATTGTCTATCTTTTCTGTCAAGACTAAATTATATAGTGTGACTCGGCGGCGGATTCTTCCGCTGGTGTCAGATAGTTTGCAAAAGCTGCCAAAAGTCGCAGAAATGACTTCCCAAGTTATTGCGCTGCTGTTATGTAGCACCCAACAATAACTAAGGGGAGGCGCTTATGAAAGCGACCAGTTACGAACCGGGAGGCACGAGGGTCCAAGACGACCACTGTGACACGCTGACCACTGTGACAGCTGTCACACACCCTTCCAATCGGGGAAAAAAGCCGCCGATGCTGATCAGTAGATATGTTGAACGCTGTGACAGGTTGCCGGACCTAAAAACGGCGACCACTGTGACAGATTACCCGACCACTGTGACACGTCACCAAAGTGGAAGTGTCACAGTGGTTTTACCAGTAGCTGAACGATATTGGCAAAGGCTAAACATGAGTAAGAACAAGATAAGGTCAGTCTGGCTGACCGTGGAGCGGGCGGCGGAGCTGATGAATTGCTCCACCCGCACCGTATGGCGCTACATTAAACGCAACCGGATCGAGGTGCACAAGCACCAGGTCGAGCAGGATGGCTATAAGGTAACGAAGACCTTCCTGCTCACCGAGCCTTCCTTATATATACAGGAGATGGCAGACTGCCAGGTTCGGAATCTGGTGCCGGCAGGCTTTATTGAGATCACTCTTAGGGTGGACGGCAAGGACCTGAACAGTGCCTTGATCTACAAGTACAGTGAGGAGGAAAACAATGAACATCTATGATGAGATCGATCTCCAAAGTTACGTGGAGCTCTACAAGAGCATTTACCCCGATTGGGAAGCTAAGCAGAGTCTGCTGGAGCAGATCGGGAAGAAACCTGGGATCAAACCGAAATTGAAACCAGTACCGGTTACGGTCAACTCACCTGAGATTACCAACGCTGATGAGAGCATCGTTTTGGAAGGTGAAGTATGTGAATCAAATGATTCTGAGGATGCATACATCGACTTCACCCCTCAAGAGCGGGTTCCCGTCAAATTCGATCACGAAGTCAGGCTGATGGGTTACTTCTGCAGTACGGTGCTGGATCGGCTGCACGCCTGCGAATCTAAGGGCGGGGAGTGGGAGCTGATCACCGAGGAATACAATAACGGTATTCTGGCACCCGAGCTAAATGCCTTAAAGGGCAAACGCACTCAGCGGGCTCTACGTCTCTGGCTGCAGCGTTATGAAAAAAGCCAGCAGGACATGTATGCCATGCTGCACGGTAACCGCTACCAGAAACGGCAACGCAAGATCACCGAACTGGAAGGCAAGGTGTTGTTAGCAATTCTGCTGCATCCCAACCGGATCAGCATCGGCAGCGCTCTCAAGTTTCTGAAAGCCAAGGCTGAGGAGGGTCAGATCGACTCACCCAGTTCCGTGCCGACCCTAAGACGCTGGATCGAGGAATGGAGGAACGATAACTTGGCAATCTGGGAACAAGCCAGGCAGGGCAGCAAGTATGTTGCCGAACATATTATCAAGACCATCCACCGGGACAGCAGACTATTAAGCGTAGGCGAGGTCTGGGTGGCGGACGGACATACCCTGGCTTTCGATATCTTCAATCCCAAGACCGGAAAAGCGCAACGCATGACCATGATCATGGTCTTCGACTGGGCTTCCCGATACCCGGTGGGAGCCACGCTTGCCTTCACCGAGGACAGCCAGCATATCCAGGCCGCATTCCGTAACGGCTTCCTCAACTGGGGCGCCCTGCCTCAATATGTATATCTCGATAACGGCAGAGCCTTCAAGAGCAAGCTGTTCCATGAACGGTGGGAGGGTCATGACCTGGCTAAGGAACTAGGTGGCATCTTCCCTAAGCTGGGGATCAAAGCCCAGTTCGCCGAAAGCTACAACGCCAAGGCCAAAGTAATCGAACGGTTCTTCAAGACCTTCCAAGAACAGTTTGAACGCTTCATCGGCAGCTTTCGGGGAGCCAGCGTAGCCGACAAACCAGCCACCCTGATGCGAAACGAGAAGTGGATCAAGAAACTCTATGCCTGTGAGCCACCCACTACCGAAGAGGCGATGCAGATGATCGGCTATTATATCAGATACGTATATGGTATCACTCCTCACCGGGGACTGGACAATCGTAAACCCTGGGAGGTGTTCAACTCGGCTCCCAAACCGCAGGATAGGCTGGTCGATCCCTCCCGGCTCAACTTCATGATGCTGAGCGTGGAGCGCAAAGCCATCCGCAATGAGGGCATTGTGCTCAACAAACTGAAATACTGGCATCCCGCTCTGATCGACCATATTGGAAAAGCGGTGGTGATCAGATACGATCTGGCTGACGCGAGGTGGGTCTTAGTCTATGACGAATCGGATACCTTCATCTGTCAAGCTTCCCTGCGCCAGGCCCAGCATCCGTTCATTCAGGCGGATATGCAGAACAGCAAGTCACACAAGGAATATCGTAAGGAATACACCCAGATCAAGAAACTGCAGCGGCTGACCGAAAAGCGAACCCAAAGCTTCGTGCGCAGCAACCAGGAAGCGGTGGACAAGCTGCTTAAAAGCTATGTAGACGCGGTCCCTGCCGATAACAATCCCACCTTCCTGCAGGCTCCCATGATCGAGGCTCCCGCTCCGGGTCCGGAAGAGGAGCTTGCCAGACTGGAGAAAGCAATAATCGAACAGGAACGAGCAATGGCGGCCAGCCAGCCTGAACCAGCCAACAACGATCAGATTCAAGAAGTGATCGAAGGCTCAACTGAGTTTGATCCCTTCGACGATGCCGAATTCAAGAAAATGCTCAAGACGATCGGAATCCAATAAGGAGGAACAGATGAAGCAAGGAAAACTTGTCCCGATCCACAACGTCCGGAAAGCTGATGAATGCATCGACTTTCTGCTTAATCGCCCCCGCCTGGAGATGGTGGGTCTGGGTATGCTCTATGGCAGACCCGGTCTGGGCAAGACCACTTATGCCAGACGCATAGCCTGTACTCGTGGCTACGTCTATATCAGACTCGAAGCCACGACCACACCCAAGACCTTCGCCAAGGAACTGCTGCAGAGCCTCTACCTAAACTTCGGGATGGGTGACTATCTGCCAGTCGGACCCTGCAACACCCTCTATAAGCAATGCACCCGGCTCTTGCATGCCCATGAAGATACGGTCATCATCATCGATGAGATCGATTATGCCTTCCGCTACCCCGGACTGCTGGGCTCGATAAGAGACTTGGTGGATCAAACCTTGGCAGTGGTGATCTTGGTAGGGATGCAGAATGCCAAGGACAGACTGAACCAGATCAATGCCTACTACTTTGACCGTTGCAACTACTTCTACGAGTTTGAAACGATCAGTAAGGATGATATCCGGTTACTGACCCAGGAGATGATGAACTGCCCCTGCCCGGAGTCTCTGGTCAACTATATCCATTTCAACGCGGCCGGGAACCTGAGGAAGGCCATCAAGATCATGCACATGATCGAACTTCGCAGCAAGATGAACCCCATCCAAGCCATGAACGAGATCAATGCTAAACTGGGGGCCTTATGACTTCCAAAGACCTGGTTATCCGCTTCGTCACCTCCAGCCGAGGCTTCTTTGTGATCGAACAGATCATGGAAGGCACAGGCCTGTCTCGGCGAGTCATCAAGCGGGTCTTGAATGAACTGGTAGCTGAAAACTGTGTTTGCCAAATCTCGAAACGTGATCCGATCTATAGCCTAGACTATGAACATACGGCAAGGATCAGTACTATCCACTGTACAGACTGGGCTTACAGTATCGAAGACTGCGAGAAGTTGATGTGGGCTTTGGATGGCAGGTACATTAGATCTATCAGAGCTCTGGCTGCCAAGATAGGGAGAAGCCGCCAGTGGGTTTTCAAGTACCTGGAGGCTCTGATCTCGGTGGATGCCATCGGTATCAGAAAGGCTGGATACTATGTAACCTGTTATGAGAACATGTATAAGGTCGGCACTGTCATCACCAAAGGCATCATCAAGCAGAAGCGTTTGGAATGTGGTGTCAAATACACTCCTAACCGTAAGAAAAAAACCAAATCTAAGAACCACAGGTAAAGAGCGAGGGCATTCTATGATTCAGGAACAGCGAGAACGCAAACTACGTCAACAAATACATGGCCTCAGGGTCAAGAAGTTCCATTGGCCGCTGGAAGCGTTCAAAATCATCATGAACGGCCTGGGCTATGGCGATTCGCTCAGAAAGCTTCCCGAGGATAAGCTACTCGAAATCAAGTCTTTAATGCTTAAATACCGCAGTCATGGCAGACCGCTTGAATACAACTATGACAGGCAGGGCAAGTACATGCACGCACTCATGAAACAAGCCGGCTGGACTGAGCCGCATCTGAGGGCCTTCTTATTCAAACACTATTCCAAAAGCCACTGGAACATACTCGATCAAAAAGAGCGCAGAGCGGTGATCGCTATGCTGCAAAACTATATCAAACAACAAGAAAACAACAATACCACTAACAAGGAGACACCTAATGGACACCCCACAAACCCCCAAGGCTAAAAAGCCTA
>JAAYEF010000019.1 GCA_012728875.1 Candidatus Cloacimonadota bacterium
GGCAAGACGGAGATCGTTTTGGATGCGATCTCCGTCAGGGCCTTGTTATGCCGTTGGATGAACTTCTTAGACATAACCGTAAACACCCCCGACGCCTGGAGGCGAAGGCGTCGGGGAACCGGATGGGGGAGGCAGGGTCCGGGATCTATGTAGCTGGAGATACATGGTTAAAGGGATCAGCGGAGCCGGTGGGAGCTGCTCCGCTGTCGTGGAGGCAGGATGTCGTAGAGTTGCAGAAAGCGGCTCTACTATTTGGAGGGTAGGTAGGGTGAGGAAAAACCTTTTCGGGCTATCCATTTCTTGTTCTCAAATACTCGGCTAAGTCCATCACAATGCCCTGGAATTGCTTGAGCAGAGTCTCGTGACCTTTTTCGATCATAAAGTCGGTAGCCTGATCCAGAAAGCGCACGATATAGTCGTTCAACTCCTTGGAGGGCTCGGAGTCCTTCTGGTTCTGCTTGATCAAGCTGACCAGGCTCTGCAGGGCGGTATCGGCAGGGTTCTTGGCATATTCTCTGAGTGCCTGGATGAGCGCTTTCTTGCGGGCTAAGCTGATCTCGTGATCAAGCTTGCGCTCTTCCTTGAACAGCTCATCCCATCTGCCGCTCTTGATCCACTTGCGCACGGTGATAGCAGAAACCCCGAAGATCACCGCCAGCTCAAGTGGATCAGTCTTGCCATTCAAGTAGGCTTGCCTGCAGTTGTCCCGCTTGATGCGGAACTCGATGGAGTTACTCATATTCAGGACGCACCTTGTGACTTTCCAGATACTTGTTGATATCTTTGCCATGAACCCTAAGCGGGCCTTTGTCGTTGATACGGACTGCGGGGAGAGGATCGCCAATGTTTCTGATCATACGATAGACGGTGGATCGGTCGACCCTTAATAGGGTGGCGATCTCATCCGGTCTGTAGTATCTGTCTTTGAAACTATTCACACTCATCTCGTACTCTTCGATTTCTAATGTGCTCAACATCACTAGCTCCCTGTTTTTGGTCAAAACCTGCTGCCTAAACATGCGACAGAATTACAGGGCACTGAAGTTCAGCACGATTTTGTTGTAGTTGCCGGATTCGTCTTTGACCGCAAACGAGACGTACTGCTTGGTGGAGGTGACCATGATGGCCTTATCGATTAGGTCCATGGCTTCCTTCCAGACCGGGTCCTTGATCTTGTAGCGGCGCAGAGCGAAGATGCGGTAGCGGGCAAGCTGGCCGCGTTTATCTACCTGAAAGGCTTCGTTGATGATGGCCTTGAGATTGTCGCTGGAATCGGCGGACCAGGCTTTGATGCATTCGTCTATCTTTTGTTTGGCGAGCTGCAGTTCGATGCCGAACTGAATCTTTTCCCGAAAGCGCAGCTCGACGCGGAATTTCTCATCAAAGCTGATAAGCAGGGCATTGCCCTTCCACTCGAGTCCGTTTCTGCGGGCGGCATCGTTGAGGTATTTCTCAATGATTTGGATCATTTTCTGTTTATCGGAGATGATCCGTTCCTGCAGCTTGAGTGCGTAGTCCATGGTTTTCTTGACTGTAGCATCCTTTTCAACTATTTCGGGCTGCAGTACCTTAACCGGAATTACTCTGCCTTGGGCATCGGTTAAAGTACGTTCTTTAGATGTCTTGCTCGTTTTACTCATGTGAATCCTCCTTAGGATCAGTTTGTTTATTTGTTTGAGCATTTGTGTTTGCTTGGTCGATATAGGTCCGGAACATGGCGATCACCGCTTTGCGCTCATTTTGATCGAGCAGGTTCCAGTGGCTTTTGGAATAACGTTTGAATAAGAAGGCCCTCAAATGCGGCTCAGTCCAGCCAGCTTGTTTCATAAGCGCATGCATGTACTTGCCCTGCCTGTCATAGTTGTATTCAAGCGGTCTGCCATGATTGCGGTATTTAAGCATTAAAGACTTGATTTCGAGCAGTTTATCCTCGGAAAGTTTTGTGAGCGAATCGCCATAACCGAGGCCTTTGATGATGAATTTGAACGCTTCCAACGGCCAATGGAACTTCTTGACCCTGAGGCCGTGAATCTGTTGACGCAGCTTTCGTTCTCGTTGTTCCTGAGTCATAGAATGCCCTCCCTTTTAGATGGAATATAGCCTTTTAATGTTGGCAGCCATGATCTCCGCCATAGCATGGGCCTGCTTGTGGATTCTGGAAACTCTTTCCCATTCCGCCTTACGAGCTTCCAGGCGGTCTTGGTATTCCTTGGGTGTTTCAGTTTTAGGCTGGCGAGGCTGCTTCTGTTTAGGGTTGAGTGTGCCTAAAACACCCTTTTTGATCACTTTGCCCAGACCGCTTAAATCGGCTTCTGGCTTCACGTAGTAGGCTTGGTTAAAGCCGATGGCATCGATGGATGCCAGAGCTTCCAGATAGACATAGACCCACTGACGACTACGGGGGAAATCGGCCGCCAAACTCCGGATCGAAGTATAGCGGCCCCGTTCAATCAAAGCAAGCAGTTCCCGGGCGGCTTGCCGATCAAATTTCCAAGTGCCCTTCTGCCGGTAGCAGACATCTGGGTTATAGCGGCCGGCTTTCACAAAGATACCGGGGCTGAGTTCTTTGATCCTGCCCGCCTGTTTGAGTTCCGCCAATAACTGTATGACGGCAGCGGTGTCCGCTCCAGTGAAGGACGCAGCCGTTTGGGCAGTGAAGGGCTTGCGGTAGCTTCTGATGAAGTTGGAGACGAGTTCACTCAAGGTCATCGTGCTTCCTCAAGGTCGATCACGTTAGCTGTTTGTGTCGCGGCCTTCTGGTTGCTTTCCATTGAATACATCATCTTGATGGCCTTGCGGAGGTTGCCTCGGCAGTTCTGGTAGATCTGAGTGACCATCAGTTCGGTGACCGGGATGTCCATGATCTCTTCCACGATCAGCCTGACGTCCTTTTTCGTGGCAGGCTTGAATTCCACGAAGGCGTTGCAGCGGTCAAAGTAGTGTTCGTTGAGCCTGGCGAGACGGTCTCGGGCAGTCTGCATGCCCACCAGGATCACGATCACCAGCGTCTCATCCACGATGTCTCTGATTGCGCCTAAGAGCTTAGGCTGGTTGAAGGCGTAGTCGATCTCGTCGATGATGATCACCGTCTGCGGATGATCCTCCAAGATTTCCATGCAGAGTTTGAAGACGTTTTCAGTTGTTCCGGAGGGGATTACGTCGTTGATGTCAAAGTATTCGTACAGGGTACTCAGCAGCTTAACCGAGAAGGTTTTAGCAGTGGTGAAAGCCTCCAGCCTGAGGTAGATGTAGCCCCGCTGAAAGGCGGTACGTTGCGCATAAGTGGTCTTGCCCAAGCCGGGACGGCCGTAGAGCAGACCCAGTCCCACCATTTCCGCCTGCGGGCGGTTGATGAGGTAGTTGATGCATTGATCGGCTTCAACTACGTTGCCGATTCGGATCAGTTGGTTCTGTTTCATTGATATCCTCCATTATTTAATGCCAATGAATCGAAGCATCTCTTCAAAGGTCTTTTCTTTGGGTTTGATTTCCCCATCATCGTCTATCTGCTTGGGCTTATTCTGCTCAAGACGGTTGGGAAGTTTTTGCATCGCTTGTTTTTCAAGTACTTCCATCACCTGCTCGGGTCCCGGTTCGGGAGCTTTGATCGCAGGCGGCTGGATGAAAGTCGGGTTGGCTTCGTCGGGAGCCAGGATCAGCGGTTTGATATAGGCATCGACCACTTCCTGAGTCTGCTTCAGAGTCAGCCGGGTGCGATCGGCAATCTGCTTCTGGTGCCGTTTGATGGCTTTGTATTCTTTCTTGACCTCCGCCACCGAAACTGGATTCTCCAGATCGAGATGGATAAACGGGTCAACTGCCTTACGCAGTTCGGCTTGGCAGATAAAGTTGTCCAGCAGGTCATAGACCAGTATCCAGCGTGCGTCGGAAGGATCGTAGCGGATCAGGACTTCTTTGCCCATGTGTTCGATCAGTTCCAGATTCCAGTACTGCATCTTATTGATCACGATTCCGTTGTTGCGCAGTGTCTTGCGCAGTGTGGTCAGCATCAGGAAGTTGAGCCTGCCAGCTTCGATTCTGCGTTCATCTGGGACCGGATGTGAACTGAACACCTGCCAGGGTGTCTTGCCTCCCAGTCCGCTGTGAGGCTCTTCTCCATACATATAACGGACATAGAAGCCGATCATCCGCATCGCCTCCTCCAAGGTGGGCGGCTGGGCCTCGTACATCTTGCGTGCCCACTTCTCATTACGCATCAAAGTGGCGGGCTTATCTGCAACTGATGCTCCCCGGAAGCTGCTGACGAAGCGTTCAAAGCGTTCCTGGAAGGTCTTGAAGAAGCGTTCGATGATCTTGGCTTTGGCATTGTAGCTTTCGGCGAAGACCACGTTGATCCCCAGGCGGGGGAAGATACCCGCTAGTTCGCTGCTGAGATCATGACCCTCCCATTTCTCATTGAACAGCTTGGACCTGAAGGCTTTGCCGTTATCAAGGTAGACCGCCTTGGGCACTCCCTGATAGTTGAGGAAGGCATTACGGAAGGCAAGCTGGATATGCTGGCTGTCTTCGGTATAGGCCAGCGATGCGCCCACCGGATATCGGGAAGCCCAGTCGAAGACCATGATCATGGTCATTCTCACCGGCTTGCCCGTCTTGGGGCTGATGATGTCGAAAGCCAGCGTATGTCCATCCGCCACCCAGACCTGACCGACCTCAAGCAGATCGTTGTCCCGTATAATCGTTTTCACGATCTCCTCAGCTACCGCCTTGCTCCCGTGCCGGGCTTGGGTCCAGATGGCGAGGTTGTTCTTTCTGTAGTCTTGGCACCAGCGTCTTAGGGTCGGGATCGAGCTTGGCGAATCCAGGCTGCCCAGTCTGGCGAAGGCTTTTACAGTAGCTACCGCCGAGCCGATCTTGATCTTCTGCGGGGAGAGCAGCAGTTTTAAGAGAAACTGCTGTTCCATAAAGGTGACCTTGCGCCCCCTCGTCCGGTTCTTGCTCTTGTGGATCAAGGCGAACATATCCCGGTTGTTTTCTAAGTAGGCATCCACCCACTTACGCAGGGAGCGTTCGCTGCGCTTGCCCCGTATCAAGTAGAGTTCGGGCAGGAGTCTGCCAGCGTTGTATTCCTGGTTAATCTGCCGCCAAGCCTCTAACTTGGCTTCTGATTCGTTGACGAGTTCGATAGCGGTCTCGCAGAATTGGGAGAGCAGCTGCGCCTCGTTCATGCAGCTGAGCAGTTCCTTATCCTGCGGGACAAGATCAAGCTCTTCAGGCTGATCGTCTAAAGACGGTTCGGCAAGCGCTGTTTCCATCTGAGGAGGCGTCATGACAGGTTCGTCCATTTTCGCCTCCTCTTCCTTATATAGGGATGGGGGTTCTTTCTCGAGGGGGAATCTGGTCACCAGCTCCAGCGGCACCGGCTCACCCGTTTGAGAATTGTGCGGGATGATCATGATCCGGCTGCCGGCTTTGACTGCCGCGAACAATTCCGCATAGTTTTCGGCGTAACCTTCCCAGTCGATCATGGGGTAGAGGTCGTCACTCTTTTCCATGCTCCACCTTCTTGTCTTTGCTGTATGAGATGACGAACAGGCAGCCGGGCTGACAACCGTCCAGGATGATGCGCTCCTGCTTTAAACAGACGGGACGCTCTTTGCGTCTGCGGCAGTAGGCCTTATCCAGGTCTGCCAGTTCTTGACCTGAGGCGATAAAGAGCTTGGCGATGCGATAACCGCCGCTCTCCACCACTCGTTTAACTGCGATAAAGGTTCCGTCAGCGACCATGCGCCTGACAGTCTTAATCGACTTGTCGTACAGGGCGGCCACCCGAGCGAGGGGCAGCCATAAGATTTGAACTTCCTTCTCCATTGCGTAACCTTCCAAATTCAGAAAACCACTTGGACAAATTCCAGCTTCTGTCCTAAAACCACTTGGACAAAAAGTGGAACCACTTGGACAAAATCGGGCACCACTTGGACATTTTTCGGAGCACTTGGACAAAAATTCGCAAAGTGCAGTGGCATTGTGGTCGGAAGCTATACGCAGAGAGAGGTGCGGGCTTTTTTGTCCAAGTGGTTCCTCAAATAAAACCACTTGGACATTCTTGGCGGGGCAGTCGGAACAACTGCTTTTAATCCGCTTTTTTGCACTCATTCTAACCTCCATGAGCATAGTGTTATGGGTGCTAACTTCCTGACCGGCAAGTTCTTGGGAAGTCCTTTCTGCGAGTTGGCGGAAGAATCCGCCAAGTATTTTCAGGCTTCCCGACTTGACGGCACGAATGCCAGCCAAAATCACCTTGCCGAAAAATAAACATTGACACATCTATGGGGAACATTTAGCTTGTTCTGTAGCTATACTGATAACCGTCTGGAAATTGTCAATAATATTATAATACATAAGGAGTGATCATGGGCCGCGAAGGAATCGGAGATCGACTGGTAAAAGTCATTAAAATGATGAAGTTAAAAAACTATGAGTTCGCCGAAAAATTTAATGTTTCGCCTGTTACTTTATCCCGTTACAAATCCGGACAGAGACTGCCGGAACCCAATTTTTTGATATCTTTGACAGAAGCTCAGGTCAACGTGAATTGGCTGCTTACCGGGGAAGGTGCCATGCAGATCGTGAAGGATTTCGACGGCTGGATGAAGGAGAGGCTGGAGCAAAAACTCAAGGTCGTAGACAGCCGCACTGGGTTAATTGAAGCTCCCACAATAGATTATACTCGCACCGTAAACTACACAATTCTTGGCGAAATTGCCGCCGGCCCCAGAGAACATATCGCAGACTTCCGGCGTTTAGGCGAGAGCATAGAAATTCCGAGGACTCTCGTGCCTGGAAACATAGATAAATACATGGCTTTCAGGGTGAACGGCCGCAGTATGGAACCCAATATCATGCATGAGGACATCGTGCTGCTCATGCAAACCTATGACTGGGAATTTGCCAATGGAAAAGTGGCTGCGGTACGATCCGGCGACGGGGTCACACTTAAGAGAATCATCCTCGATCCAAAGAATAGCCGCGTTATTTTGCAACCATTTAACTTGGACTATGAGGTCCAGATATTAGACGCTGATCAGGGTGACGATGCATTTCTGATTGGTGTTTTGTCACTTCAGTTGCGGCTTTTTGAACTTCGACATTGACGAGCTGAAACCGCAATTTCCAAAACCAGTCCAAAATCGGCTCGATTTGAAGTTTTCAGTGATACAAAGACGTCCAAAAACGTCCAAAAAACCACTTGGACAAGTCTAAAGGCAGTCCTATATATCTCCCCACCACATAAACATTTAGCCCAGTTTGTCCAAGTGATACTTGCTTGAAGGTTTGGGTGACACTTTATAGCGGCTTTCGTGCACTTTTTCATCTCTGTATTTGGTTCATTCTGCGCGCTGGACTGGCTGATAAGCCTGTGTAAAATAAAGTGATTGATCTGCAGGAAGGGATAGCCCCTGTCATTTTGCCTTGACCCCAAAACATGGGATCATAAAATGACCTGATAAGGATGAAAGCAATGAAAACGGGAAAGATCATCGACATCGAATGCCGCTGTGGCACAATGCTGTTCCGCTATTTCAAGGCGGGCAAAGGCAGGCTGATAAAGTGTATGATCAACAGATTGACTGAGGATTTTGTAGGCTTGAAAGGAGCGGCAACTTTTTCAAGGCCGCTTTGCCCCGGCTGTGGGCGCGAGCTGGGAATCATCATGATGATCCATGGCCAGCCCGCGCTGAAGCTGAATCAGGGCACGATCAAAAGTATCAGGATCTAAAAGAAATTACAGGGGTAGGGAGACTCTCTTGCCGGTTTTGGCAGACCGGTAGATGGCTTGGATGATTTCCACGGATTTACGGCCATCGCGTCCGTCGGTGAAAATGCGGCCATTATTCAGTAAAACATCCACCACATTGCGATAGTAGGGGTTGTGTCCAAACCCATAAACATTTGGAGGCTGGTAGTTTGCCTCCTGGGCAATGCGGTCGTCATCATCGTAGTCTTCAAATTCCCACTTTTCAATCTTGTTCACGGCTACCCCGCCCACTTTCACGGTGCCTTTTTCACCGATGATGGTGATGGAGCCTTCAAAGTTTTTGGGATACGTGAGCATGGTCACGTTCAGGGTGCAGATGGCTCCGCTGCGGAAATGAAGGATGGCGCAGCCGGAATCTTCGGCTTCAATCTTGCGCGCCATGGTGGAGGTATATGCCATCACACTTTCCACGTTTCCCAGCAGCCAATAGAGCGCGTCAACATAGTGGCTGGCCTGGTTCATGAAGGCGCCGCCATCAAATTCCCAGGTTCCGCGCCATTTTTCTGCATCGTAGTAGTTTTGCGGACGCTGCCAGAAAACGTTTGATTGCGCCAGAAAGATGCGACCAAAACGGTTTTTGTCCATGGCGTTTTTCAGCAGTTGCATGGTGCTGTTGAGCCGGTTCTGTTTTACCACAAAGAGCTTGACCTTGTTGGCATCGCAGGCTTTGATCAGTTCGTCTGCACTTTCGATGCTGATGCCCATAGGCTTTTCCGTGATCACATTCATTTTGTGATTTGCCACGTCGATGCCCAAGGCAGGGTGCAATCCGCTGGGAGTGCAGATGGTCACTGCATCCAGCTTTTCCTGTTTCAGCATTTCAAGGTGGTCTGTGTACCAGTTTTTGATGCCATAAGTCTCAGCCGCCAAGCGGGCTTTGTCTTCCAAAATGTCCGCACAGGCAACGAATTCCGCTTCGGGAATTTGCGAAACCGCTTCAAAATGGTTTTTGGAAATACGCCCGCATCCGATCAATCCAAATTTTATCTTTTTGCTCATTTAGAGGCTCCTTTTTCAATTTTGTGGTGCTCCAGATACCAGGTGCACATTTCTGCAATGCTTTCTGCGATGCTTTTCTTTTGCACGAAGCCGGCTTCTCGGATTTTTGAGGCGCGAAAATCCGTGGCAGTGGAGAGTTTGCGCATTCTATCGCTATTCACGGGAAGGTCCAAACCCAGCAAAGCTCCGGGAATGTCGAAAATCCGACCAATTCCAACCGCCACCGGCTGGGGGATTTTCAAGCGCGGCATCTTGAATCCGGGCTGGGAAGCGATCAGTTCCATCAGCTCACGCAGGCTGAGATAGGGCTCGTCCACACAGTTGAAATGCTGAAAACCGGGTTTCAACAGGTCGAGTGAAAACGTGATCATATCGGCTATCGTATCCAGGGAAACCACACTTTTCACGTGATCTCCTTTTCCAACCATGGCGATGGGCCGGCGGTGCATGGTATCCATCAATTTATACATATTGGCAAAGTTGTGAGGTCCGTAGATGACGGTGGGGCGCAGGACGACAAGTTCCCGCTCCGGGTCTTTTTCCTGCCAGCGGATGCAGAGCTCTTCTCCAGCCAATTTTGATTCACCATAGGGGTTGTCTGGTGCGTAGGGTGCAGTTTCATCCGCAGGTCCTTTGGGATGACCAAAAACTGAGACGGTACTCAGATAGATGATCTTTTTAATCTTATTTTTTTCTGCGAATTCCAGCAGGGTGCGGGTTCCATATTTATTGTGATCAAAATATTCACCGCGTTTGATGCCGAAATCGTGCTTTGCCGCGGCAGAGTGGAGGATAAGGCCAAGCTCTGCATTGTTTTCCAGTTCAAATGAACCGCGCACGCTTTCGAGGTCTCTGATCTTGCGGATATCGCCAATCAGGGTTTTGGGGTGGGCTTGCGTGTTGCAATCCGGGCTGATGTCGATTCCCACAACGTTATGACCGGCTTGGTCGAGATTCCACATCATTCTGCTGCCAACAAATCCATTGCTGCCTGTTATAAAAATATTCATGGTTTTAGGTGACTCCTAACGCACCGGTTGCCAAGTGTTTATCCTGGTTCGTGCCAGATAACGGAAAAAAGCCGCCATCGAAGACCAGATCATCGCCACAAGATAGGCTGGAACGGTTGAAAGTGGCAAACGCCGTTCTTTTATCTGCAAAAGCAGGCCCAAGATACCGTAGCCGTAAATTGCGACCTGAAGGAAAAATATGATCTTATAAAACATGTTATTCATCAAAAATAGGGAGGCAACAAATCCTGTCAACACAAAAACGAAGAAAAGCCAGCGCAGCAGTTTGTGGGAAATGAGTTGAATGCAGACAAACGGATGCCGAAAGGGATTGAGCAACACGGGGTTGCGTTCCAAAACATACCATTCCCGCGTGACGATGCGGATCTTGCGCGACATTTCCTGTCCTGCATGCTCTGTTTCTTCTTCAAACACGTTTGCACGGGGCTCATAGGCGGTTTTCCAGCCATTTTTCAAAACGGTGAGCACACGTTCAAAATCATCCACGGATTGAGGGTCAACCTTTTCAAAAAGGTCTTTTCGAATCAGAAAAATACTCCCATTGGCGCCGATGATGCCACCCAGGTCACTTTCCCAGTGTTTTATTTTTGATTCATAGCGCCAATATAAGCCCTCCCCGGATTTTTGACCTTCACCAGCCATGAAGTGCAACTCTCCTGAAACCAAGCCCAAACGTGGATTGGACAGCATTTTTTCCATGAGAAGTTTCAAGGCGTCGGGGGCAAATATCGAGTTTGCGTCTGTGGAGAGCACAAAATCCGAGTCCAGTTCAGACCTTGCCAGGTTCAAAGCGCTCGGTTTGCCGCGACGGGGTTTTTGGATCAAAAGTTCTACATTTTGACCAGAGAACGACTGCACAATTTCATTGGTCCGATCGCTGGAATCGTCTGAGATCACAATCATTTTCACTTTGTCTTTTGGATAATCCAGCTTCAAAAAGGATTCTATCTTGGCACCGATGGCTTCTTCTTCATTGTATGCCGGGCAGAGTACTGTCACAGAGGGAAAATGCTGTTGCGGTTCGTTGGTTCGCTGCTTTTTCCTGGGTTTGAGTAGATTGGCTAAGAATAGGATAAGAGGATAGCCAAGCAGATGGTAGGCAAGCAGACCAAAGGACAGCCAGAAAAAGATAATGACGAGATTCATGTTATGACTCCCGATTCTTTAATCTGCGCTGTAATACACGAAAAAACAGCATTTCCTTGATTAAATGAAGCAAGTTCGATGCTATCAACTTTGCGGCTTCTGCCTTGCATAAAAATCCTTTTTCCTTCAATGTTTTAGTATGATGATGCCTAGCCTGACTTTTAACAGCTTGAATCTGTCAAGAAAATTCACGTGGATACGGTCTTTCATTGAAAACCAGAGTTTATTCGGGTTAGCAAGGAAAGTTTGGCTTGACAAGGCTCTGCTTTTTGAAATTTTGATTTTTCCATTTGGAGTTCAGACGGCTGTCTCATGCAGACAAATGCCAAACGATGGAATAATATAAAGTTATGGATGTTGGATGTCCCGGATCGACCTGAAAAAGAATATCGCTGTCACAGGCGCTTTTCGCATTATCATATTGGTGCTATCTTTTTGCATCAGTTGGCTTTCCGCCCGCTATTTGGGTGTGGAGGGAAAGGGGCGTCTCAGCTATTTGATGACCGTTGGCGGGTTCATTTGGACAGTTTTGGGAATGGGTTTGAACCACAGTTATCCATATCTGATCAGGAAAAACCCTGAGAAGCGTGGGGACCTCTTTGCCTGGACTTTGCTGCAGTTTTTTGTGGAGACCTTGGTTTTTCTGGTAGCAGGTTTGGTTTTCATCGAGTTTTGGAGCAAGGCTCTGAGTTTCGATTTCAGTCCTTTATACATGGCATTGTTTGTGGGCTATCTCACTTTCACAAAAGCCTTTATGCAAATGCAGGCCTTCTACATCGGGGTGGATAAAATCCTCGAGGGTTCCATATCGCAACTGATCAACACAGCATCCTGTCTGTTATTGCTTTCTGCGGGTTTTTTCCTGCTCCCAAGCGGTGACCGTTTGGGATATTATCTTGGATTCACTGTCATCGGTTTGGCTGTGGGTTTGGCTTATTTAAGCTTTGGACATAAAGAGCACATAAGTGTTTCAAAAATAGACTATTCATTCATCAAATATTCATATGGTTTTGGCTTCAGGGCTTTCATTTCCATGTTTTTGATCTCACTTTTGTTGAGGGCAGACATCGTGATTGTGAAACGCCTTTTGGATTACGAACAGGTGGGAATATATTCAATTGCAGCACATGTGGTGGACATGCTTCAGATCGCGTCAAATCTGGTTGGCAGCCTGCTTTTGGCAAAGTTGTCCGACACTGCCGAAGAAACCGAAAAATGGCTGCTGATGAAAAAGATGCTGATGGTTTTCTTTCTGTTTCTTGTGGTGGGGAACCTGGCATTCATTCTGCTGGGCAAAAGCGTTTTGGGCATCTTCTTTGGCATAGATTTTGTGCCCTCCTACGCTGTTTATTTGTGGCTGATACCTGCCAGTTTTGGGCTCAGTTTTGGCTCACTTTTCAACAACTATCTGAACAGCAAGGGTTTCCCCGTGGCCACCATAGTTATTGCAGGCCTGGCATTGCTGCTCAATATCGGCTTGAACTATATGCTGATCCCGCTTTGGGGCGTCAATGGAGCAGCGTTTGCCACTTCGGTTGCCTACCTGTTGTGGTTTGTCATCATTGTGGCGTATGAACAAAAAGTGAGCTCAGGAAAGCTTTTGCCACACCTTATCCCCAAGCGCGAGGATTGGCGTGAACTCTATCTTTCCGCCCTTGAATTGGTTGCAGCCAGATCAAAAAGGTGATAAGTGAAATGACTAAGGCAGATAACCTCCACAAAAGCATTCTGATCGTTCACACCTGGGGCATCGGCGATATGATCCTGCTCACACCTGCATTGCGGGCTGCCAGGAAACTGCACCCCGAGCTGAAAATCACTCTGCTTGTTTTTCCTCATGCAGCGGCGCTTCCAGTAAAAAACGCCGATTATGTGGATGAGATTTTGTATGGCGGCTGGAAACCGCTGGAACTGCTTGCCAGCATCAGGAAACTGCGTCGGCAAGGATTCCATGCGGTCTTCTTTACGACTGGGGTGACAGCTTGGAAATCATGGCTTTTCATGCAGTTTATTAAGGCAAAACATAAGATAGGCGAATACAACAAACTGAAATATCCGGGGTTAACAGATTATATCCAGCACGACCTCAAAAAATGCAGAGTGCATGCAAACTATGAACTTCTGAGAGCCGCAGTCGATCTGCCGGACTGGGAAGCAGCTCTGCAAAAGAGGGGAGAGCTGAACTTGGCGACCCATTTTTCGCTGTCTGAAGCAAACCGCGAATGGGCTGACAACTACATTGAAGCCCAGGCACTTGGAAAGAAGCCCATCCTGGCGATTCATCCCGGCAGCATGGCACGCAACCGCTTCCGTCGCTGGCCTGTAACATACTTCGCCACTCTGATCGAGTTCATCAAGCAGGATTTTGACCTGAATTTCGTGGTTATTGCCGGACCCGACGAAGAGGAGGAAGGGCGCTATCTTTCCAAAATTGAGGGGGTTCAGGTCTTGGAGCGCACCTCGCTGGGAAATGTGGCGGCATTCATTTCCCGCTGTCAGGCTTTTGTGAACACAGATTCCGGTTTGGGGCACATTGCTTCCTGCTTCCAGATTCCTTCGCTCACCATTTTCGGTCCCGGCGACGAAAGGCAAACCGCACCCTTTTCTCCAAAAAGCCGGGTGGTTCGCCTGCCAATGGATTGCGCTCCCTGCGTAAGGCACAAAACGCGCGAATGCAACTTGGAGTGCCTGGTGGGGTTAAGCCCACAAACAGTTTATGATTCTTTGAAACCGATCTTGGAAGGGTGTTTGCAGTAAAAACCGGTCACTTTTGCCGGTAAAGATCAAGCAGCCTGCGGGTTAAGCTTCTGCGGTTGAATCCTTGAATTGCATCCGGAGCGACAGAAAACCGTTCAGAGTCATTCAGAAGCTGTTCCAAGGCTTCGGCAATGGCTTTGGCGTCCTTTGCCCAAACATGAATTCCCGCCCCGGTTTCCAGCAAAAGATCTTTCATGGCAGAACGTTTTGGCCCCACCGACAAAATCGGCCTTCCAGCGCGCAGGAGTTCAAAGATTTTCCCAGTTAAAGCCATTTCCGACTCCGGGCTGTCGTCCACCATGATCATATTCGCACCTGCCCCCAAAATATGCTCCAGTGCGGCTTTATGGGGCAGGTAGCCCAAATATGTGTAAAATGGATAGTTACCCTCTTCGATGCGAGCCAAAATGTGAGCTGCGATGCTGCCCAGATGGACAAAACGAAAACCGGGAATTTTGCAGGCAGACAGAGCATCCAAAAGCTGCAAGGGGTCGCCATAGTTGCGATCCATTCTGCCCATGTAAACAAGCGTTGGCTCAGGAAAATGTTTTGGCTGCAGCCCCTGGAAATCATCATCGTCAAAACCGTTTGTGAGCACTTCCGCTTTTTCAGCCAGCCATCCATATTTCTTCACATAACTATCTCGTATGGAATCGGTTACAAAAACGACGCGATCGCATTTACGCAGAAATGTCTCGTCCTTTTTTTGGATAGATTTGAACCTGAAGCCATGCACTTTCTGTCCGATCAAGGGTCCAAACTGCCAGGCATCACGGTAGTCCGCCACCCAAAAGATTTTGTCTCCAAAGCGTTTTTTCAGCCAAAGGCCTGCCACAAACGAAGAAAACGGATAAGCCGTGATATAGAGATTGCGGATTTTGTGACGTCTGATGATTTGAGCCGCTTTCAACGCTGCAAAAGGAGTCCAGCCGATTTGTTTGTCGATGGGCCAGATCATGTCATTCAGCAGTTTTGCCACGCTCCAAAACGCCCTTGCAAAGGGATTTTTGGGCATGGTATCTTCAAAGCGGGTGCTGGTGATGCGGCTCACGTTGCGGGAGCGGATGCCCAAGCCGCCAACCCTGTGAATGATGGCCTCGGCGGGAACGTCCTGCAGCAAAGTGTGGTCGGTTTCCTTGCGCACGGGCTTTTGGGGCACCACTGCATGCACTTCCCAGCCCTCACGACAGGCATATTTCATGAACTTCAGGGCTCTCTGTACTCCACTGAGTCCGGTGGGCGGAAACTCATTTATAATCATCAGCAACTTATTGTTGCTCATACATTTTCCTCAATCTGGAAATCAGTTCAGGCAGCATGAATTCCTGTGTCACTTTTTGACGGGCATTGCTTGAAATACGTTCCGCCAACTCTTTGTCCTGCAAGATGATGCGAATTTTTTCCGTTAAATCGTCAAGGTTCTGCGGCTGGGCAAAAAGAGCCTCGGTTCCTTCCTCAAAAAGACCGTGAATTCCCTGCCCAACACTACCCACGACGGGGATTCCGGCATACATTGCCTCCAGATACACAATGCCGAAAGTCTCACTGTAGCTGGGCAGCACAAAGAGATCGAAATATCGGTACAGATTGCGCAGCAGCCTATTTTCCAAGCCGCCAGCCAGTGTGATGCTCTTTTCCAATCCAAGCCTCTTGATCCTAGCTTCCAAATCGCGTTTTTCATCCCCATTTCCAAAGATGAAAAGCTGGATTTTATGACCTTCAGCCTCGAGTTTTGCCACGGCATCAATCAAATGACGAAACCCTTTTTCCGGGGTCAGATTTCCTACGGAGATGATCTTGTAACTCTCTGTCTCCAATTGCTTTGTGATGTGTTCAAGTTCGCTGTCATCGCAGGGAGGCGTGGGCCCGATGGCATTCCCCAAAACGCTGGTTTTATCCTTTGGCAGAAAGGGATACAGCCATTTTTGCAATCTGCCGTTCACGGTGAAAACATGATCCCAGCCTGAAAGTGCCTTACGTAAGGTGCTACGATAAAAAGCTTTAAGCCGGTTCCCTTGCAGACGTTGGGGATGGGTGCGGATATTGTGCAAAATGAGGTATTTGGGAATGCGGACCCGATCCAGCCAGGTTTTCAGCCAGAAAAGCTCCGGAACGTGCCGGAAATCATGAACTTGGATCAGATCCGGTTTCCAGCGCGCAAAAGCTTGTTTCGCAGCCGGCAACACAAAGGGCGGAAAAGTTAAAAAAGCCGAGAGAAAAGGATTTTTGAGCGCGGGATAGGTGATGTGGCAGACTTCCACTCCATCCTGAGTATAAGCTTCCTTTTTATAGTGAGACCCGATCGCATAAGCCAACACTTTTACTTCGTAGTGTTTTGCCAATTCCTGCACCTGATTGAACACAAAGATGCCCGTCAGGCTGTTTTGCCTGCTGGGGTAGAGGTCACTGATCAGCATGATTTTTTTCATCTTGGCTCTCATCAAAGCGATAAACGCCTGAAAATACACATAAACGCACGGCAAGGGTTTTTGACAAGGAATATTTTCCGAGAACGTTCTGCAATCATCATTCTGAGGATGCAATGATTACGGTTGAACTCACTTACACAGTATTTTTTGCTGTTTTCACAAGGTATCATGCGCAATGACATATTTCGCATCCACTCGCTTTTCCATCTTGTTTCAAGGCGTCGGTCACTTCTTAATCAAGCCTTAATCAAGTCTTAATAATTAACGCTTGATTAAGGCTTGATGATCACTTGATTAAGGCTTTCAGCCAAGCTTGACCCGTCCTGAACCAGGTTGACCGAAAATCTTGTGTAGAGTTCTGAAGGTAGGCAGCATGCTGGTTTTCCAGATTATGATCGCCATTTGCTCCAAAGCTCAACATTTCACCCCTGCCAAAGCACAAGGCTGGATAAAACAGTAAAACCTTGACTGAGGCGGCGCATCGAAAAATCTGGCACAAAGCAAAGAATATTAGGTGAAAGAATGGAAAACAGCGAAAAACCTGTGGTATCGAATTTTATCCGCACTATCATCGACCGCGATCTGGAGAGCGGAAAGCATAAGAAGATTGTGACCCGCTTCCCGCCGGAGCCAAACGGCTACCTGCACATCGGTCATGCCAAGTCGATCTGCCTGAATTTTGGGCTGGCGAGGGACTACGGCGGCGTTTGCCACCTGCGTTTCGACGACACGAACCCCATCAAGGAAGACCTCGAATATGTACAGTCCATCATGGAAGACGTGCGCTGGCTCGGTTTTGATTGGGGTGACAACCTTTTTTATGCCTCAGACTATTTTGAACAGCTCTATGAATTTGCGGAAATGCTGATCCAAAAAGGCTTGGCGTTCGTCTGCGACCTTTGTCAGGAAGAGATCCGGGAATACCGTGGCACCCTCACCGTTCCCGGAAAAAACAGCCCCTGGCGCGAACGCAGCATCGAAGAAAATCTCGATCTTTTCCGCAGGATGCGAGCCGGCGAATTTGAGGAAGGGGAAAAATCCCTGCGTGCCAAGATCGACATGGCTTCGCCGAATCTGAATATGCGCGATCCCGTGATCTATCGCATCAAGAAGGCTGAACACCATCGCACCGGCGAAAAATGGGTCATCTACCCCATGTATGACTACACCCACAGCCTTTCCGACGCCATCGAATGTATCACCCATTCCCTTTGCACGCTGGAATTTGAGGACCACAGGCCGCTCTATGAATGGTGTTTGCACAACCTGCCGGTTCCATCATATCCCCAACAGATCGAATTTGCCCGGCTGAACCTCAGCCACACCGTGATGAGCAAAAGGATGCTGCTGGACCTGGTGAAAAACAATGTGGTTCAGGGTTGGGACGACCCCCGCATGCCCACCATCGCCGGAATGAGGCGCAGAGGCTTTCCGCCCGCCGCCATTCGTGATTTTGCCGACCGCATCGGAGTGGCAAAAGCCAGTTCACTGGTGGATTTTGAGCTTTTGCAGTTTTGCGTTCGCGAAGATCTGAACCAAAACGCAAAGCGTGTGATGGCGGTGCTTGACCCCATTTTGCTCACCATCGAAAACTATCCTGAAAACAGCTTTGAAGAGTTTGAAGCCATCAACAATCCTGAAGATCCCGACGCCGGAACGCGCATGATCCCGTTTGGAAAACAGCTCTACATTGAAAGGGAAGATTTTGCCGAGGAGCCCCCAAAAGGCTGGTTCCGCCTTTCTCCCGGTGCGGAAGTGCGGCTGAAACACGCTTACTATGTGACTTGCAAGGAAGTGATCAAGGACGCCCAGGGCAAGATCACCGAGATCATCTGCACTCACGATCCCCAGTCCCGGGGCGGCTCAACCCCTGATAAACGCAGGGTTAAAGGCACCATCCACTGGGTGAGTGCAGCCCACGCCGCGGATGCCGAAGTCCGGCTTTACGAACAGCTTTTCACCCTGGCAGACATGAGCGAAATGGAGGAAGGCAAGGCTCCGGAAGACTATATGAATCCGGAATCCCTGAAAGTGCTGACCCACTGCAAGATCGAGCCCTCGCTTGCCTCAGCCGAAAAAGGGGAACGCTTCCAGTTTTTGCGCCAGGGCTATTTCTGTGCGGATTTGGATCACAGCCCCGAAAAACCGGTTTTCAACCGGATTGTCACCCTCAAAGACGGCTGGGCCAGGCAGCAGCGCAAGCAATAAAAAAGCCGGCTGGCTCACGCCTGTTCAGGCTTTTCTGGCTCTTTTTTCCCGGGTTCTTTTTCCCCCGGATTTTTTTCTTTGGATTCTTTATCGTTCTTGGGCTGCTCTTCCCGAACCGAGTAGAGCGCAAAACCGCCCAAAGTACTGAAAAACATGGCAATATCGGTGAGCGTGCTGCCGAAGATAATTCCCGCGAATGATGCGGCAATGATCACGGCGCCCAACAATTTCGGCTTTGTGGAAAACGACACATAGCCCAAAACCGCGATCATAATGGCAAGCACCGCTGCCACAATCATAAACTCTCCCCCGGAGGAAAATTCATATCTCCAAACATCTTTAAATGTGGGGGAGAACAATGACGCCACCGCCACAATCAAAACAATCCCCGCGCCGATCATCGCCAAAACGCTACCAATATATTTCATCATCTTTACTCCTGTTTGATTTTGTCAGACAACTTAGCCATTCCGCCCGTCATGTCAACACAATTTTCCTCCCACAAGCTTTGACAAAAAAAAGTGTGGACAGATAATGCATTCCTATTCAAATGGCTCCGGGAGGTAAAAATGACCTACAAAGTGATCATGATCAAGATCGACAGCCGCATCAGCGACGCGGCAACAGTGCAGAGCATTCTCACTGAATATGGCTGCAACATCAAAGTGCGCCTGGGCCTGCACGAAGTCTCCAAAGAACTCTGTGCAAACGACGGCCTCATCCTTTTGGAAGTGGAAGGAGACAAAAGACGCCTGAACTCCATCGTCAAAAAACTGAATGCAGTGGAGTATGTGAAAGCCCAACTCGTCGAAATGTAAGCCATTTTTTTGGCTTTGGCGCCAGGCCGGATTGCCCTTTTTTATAGAGCACATCGTCTTGGCGCCATTTCTTTTGGCTAAAGATTCAGGGCAGCAGTTTGGATTTTGTGGCTGTGATGAAGTGGGCGAGGTTTTCGTCCATTTCCTTCAGGTCTTCCAGGGTGTGGCGCTTGATCTCAACCTGTTTCGGAGCCTCGCTTTCCACCAGTTCCATGCTGAGCCTGGGCGCGGGTTGGAAAAGCTCGGCAAGGATCTTTTCAAATTGATCCTTGAAGCCCAAAAGGCTGTTGTGATATGTGCCTCCCTTGATTTTGAGCAGCAGCAGATTGCCGTTTTTGACCTCTGCCTTGGTGTGACCCAATGCGATCGCCGCCGAGGTGCTTTCGCGTTTGACCCGGGCATTCAGGCGTTCCCAGCTGTTTTCCAGGTTTTCCAGATTGAATTCCACCAGGCGCGGCGAAGGCTGTGGGGCAGCCTGGGCTTTGGGGCTTGAAGCCCTTTCAGGTGCCGGATGCGGGGTGGGTTTGGGAGAGCTCACCGCTGCAGGCCTTGCCGCCTGTATCGGCGTAAAATCCTGCGCATCAAGCTGTTGAAGCAGGTTTGCCACATCCTCCATTTCATCCAACCGACACATCTTCAGCATCACCAGTTCAAAGATCAGATATGGGTTTCCGCTGCTTTTGATTTCGTTTCTGGCATCCATCAGCATGCTCATCATGTAAAGCAGATTTTCGCGGCTGAAAAGAGCTGCAATTTCATCGTAAAGCGGATATTCGTCTGCGGTTATCTCGCTGGGCGAACTGCCCACTTTGCGCAGCAGCACAATGCGGAGAAACTCCATCAGGTTGTTGATAAACTCCTGCAGATCAGCCCCTTCCTCAAATATCCTCTGCAGTTTTTCCAAAAGCTCATGCGCATCGCCGGCATCCACCAAACGCATCATATCTCCAAAAACCTGCGTGGGAATGAGCCCGAAGATGGGTCGAACCTTGTCGATGCTCACTTCGTTTTGACAGTATGAAAGCACCTGATCGGTGAGCGACAGAGCGTCTCTCAGGCTGCCATCCGCTTTTCTGGCAATCAGATGCAGAGATTCCGCATCGATCTCGATGTTTTCCTCCTTCATCAGTTCCTTCAGCCTTTTCACGATGGCATCGATGGGAATGCGCTTGAAATCATAGCGCTGGCATCTGGAAATGATGGTGGGAAGAACCTTGAAAGGCTCGGTGGTGGCAAAGATGAACATCACGTTTTCCGGCGGTTCTTCCAGGGTTTTCAAAAGTGCATTGAAAGCGTTTTTGGACAGCATGTGCACTTCGTCGATGATATATATCTTCCACGGCGATTGGCTTGGCGCATACAGCAGTTCGCGCTGCAATTCGCGGATATCGTCCACGCTGGTGTTTGACGCTCCGTCGATTTCGATCACGTCGTTCGAGGTTCCCGCAGTGATCTCCAAGCAGTTGTGACACACGTTGCAGGGCGTCACCGTGGGTCCTTCCACGCAGTTCAGGTTTTTGGCAAATATCCTCGCCATCGAGGTTTTTCCCACTCCGCGCGGCCCTGTGAAAAGGTAGGCATGCGCGATGCGGTTTCCTTCGATGGCGTTGTGCAGGATCTGGGTGATGTGGTCCTGCGCATACACTTCCGCAAAGGTTTGCGGGCGATATTTTCTGGCAAGTACAATGTAGCTCATCTTTTCTCCAAATCCATTCTTTTTTCATCCCCTCTTTCAGGCAAGCATTTTCTGCTGGACAAATTATCCCTCTGTTTTAAGCGGGATTTACCCCGGCTTTCCGGGACACTCAAAACAATTCAAAGCAGTGGAGGTAAACGATGAAATTGCAAGGAAAAGCGGTGATTGCCCAGGGTGGCGGACCCACCGCGGTGATCAATCAATCCTTGGTGGGCGTGGCGCTCGAAGCCCGCAAATTTGCCCAGGTGGACAGGATCTATGGCGCCCAATATGGCGTGCAGGGCATTGTGAACGAAGATTTTGTGGATCTGAGCCAGGAGACCGTCCAAAACTTGGAAAAAGTGGCGCAAAGCCCTTCCTCGGCGTTGCTTTCCACCCGCGACAAACCCGACGAAAAGTATTGCAAAGAGATTTTCAAAGCGCTCAAAGCCCACGATGTGCGCTATTTTTTCTACATCGGTGGAAACGATTCGGCAGACACCGTGCGCATTGTGAATGAAGAGGCCAAACTGGCGAGGTATGACTTTCGCGCCGTCCACATTCCCAAAACCATCGACAACGATCTCGTTTTGAACGACCACACCCCCGGCTACGGCTCTGCGGCAAGGTTTGTGGCGTCAGCTTTTTCGGGAGTGAACTTGGACAACCGTGCCCTGCCGGGTGTTTACATCGGAGTGGTGATGGGACGTCACGCCGGTTTTTTGACCGCGGCAAGCGTGATGGGACAAAAGTATGCCGACGACGGTCCCCATCTGGTTTACCTGCCCGAGCGTCCCTTCACGCAGGAGCAGTTCCTTGGCGATGTAAAAAGCGTTTTTGACCAATATGGACGCTGCGTGGTGGCGGTTTCCGAAGGCATCGTGAACGAGGCAGGCACTCCCGTGATGACCACGCTCACCAAAAGCACGGAAACCGACGCCCACGGCAATGTTCAGCTTTCCGGAACCGGTATGCTGGGCGACCTTCTCAGCGACCTGGTGAAGGAAAAGCTGAAGATCAAACGCGTGCGTTCCGACACCTTCGGCTATCTCCAGCGCTCATTTTTGGGCTGCGTTTCGGACGTGGACCAGCGCGAAGCCCGTGAAGCGGGGGAGAGGGCTGTCCACTTTGCCCTTTGGCACAATCTGGACGGCTCCGTTTCCATCCAGCGCACTGCAAACTACGGTGTGGACTACCGTCTGCAAAAGCTGGAGGACGTGGCTCGCAAAACCAAGCTCATGCCTCCGGAATTTATAAATCAGCAGGGAAACGGCGTGACGGATGAATTCAAAAAATATCTGCTGCCCCTTGTGGGAAGCGGATTTGAAGCTCCTCACAGGCTGCGTGCCCCCGGTGTGCCAAAACTGCTGGATTGAAACACTTGACATATTAATGCTCAACAAAATACTGACTTAAAATCAAAAAATACACAGATGGAGGAAACCATGACCTTTAATGAATTCATGGACAAGGTGAAAGCCAAGAACCCTGGGGAAGATCTTTTCCACCAGGCAGTGAAAGAAGTTGTCGAGACCATTTGGGATGCCTATGAAAGCAACCCCCGCTTCGTGAAAGCAAACGTGCTCGAGCGCCTCGTTGAGCCCGAACGCACCATCATTTTCCGTGTCCCCTGGATGGATGACAACGGCAACGTGCAGGTGAATCGCGGCATCCGCGTGCAATATAACAGCGCCATCGGCCCCTACAAGGGCGGCATCCGCTTCCATCCCAGCGTGAACCTTTCCACCCTGAAGTTCCTCGGCTTCGAGCAGATCTTCAAAAACAGCCTCACCACCCTGCCCATGGGCGGCGGAAAGGGCGGAGCAGACTTTGACGCCAGAGGAAAATCCGACGGCGAAATCATGCGCTTTTGCCAATCCTTCATGGCAGAGCTTTATCGCCACATCGGCCCCAATACCGACGTCCCCGCTGGCGACATCGGCGTTGGCGCCCGTGAAGTTGGCTACCTCTATGGCTACTATCGCAAGCTGGTCAATGAATTCACCGGCGTGTTCACCGGCAAAGGCCGCACCTGGGGCGGAAGCCTCATCCGTCCTGAAGCCACCGGTTTCGGCGTGATCTATTTCACCCACGAAATGCTGAAAACCAAAGGCCAAAGCTTTGAAGGCAAACGCGTTGCCGTTTCCGGATTTGGTCAGGTTGCCTGGGGCGCCGTCCAAAAAATCAACGACCTGGGCGGAAAAGTCGTCACCATCTCCGGCCCCGACGGCTACATCCTTGACGAAGACGGCATCAGCGGCGACAAGATCGAATACATGGTCGAGCTGCGCGCTTCCAACAACGACCGCGTTGGCGACTATGTGGACAAATATCCCAACGCCAAATTCTTCCCCGGCAAACGTCCTTGGGAAGTCCCTGTGGACATCGCAGTCCCCTGCGCCACCCAGAACGAGCTTGGCGTTGAAGATGCCAAAGCCCTCATCAGCAACGGCTGCACCTGCCTCTGCGAAGGCGCAAACATGCCTTGCACCCCGGAAGCCATCGAAGTGTTCAAGGATGCCAAAATCCTCTTTGCCCCCGGAAAGGCTGCCAACGCCGGCGGTGTTGCCACCAGCGGTTTGGAAATGACCCAAAACTCCATGCGCCTCAGCTGGGCACGCGATGAAGTGGACGAAAAACTGCAAGCCATCATGAAAAACATCCATAACGCCTGCGTGGAACACGGCACACAGCCCGATGGGCACGTGGACTACGTGAAAGGTGCAAACGTGGCAGGCTTCATGAAAGTTGCCAACGCCATGTGCGACCAGGGCGTCATCTAAGCCTAAAACTCAATCACATAAAAAAGCCCGGCTCCTGCAGCCGGGTTTTTCTTTTTCCAAAGTTTTTTACCTTTTGCTATGTTCTGGCGGGCTCAAATTTTTGCTTTTTTCACAGACAGCTTTCCTCCTTGAGCCCAAGCCGAAAGTTTTCTGTGTCCTTCCCGTTAACCTCCCGATCAAAGGCGGGAGGCTAAGGGGTGAGCTACGGTAGGCTCCGGGTTTGGGGCCAAGGCCGGGCTTGGTGTGTTAAAACCGGTTTTCAAGAATCTCGCTTTGTATTTTCAATTAAGCTTGAATTCAACAGGGATGTTCACCGTTGATCTTGTGTCCGGTATCCGGCGCCCAGATCTCGCGGTTCCAGCCCAGATAAGTATTGTGGCTGTAAGGATGCACCATGTCGCTTGTGCACCGTCCCAAGCCGCCCACGCCTGAATCGCCCTGGATATTGCTGTTTTTCAGGCCCAGACTTTGAACACTCCCTTCCAGGCAGCCAAAAAAGCCCTGCGCATCGCCGTCGGGTCGGTTGATCTTAAGCCCTTTGATCACAAAGCCGGCGCCGTTGTAATTGCCTGTAAATCGTGATCTGTGGCTGCCGATCGGCTTCCATCCTTCCCCCTGATTCCAGGGCTTTGCATCCAGATTTATGTCCGCTGTTTGGATGAAAGACGCATTCAGATGACTGCGCACATTGTTGAGCTGCTCCGCCGTTGCCACCTTCCAGGGGTCGCGCGCGGTGCCGGATCCACCGGCAAATTGAGCAAACAAGGGAATGGATGACGTCAATATCAAGATCAACGTCAGGCAGATGGAAGTATATCTTTTCATGTCATGGTCCTTGTGTTTTTAAGCTGTTTTTCCAGTTCAAATCAAACAACCACTATCACGAAATAATGTTTTTATTTGCTGTCAAGATTTACTTTGGGTTTTGAGCGAGGATGCGGCAAAAAACGCAGGTCTGCACGTTGTTGTATCTCTCTCTATGGGGATACTTTTTTAATGATTCCCCAAATTCACAAATTCACCAGTCTTCACACCCGGGGAAATTGGCTCTCCAGTTTTAATGATTCCCCAAATTCACAAATTCACCAAATTCACCAAATTCACCAAATTCACCAAATTCTCTTTTGCAATTTTAGCCTAAATCTGACGTTTGATGAGCGATAAGATGATGTTGCATAATGGTTTAGCGAATAAGAGAATCTCAAATTCTCCAAATTCACAGAATTCCTTTACCCCCGCCCCGGATGAGAAAAGTGGGTGCTTTGCAAAAGGAGACAGGAATGATGGCTAAGAGTCTGGAGTCCAGAACCTTGACTACCACCTATATTATATATATAGTATATAAAAATATTGAATTATATAATAATATATATACTATATATATCTATATCTTAGCTTGTTTTCTTGTTTTTTGCTTTTTCCCTCTATCTTAATAACTGCCGGGGGTGAAGACTGGTGAATTTGTGAATTTGGAGAATTTGAGATTTTGGTCCTGCTTTTGGTCAGACACACAAATCTGTGTTAATTAACCATCTGACTGGCGATAAAGAGTCCTGGAGCGTTGGAACTACCTAAAAACCACTGTCCCCTCCGGGGGGTGAAGACTGGTGAATTTGTGAATTTTGAGAATCACTAAAACTGGAGAGCCAATTCAGGGGGTGTGAAGACTGGTGAATTTGTGAATTTGGAGAATTTGAGATTTTGAGTTCTCTAAATTCACCAATTCTCCCTATACGGGACCCCGGGGAAACGCCAAACCTGCCGACACCCCCAAGCCACATTGCCACCCTGTCACTTCTTAACTCCATATCTTCTCATCTCTTTTCATCGTTCCCATCCTGTGCATCCCTAATCTATTTTAATTAAGGACTGGATTCTATCGCTTCGCTCCAGAATGACGGTTGTGGATAGAATGGAGCGCTGGCTTTTAGCCGGCCGTTGCTGCCAGATTCATCTGGCGCATGAAACAAAACGTCATCCCTTTTCACCGGATAAATCCGGCGGTCCGACCGGTTGAAACCGGTGCTCCGACTGGCCATCTCACCATCTCACCACCGCCCAGCCCCGCCCTTTAGTATGAAAACCCCGCCAGCCCCGTCATCCTGGAGCGAAGCGATAGGATCCAGTCCCTTAGTCACAAATAAACCCCTGCCACCACCGCCCAGCCCAGTCCTTCAGTATGCAAACCCGACAGACCCGTCATCCCGAACGCACGTGAGGGATCCAGTCCTCTGCGCCAAAAAAAGACCCATCACCATCCGCCAGCCTCGTTTCTTTAGCCTTTAAACCAAGAGAATGAATAGAACTTACCCCCTAAAGAGCCCAAGCCGGGAGGTGATTGCAGGGCTTCATTATTGCCGAGGATTGGATTCCTCTCGCTGCTCGGAATGACTGTGGGCTCTGGCTTTGGGTGTGTTTGTAACAGGTTTACGTGTCTTAAAAAACCAATTAAACTAAGAGGGACTGGATCCTATCGCTGACGCTCCAGGATGACGAAACGGCATTGGTTTTGGCGTTGTAACGTTTTAGCGTTTTAACATGTGGTGTGGTTACGGGAGTTGCCGCTAAAGAGCAAAGCCGGGAGGTGATTGCAGGGCTTCATTATTGCCAGGGACTGGATTCCTCGCGTTGCTCGGAATGACGGGGGGTTCTGGCTTTAGGTGTGTTTGTAATAGGTTTTCGTGTCTTTGAAACCAATTAAACTAAGAGGGACTGGATCCTATCGCTGACGCTCCAGGATGACAGTTGTGGCGAGAATGGAGCGCTGGCTTTATCAGGCCGTTGGTGCCAGATTCATCTGGCACATGAAACAAAACGTCATCCCTTTTCACCGGATGAATCCGGAGGCTCCGACTGGCCATCTCCCAGCCCAGTCCTTTAGTATGAAAACCCAGATAAACGTCCCACGCTAAAACCCTAAAACCCTAAAACGCTAAAACTTCAAATCCCTTTTTCATCCTCATCATCCTGTGCATCCCCAATCTATTAAGAATCACGGACAGGATTTTTCCCTGGGTCGAATTGACGGTGGCAGGCTTTCAGTTTTGGCGGCCAAAGGCAATCTGCCGGATGGCTTCGTAGAGCACGATGGCGACAGCGTTTGAGAGGTTCAGAGAGCGGATCTTCGGGCTTTGGGGAATGGTGATGACCTGGGTGGGATGGCTCTCCAAAAGCGATTGCGGGAGTCCGCGGGATTCGGGTCCGAAAACCAGATGGTCGCCGGCTTGGAAGTCGATATCCAGGTAGCTGCGTTCACCTTTGGTGCTGCAAAGCCAGAATCTATCCGGTGGGCAGAGTTGCAGGGCTTCATCCAGGCTTTTGTGCATTTGCAGGCGGAGGTGACCCCAGTAGTCCAATCCGGCGCGTTTGAGAGCTTTGTCCGTGAAAAGGAAGCGGCAGGGCAGAACGATGTGGAGGCTGCTGTTTGTGCCCACGCACAGTCTGCCGATATTGCCTGTGTTGGCGGGGATTTCCGGCTCGAAGAGCACCACGTGGAGATTGCTTTGAGGCAGGTTCATAAACCGGGCAGGCTTTTGATCTGGTCCTGCCAAATGCTGAGCCAGAGGTCAAGCTGGGAAACTGCTTCCTTGCGGTCCAGCCTGGAATTCAGGCAGTAGGTGACCCAGGACAGGCGCGCAAAATTTCCGGTGACAGCGGTGCGACCGTTGACGGGCATCATGCCGAGTTTATACATCACATGCTGCTGGGTTTGGGGCAGGATGAGATGGCTCAGCAGCTTGATGGCGATGTCGCGGTTTTGGGCGCCGAGGCAGAGCGCGGCATATTCGGTGTGGCAAAAGCTGCCTTCCTGCGGCTGGGCTGCCAGGATGTGGCTTTCCGCGGGGTAAAACTCCGCAAGCCAAGCCGGGGTGGAGCCATAGCCGAGCATGATGCCGCATTTCCCCTCACGGAGTGCGCTGAGGGCTTCATCATGATCACGGTAGATCCGGCTCACGTTTTTGCGCTGGCTTTGCCAAAACTGTTCATAGCCGTTTTCGCCGAAGAGGGCAAGGCTCCAAAAGATCGAACTGCGTCCCAAGCCGGAAAGGGCGGGGTCAAAAAGCGCCAGTTGGTGGTGGAAACGGGAATCCTGCAATTCGCCAAAGGAACGCGGCGGCTCGGGAAAACGCTTGGAATCGTAGAGGAAAGCCAGGTTCGCCGTGGCATAGGGGATGAGCCGCTGGCCGGGGTCCCTGGGAACCTCGAAACTGATCTCAGACAGAGAAATCTGGGGCAGGGGTTCAAAATACTCGAGCAGAGTGTCGGAGAGGGCAAAGGCGCTGTCGATGCCCAAAACAAGGTCTGCATTGGCTTTGTCATCCTCAACGCGCAGGGATGCCAGGAGCTGGGGCAGGGTGTCGAAAACCTTGAGCGTGAGCGCGCAGCGATTGCTGTCGGCAAAATCCTGCAGGACGGCGGTTTCAAAGCCGGAATCGCGGATGTGGCGCAGGGTGAAAATCGTGAGCCGCGAGGTGGGGGCAGGTTTTGGAGCCGGGGGAGGGGTTTCCTTTTTACAGCCCCAAACGGCGCCAAAGAGGCTTAAAAGAGCCGCGCCAAACAGCAGATGGAAAAGCCCCGGTTTTTTTAAAAAATGGTTTTTCACAAGCTGCCCAACAGGAAAAAGGCAACCACAAAGTCCATCACCAAAACCCAGGTGGCGCTGTAAACGACGGTGAGCGTGGTGCTGCGTCCCACACCTTCGGCGCCGCCGGTGGTGCGGTCTCCAAAATAGCAGGCCAGGGTGGTGATGAGGAAGCCGAAAACGGTGGATTTGACGAGACCGCTGAGCAGGTCGAAGGTTTCAAAATAGGCGCGCATGTTGTGGAAAAAGGTGTGGTGGTGGATGCCGTAGCGCAGCCAGTTGAAAAACCAGGCGCTGCCGATGCCGATGACGTTTGCCAAGACAGTCATCAGGGGAAAAGCCAAAACCCCGGCAGCCACGCGGGGGAGATAGAGAAATTCGTGGGGGTCAACGCTCAGGCTTTGCAGGGCGTCGATCTGTTCGCTCACGCGCATGGAACCGATTTCGGCGGCGATGGCGGCACCGATCTTTCCCGTGAGTACCAAAGCCGTGAGCACAGGCGCCAGCTCGATCATGGTGGATTTTCCGATGAGGACGCTGAAAAGGTGTTCGGGAATGTAGCCGCGACCCTGATAGACCAACTGCAGTGCGGTGACCAAGCCCGTGAAAAGTGAGGTCAAAGTGATCAGTGGGATGGAATCCAAGCCGATCCTTTTGAGCTGGAGCAAAAATTCATGCCGGCGTTTGCCGAGGTGGGGCAGGGTTTTAAGCACCTTGCCCGAGAAGATCACAAAGGCGCCAACGCCATTGAAAAACTCAATAATCATGGGAGCCGTGGCTGGTGTCCAAGCTGCGGAAAAGCGTGAATTCGCTCACGAAGCCCAGTTCCACAGATCCTGTGGAGCCATGGCGGTTTTTGCCGATGATCACTTCCGCAATGCCCGGTTTTTCGGTTTTTTCCTGATTGTAATATTCATCGCGATAGATGAACATTACGAGGTCGGCATCCTGCTCGATGGCACCGGATTCACGGAGGTCGGCAAGCCGGGGACGCTTGTCCTCGCGGTTTTCCAAGGCACGGTTCAGCTGGGAAAGCGCCACCACGGGCACCTTCATATCCTTGGCGAGGATCTTCAAGCCGCGCGAGATTTCGGAGATCTCCTGCTGGCGGCTTTCGCGGTCTTTGGGCAGGGTCATCAGCTGAAGATAGTCGATGATGATGAGGTCCAAGCCGTCTATTTCGGCAGCCAGGCGTCTGGTTTTGGCACGGATTTCCAAGGGTGTGTTGGTGCCGGATTCATCGATGAAAATGGGCTTGGAGGACAGCACTTCGGAGGCCTGCATGATGCGGATGAGCTTTTCCTCGTTCATGCCATAGCCCTTGAGCATGGCGTCCATATTCACTTCCGAGGCGCTGCTGAACATGCGCATCACCACTTCCTCGGCAGCCATTTCCATGGTGAAGACCGCCACTTTTTTGCCCAGATTCACCGCGGCGTGGGAGGCGATATTCAAAGCCAGAGAGGTTTTTCCCATGGCGGGGCGGGCGGCGATGATGATGAACTGGCCGGGACGGAAGCCGCCGGCAAGACGGTCAAGGTCGCCAAAGCCGCTGGGAACGCCGACCACAGGCACCTTGGTGCTGGCGATGAGGTCGATGTTGCGAATCACCTCCGGGCTGATCTCGTCCAAGCGCATAAAACCCTGATGCTGGGGCAGTTCGGCAATCTTGAAGATTTCCTGTTCGGCTTCGTCCACGATGGTTTTCACCGGTTTGGGCGAGCTGTAGCAAGATTCGATGATGCCGTTGCAGGCGATGATGAGATGCCGCAGCAGAGCCTTTTCGGTCATGATGTTCAGGTGGTAGTCGAAGTTTGCGCTGGAAATCACGAAGTCTGCCAGTTCGTTGATATAGGGGATGCCGCCGGCTTTTTCCAAGACCTTGTTGCGTTCCATCCTGTTGGCAAGGGTCACGGGGTCCACTTCCACGCCTTCGTTGAAAAGCTCGCAAATCACGCGGAACACCAGCTTGTTGGAAGTGCGGGAAAAGTATTCCTCCTTGATGGTTTCGATTCCCTTGCTCACGATGCCGGAATCGATGATCATGGCGGAAAGCACGCCGGCTTCGGCGTTTACGTCCGTGGGCAGTGCGCGATCGGAAATCTGGACGGCGTCCTTGGAAACGACTTCCTTTTTAGGCATTTTTAACCTTCTTTGCCAGGGCGTCTGCCACGGCTTTGGGAACCAGCTCGCGCAGGTCGGAACCAAGGTCGGCAAGCTGGCGCACCATGGAGGAGGAAAGATACATGTAGGGCAGGGAGGGCACCAGGAACAGGGTTTCGATGTCCGGATTGAGGCGGGTGTTTGTGAGCGCCAGGGAGAGTTCATACTCAAAGTCGGACACGGCGCGCAGACCGCGGATCATCACCCGGCAGTTTTGAGCCTGGGCAAAGTCCACCGCCAAGCCTGTGAAGCGCACCACATCCACGTTTGGCAGGTGCTTCACCGATTCGCGGCAGAGTTCAAAACGCTGTTCGAGGTTGAAAAGGTTTTCCTTGCCGGTGTATTCAGCCACCGCCAAAATCACGCGCTCAAAGAGTTTTGCCGCCTTTTCAATCACGTTCACGTGACCCAGGGTGATGGGGTCGAAGGTTCCGGGATAGATGGCGTTGCCGTTCATTTTTCCGGCGCCTGCCGACGGATCTTTTCGAGGTCGGCAATCTCTTTGGGAATGGCGGCGGAAAGCACCTTGTGGCCGGTCTTTGTGACCAAAACGTCATCCTCGATGCGTACGCCGAGCTTTTCCTCGGGAATGTAGATGCCGGGCTCCACCGTGATCACGTTGCCGGGCTCCAAAACCGCTTCGCGTCCGCCCACATCGTGGGTGTCCAAGCCCAGGAAGTGGCTCACGCTGTGCATGTAGTAGCGGCTGATCTCGCTTTCGTTTTTGATGAGGTCGATTTTGATGAGAGCGGCTGCCAGACCGTCGCGGGTAGCTTTGTTCAGTTCGGAAAGCTTCACGCCGGGCTTGATCATGGCGATGATCTTTTTTTGCACATCGAGCACAAGCTGGTAGATTTGCTTTTGGCGGGGGCTGAATTTTTTGCCGATCGGGAAACAGCGTGTGATGTCGGCACTGTAGCCGTTGCAGTCGGCACCCACGTCCATCAAAACAAGTTCGCCTTTATTGATGCGGCAGTTGTTGTCTCCATAGTGCAGCGTGGCGGCGTTCAAGCCTGCGGCGATGATGGGCGCGAAGCCCCAATGTGGCAATCCGTTCACCTGCATGCGGTAAAAGAGGGTGGCTTCGAGCTCATATTCCATCATGCCGGCTTGGGCGGAATTCATGATGTCCGCAATCCCCTGTCCGGTGACGTCGATGGCTTTTTGGAGCTGATCTATTTCCCATTTGTCCTTGATCTTGCGCAGAGGCGCGATGAGATCGTTGAGCTGCCTGATGGCAATCTGCGGAAAGCGGGTGCGCAGCGGCTCCAGCATGTGCATGGCAAGCGTGGGAGGCTTGTTCAGTTCGGCAAAGCCCAGGTTGGTGTGGATGGTGGTCAAAAAAGAGCCGAACATGGAGAGATGAGGGTAAAACTCGTCCAAGTGGAGGATTCTGGGGATGCCGCTGAGCTCGGTGGCCTGTTTGGCGTTCAGCTTTTCGCCTTCCCAAACGATGCGGTCGGGCTCACTGCGTTCAATGAAAAGGGTTTCGCTGAAATAGCCACCCATTTTGATGCCGAAATAGATGAGTTCGGGTTCGTTCAAGCCTGTGAAATAAAGAAAATTCTTGTCTTGGGAAAACTTTTGGAGCTTGGGCTGAGAATTGCCGAAAATGATGACGCCCTCGCCGTCTGAAAGCAATTCAGCCAGACGTTCGCGCCGGGGGGTGGTGGTTTTTGGATTCATGGTTGGTCCTTGGTTGCAGAGATGATGACGGGGTTTGAAAAGAGCATTGCCCAGGGGGAAGGCTCGGAGCTCTCATCCCAGGCTTTGCCGAAATCAGAAAAACTGATGTCGCTGCTTTGGTTCAGAGCGACATCCACTCGATATTTGAAGAATTCACGGTGTTGGGCGTCCACCAGTTTGAGATCCCAAATGCCTTCGGTTATCGTCCAGAGCTTGCTTTGCTCTGTGGGGATGATGCCGCTCAAGCTGTTTGGACCCCAGTCCAGATCGTCGGAAGGGGAGATGTAGAGCTCCACAAGCTCGTTGGAACCGTCGTTTGTGAGCGAAATGGCTCCGCCGGAAGGCTGGATTTCCAGGGTGGAAAGCAGCCCGGAACGGATTTTCAGGGATTCGGTTTGAGGAAAAACATAGTTTCCGATCCAACTGACAGAGACCTGACGGGTTTCCTTGAAAAAGCTGGACCAGTTTGCCCATTCGCTGATCTTGCGGGGCTCGGCGTTGTCCACGCTGACCCACAGATCCGAGGCGGTCCGGTTGCGAATCCTGAGCTCTGCATCACGAACGATGCAAGCCGAGACGCTCAGCGCCGTCAGCAGGATCAAAAGCAGCAGCGGACCGCGTTTCACCGCCCATTCCTTGTCAGGAGCCGGCAGCCTTCCTGCGGCCGGTGGTTTTCTCCATGGTATATTCCGGGTCGTCGCCTTTGGTGACCACATCTGCCGTCACGCGGCAAGCCTGCACCTTTTCCATGTCCGGAATGTCATACATGATCTTGAGCATGAATTTTTCCATGATGGCGCGCAGGCCACGGGCTCCGGCTTTTTGTTTCAGGGCTGTGGCGGCAATTTGCTTGAGGGCTTGATCTTCAAAAGTCAGATCCACGCCGTCCATTTCAAAGAATTTTTTATACTGCTGGCAGATGGCGTTCTTGGGCTGGGTGAGAATCTGGACCAAGGCATCCTCGCTGAGTTCGTGCAGGGTGCAAAGCACGGGCATTCTGCCAACCAGTTCCGGGATTAGTCCGTATCTCAAAAGGTCTTCCGACACTGTTTGATCGAATATATCGTGGTCGCTGGTGTTTTTACCCAGTTTCACGTCGAAGCCGATGGCTTTGGTATCCATTCTTTCCTTGATGATCTTTTCAAGGCCAAAGAAGGCTCCGCCGGCGATGAACAGGATGTTTGTGGTGTCCATCTCGATGAAATCCTGCTGGGGATGCTTTCTGCCGCCTTTGGGGGGCACATTCACCTTGGTGCCTTCCAGGATTTTGAGCAAAGCCTGCTGCACTCCTTCGCCGGAGACGTCGCGCGTGATGGAAGGAGTTTCAGACTTTCTGCTGATCTTGTCGATTTCATCTATATATACGATGCCGCGTTCGGCTTTTTCAAGGTCATAGTCGGCAGCTTGCAGGAGCCTCACCAGGATGTTTTCCACGTCTTCTCCAACGTAGCCGGCTTCGGTGAGCGTGGTGGCATCGGAGATGGCAAAGGGCACCTTCAGATAGTTTGCCAGGGTCTGGGCGATCAGGGTCTTGCCGCAGCCTGTGGGGCCGATCATCATGATGTTGCTCTTTTCCAGTTCAATATCATCGCCGGGTTTTTGCCAGAAAATGCGCTTGTAGTGGTTGTAAACCGCCACGGAAATGATCATTTTGGCATGATCCTGGCCAATCACATATTGATCCAGATAGTCTTTTATATCGCTGGGTTTGGGCAGTTCGGAAAAGTCTTCATCGGGTTCGGGAACGCTGCTCACCACGATGTTGTGGCACATATTGATGCATTCATCGCAGATGTTTCCCGCGATGCCCCGAATGAGGGTTTTCACCTCGGCTTCGTTCCTGCCGCAAAAAGAGCAGCTCAGGTTCTTGAGTTTATCCAAGAAATCCTCCTCGTATTATGTTCTTGGCAAATGCAGTGGATGCAAGATTGACATTGGGTGAAATCCAGTCAAGCTATTTCCTTGAATGGATCACTTCGTCGATGATTCCATATTCCTTGGCTTCATCGGCGTTCATATAAAAGTTTCTGTCCGTGTCCACGATCAGTTTTTTCAAGTCCTGTCCGGTGTGTTTGTGCAGGATTTCGTTCATTCTTTCACGCAGGTAAAGGATTTCCTTGGCTTGGATCTCGATGTCGCTGGCTTGACCCTGCACTCCGCCCAAAGGCTGATGGATCATGATGCGGCTGCTGGGCAGGCCTGTGCGTTTGCCGGCATGACCCGCCGCCAAAAGCAACGCCGCCATGCTGGCAGCCTGTCCGATGCAGATGGTGCTTACCTTTGGCTTGATATATTGCATGGTGTCATAAATTGCCAAGCCGGAGGAAATCACGCCGCCGGGGCTGTTGATATACATATATATGTCGCGCTCGGGATCTTCGCCTTCCAGGTGCAAAAGCTGAGCCACGATGGAGTTTGCGAGGTTGTCTTCGATCACGCCGCTCACAAAGATGATTCTGTCTTTCAGCAGGCGGGAATAGATGTCATAAGCGCGCTCTCCGCGTCCCATTTGTTCGACCACTATTGGAATGTAGTTCATTGTTCTTCCTTGATTTCTTCGGTTTGGTCAGCGTCTGCGGCTTCAGGTTCTTCGGGCTCCGGCTCCGGCTCCACAAATTCGTTCTTTGCCGCAATTTCCTGCAGGATGTGGTGAGCCAGGGCGTCCTGTTTGAAGTGTTCGCTCACCTCGTCTTTGAAATATTTTTCACGGAAGGCGCCGGGGCTCATTTCTTCCATGATGGCGCTGTGTTGGATGAAAGCATCCACCATTTCGTCCGTGGGTTCAAGCTCTGCTTTTTTAACCAAGGCGCTCATCAGATAGAAATTTACCATTTCGGTCACGGTTCTTTGCACCACCAGTTCCTGCAGGATTTGGTGGTATTCGGGACTGTATTGCTCCAGCTCCTGCTGAACCATGTGGGAAAGGGTTCTGCGGGGAAGCTCGAAGGGGTTGTCCTTATAGAGCTTTGCCAAAATGGCGCTGTGCTTGCCCTTGATGTTGAAGTTCTCCACCTTTTCCTTCATGTCGTCGGCAATCTTGGCCTTCATCTCATCCAGGTTTTCAAATTCCAGATCCTTGGCAAATTCATCATCGGCTTTGGGATAGACGAGCCGGGTGACGGCTTCCACGTCCAAAGTGCAGGGATAGATTTTATCTGGTATAACATCGAACTCTTCAGTGTAGTCGTGGTCAATATCCCTGCTGATGTCGTCTCCTACAAGTTCCAGTTCAATCTTGTCCCCAGTTTTCGCACCTATGAGCTTGGTATATTGTCCGTCTTCGTCGTTGAAAGCTTGTATATTTACCTTGGCGATTGTAGGCTCTCCTTCTTCCTCAAAGCTCAATTCACCACCAACAATGTCATCTTCCGCGGCTGTTTCAACATCCTGGATGGTTCCGTTTTGTTCGATGAGCTTTTCAATGAAGCTGTCCACCTGCTCTTCCAGCAGCATGGGCTTGAAGGGGATTTTCAGCCCTTCAAGGCTGGCAAATTCTATTTTGGGCTCCTGCTCCAGCTCAAAAACCACCTTGAAATCTCCATCTTCAGGCCATTCAAGTGTGGAGACCATCGGGTTCATCAAATAGCTGAGCTCATGCTCCTGAGCGGCTTCATTGAACACGTCGATGGCATAGTCTTCTTCAAAAAGACCCCGGATCCTTTCTCCGTGAAGTCTTTCAACCATGGCAAGCGGAGCTTTTCCCTTGCGGAAACCGGGCACGTCAAAGCGTTTGGCGGATTTTTGCAAGAACTTTTGATAGGCTTCGCCGGCTTTTTCCGCTTCAACCGTGATGCTCACTTCCAGGGATGTCTGGTTGATCTGTTTGATATCTGTTTGCACATTTTCTCCTGATAAATTTGGTGCGAAAGAGGGGACTCGAACCCCTAAGGGAAGCTCCCACTGGATCCTAAGTCCAGCGCGTCTGCCAATTCCGCCACTTTCGCAAGCGATGTTTTATTTTGATATGATAATTATTATAAGTGATCCGGTCAAGTTTTTCAAACTTTTCCGAATGTCAGGTGATGAGGCTGCAGTTGTCTATCAATCTGGTGTTGCCGAAGAAAACCGCCATCAGCATTCTGGAGTTTTCATCCACCTCAGCCGCATCTTCCAGCGAATCTGAATCCACGATCCTTATATAGTCGATCCTGCCGCCGGCTGCCAAAACCGATTCCTCGGCTTCCCTGATCAGCTCTGCACTGCTGCGCAAACCTGATGCAACCCGCTTCTGCGCGGTTTTCAAGGCTTGGTTCAATGCTCTGGCACGCAGGCGTTCATCCGGGTTCAGATATGCGTTTCGGGAGCTGAGCGCCAGTCCGTCTTCCTCGCGGATGATGGCGCAGCGCACGATGCGGGTTTCGCTGTTCAAATCCTGCAGCATTCGCTCCAGCACGACAATCTGCTGAAAGTCTTTGAGCCCCATGAACATGAGTTCGGGTCGCACGATGTTGCACAGCTTGAGAACCACGGTGGCAACTCCGCGAAAATGGCCGGGACGGCTGGCTCCGCAGAGTTTTTCGGATAGCTCTTCAACTTCGATCCAGGTTCGGTAGCCCTGTGGATACATCTGGGCGTTGTCTGGAAAGAAAATGAGATCCACCCCTTTTTGGGAGAGCAGTTCCAAGTCTTTTTCCAGGTTTCGCGGATATTTGTCGAGGTCTTCCGAAGGTCCGAATTGGGCTGGGTTCACATAGATCGAAACCACACAGAGCTCGCACTGCTCTTTGCAGCGCTCCACTAATGAAAGGTGACCTTCATGCAGGGCGCCCATGGTGGGCACAAATCCCACCTTCAGGCCCTGTCTGGTTTCACGCAGAGCTTGGCGGATTTCGTCTATGCTTTGGCAAATTTTCATCAGTTTACGGGGTCGTTGTTTTCACCCAAAATGACGATTTTCGGCTGATATTCCAGCATCTCGGCGTCTTCCATCAAACCGTAGTTCACCACGATGATCCTGTCGCCAACGTGCACCTTGCGCGCTGCGGCGCCGTTGATGCTGATCTTGCGGCTGCCGGGTTCAGCGGCAATGATGTAGGTGGAAAACCTGGCGCCGTTGTCCACGTCCCAAATTTCCACACGTTCAAATTCACGCATTCCGCTCAATTCCAGCAGTTCGGAATCGATCTGGATGCTGGCATTGTAATTCAGATCGCATTCTGTCACCGTTGCCCGGTGCAGTTTGGAAAGCAGTTTATATCTGAGCATTTAGCACACTCCATTTCATGGATTTTCACCCACAAAAAAATCAATGGCTTAGGTGTCAATGTTTTTATCCCTTGGTAAGATGGCACTTGCTTCTGTATCCGGATTTTTGGGCTTGGGATTGGATTTTGTGGGATGGAGCTCACAGGCGGAACATCACTATTCATTTCCTTGGAACCGATTCTTATATTCATGCCTGAGGCTCTTTCTTGAACCCTGTTTCAAGGCGTCGATCACTTCTTAATCAAGCCTTAATCAAGTCTTAATAATTAACGCTTGATTAAGGCTTGATAACCACTTGATTAAGGCTTTCAGCCAAGGCTGAGCCGCCCTGAACAAGGTTGACCGATACATGGAAGATGAATTTAGCCAAAAATCAGCTTTGCAGAGCATGAAAATGCCAAGTCTTTTTCACGGAAAACTGCTAAAACCTGGCTTTCTGAAAAATAATTCATATTTCGTAATCAATTGCATGAATGGAGGATAGATTGTGAGCCTGTCCAGCTTTCGTAATAAAAATGAAAATTTGTATTGACAGAAAAACCGGCTTATCTTTTCTGACACAACCTGTGCGGCAGATGCTGCACAAAATGAGTTCTTTCAAAATATATAGAGTGCCACATTTAGAGATTTGTGCGAGCCAAAGAAGTCAATTATCAAAATCATTATATATGATGGAGAGTTTGATCCTGGCTCAGGACGAACGCTGGCGGCGTGGATTAGGCATGCAAGTCGAACGGTATGGCACCTTCGGGTGTCAGAGAGTGGCGAACGGGTGAGTAACAC
>JAAYEF010000020.1 GCA_012728875.1 Candidatus Cloacimonadota bacterium
GTGTTACTCACCCGTTCGCCACTCTCTGACACCCGAAGGTGCCATACCGTTCGACTTGCATGCCTAATCCACGCCGCCAGCGTTCGTCCTGAGCCAGGATCAAACTCTCCATCATATATAATGATTTGAAATTGACAAGAGCTTTTCCCACTCATTCCCACTCTATATATTTTTAAAGATCAGGGCGCTGAAAACTGAGCGTCTCAAGCGCACGTTCGATCACAATCTGCAGAGGCCGTTTTTTTGTCAAGAGGAAAATTTCACTTCGGCCTGCATAATTTTTTTGCTTGTCGTGTATCTTTCTGATACAGAGACAGTTATATCACGTTAAAATTTTTGAATTTTCTTGCTGGGGTTCGAATTAACTGGTGAATTCCAGACTTGAATCAGCAGAAAAACTGCATCATCCTAGCCGAAAACTACTATAGTATTTGAATTCCATCTTGAAACATCAAGACATAACGATCTCTCACATATTATAATAGATTTACCTGGAAAAGCAAACCGCAAACACCAAAGCACAGCCGATATATTTGAATAAGATAGTGCAGCATCTGTTTCTTCGAGCAAAAAGGGCAGCGGGCAATAAGCCTCTCCCTTGCTTTGTGGCAATTGCTTGATCGCCTGATACCCCATAGCCTCCCGTCTGTGGGCGGGTGGTTGATGGGTGCGACACAAGAGGCTGCTTGGCACGGGCCAAGGGCGATACCAAGCTCAAAAGCTCATCTAACATATAGTATTCTTGTATTGCCAAGATACTTAGGTATCGATAGTTCAAACCGTCCCCGATTTACAAACACAAGCAGCTTGCATTTCTGGTATTGCCTGATATGAACAAAGCTCTGCAACCCTGTTCCAGTTTGGGCTTCAGTTTAGGCAAGATCTTTGCTGAGGAAGTCTTGAAATCCCATCCAGGCTTAAGAATACAATAGTATGAAGCCGGCATCTGAAAATCATGATCAAGAATAAGGATTTGACCCACATTGAACCATGCAAAAAACCGCGCTTGACAAAATCGGACTGCGCCTGAAATTGAAAAGAAATACTTTTTGCGGAAGTTTTTGATGAACAAAGCGATCGTTCTGGTCAGTGGAGGGCTGGACAGTTTGGTGAGCGCGGCGGTGGCTGCAAGGGATTGCGAAGAATTGTATTTCCTGCATGTGAACTACGGTCAGCGCACCCAAAAAAAGGAGCTGGAAAGCTTTGAAGCCATTTGCCGGCACTATGCTCCCAAACGCGCTGAAGTGATAAGCTGGGACTGGCTTGCGCGCATTGGCGGCTCTTCGTTGATCGACACGAACATGGAAATCCCCACCCAGGATCCCACAGATGAAGTGCCTTCCACCTACGTTCCCTTCCGCAACGCAAATCTACTGTGCGCGGCTGTGGCCTGGGCTGAGGTATTGGGTGCAAATTCGGTCTATATCGGCGCGGTGGAAGAAGACAGCAGCGGATATCCGGACTGCCGGGAAGTGTTTTTCAGCGCTTTTGAAAAGACCGTGGAAACCGGGACCAAAAACCTGATCCCGATAAAAATCATGACCCCGGTGCTGCAGCTCAGCAAGGCTGAAATTGTGAAACTGGGCTTGGAACTTGGAGCGCCATTTGAACATAGCTGGAGCTGCTACAGCAGCAACGACGAGGCCTGCGGCGAATGTGAAAGCTGCCGCCTGCGCCTGAAAGCCTTTGCCCAAGCGGGACATACTGACCCCATTAAATATAGGAACAAGCAGAAATGAACCCAGAAAAGAATTTGAAAAACGTGCTGATCATCCTCACAGGGGGAACCATTTCCATGAAAGCCAAAGGCTCCATGGGTGTGGTTCCAAGCTCGGAGCTGGCTGATCTTTTGAATGAATTTCCCCAGCTCAACAGCGTGGCAAACATCGATGTGATGGAATATCTGAACCTTCCCAGTCCCTACATCACGCCGCAGATGATGTTGGAACTGGCAAAATTGATCGACCTGCAGATTGTGGATTATGACGGCGTGGTAATCACCCACGGCACAGACACTTTGGAAGAAACCGCCTTTTTGTGCGATCTGGTGCTCACAACGCGCAAACCGGTTGTTTTCACAGCCGCCATGCGCAGTGGAAGTGACATTGGCTTGGATGGACCCAGAAACATCATTGGTGCGGTGAGGGTTGCTAGTCACCACGACTCCACGGACAAAGGGGTTTTGGTGGTGATGAACGACGAGATCCACACCGCAAGGGACGTTGTGAAATTTGACACCGGAAAGGTTGATGCGTTCCGCTCTGTGGATTATGGTCCCCTGGGCAGCGTGGACCCCGACACCATTGTATATCATCGCAGCACGCTGTTCCGCGAAAGCGTTTGGACCGACAAGCTGGACACCGCGGTGGACTTGATCAAAGCCGTGGCGGGAATGGATGAAAGGCATATCCGCTGTTCGGTGGAAACTGGCGCCAAAGCCATCGTGATCGAAGCTTTTGGCAGAGGAAACCTGCCCAGCAGCCTTGTGGAAGAGATCAGAAACGCTCTGAAGAAAAACATCCTGGTGGTAATTTGTTCGCGCTGCTACACAGGCCGCGTTCTTTCGGAATATGGTTATGAAGGTGGCGGAAAACATCTTGAAGACATGGGCTGCCTGCTTGCCGGAGACCTCAAAGGCGCAAAAGCACGGCTGAAACTGATGGCGCTGTTTGGCAAATATAACGATCCGGATGTGGTGAGACGCTTTTTCCTGCAGGGCAGAGATTGATACCATGAAAAGAATTGTGATTCTGGGGCCGGCACCACCGTTCCGAGGTGGTATTTCGCAGTTTGCGCTGATACTGGGTCAGGAATTTCAGAACCAAGGAGATGAAGTCCGGTTCTTCACTTTTGAACGTCAGTATCCCAAGCTCATCTTTCCCGGAAGCACTCAAACCACCAGTTTTCCGCAAGATTTAAACATCACTGTTGAAAGAGCTTACACGCCCCACCAACCCGCAAGCTGGAAAAAGGCGGTGCAAAGCATCAAAGGCTGGAACCCCGATCTTTTGATCGTGTCGTGGTTTTTGCCTTGGTTTGCACCCAGCTACACTTGGATTTGCAAGCGTTTGCCAAATATCCGGCGCATCTGCCTGGCTCACAACGTGGATTTTCATGAAAAATGGCCTGGAGCCGATCTGCTTTCCAAAGCCTTCTTCAAGCAATGTGACAAGATTGTGACTCTTTCAGGCGCCACCTTTGCAGACTTGAAGCGCAAATTCCCCCGGGATGTTTCGGTTAAAGGAATCCAAGGTTTTCACCCCATTTACGATTGTTATGGGGGCTCGCAAGACTCATCCCCGCAGGATCCTGAGCGTGACCCAACTGCCCTGTTTTTTGGATTGATCAAAGCCTACAAAGGTTTGGATGTGCTCTTGAAAGCGGTGAAGCAAGCCCGCAAGCGGGTTCCAAGGCTGCGGCTGCTGATCGCGGGTGAAGTGTATGGCAAGCCTGAAAAGTATCTGCTTCTGATTCACCAACTGGGTTTGGAAGATGCCGTCGATGCCCGGTTCCATTATATTTCCAACGATGAGATCGCGGATATTTTCAATCAAGCCCAGGTTTGCGTTTTGCCATATAAAAGCGCCACGCAAAGCGGCGTGATCGCAAGTTCCTACAGCTTTGGAGTGCCCGTGATCGCCTCCGATGTGGGCGGTTTGAGCGAATATATCGATGTGGAAAAAACCGGGTTGCTGGTTCCGCCAAACAATCCGGAAGCCTTGGCTGGAGCTTTGATTCGCTACTTTGAGGGCAATTTGTTTCAGGCGATGAAACCCAATATTCCCGCTTTTGTGGAACAATTTTCCTGGCAGAAACTGGCAGAGCTGGTTTTGAACGCGTGATGCGCATTTTACTGATCAGCTACTATTTTCCTCCCTGCGGCGGTGCTGCCGTGCAAAGATGGCTGAAATGGCTGCCCGAACTTGTGAAAGCGGGCTTTGAGGTGACTGTTTTGACCACTCAGGATGGCGACTACCCCATCCTTGACCCCAGCCTGCTGAAGGAAATTCCTCCCCAAGTGAAGATCCTGCGCACCCGGGCACCCAAGTTTTCAAAACTTTGGAAACTGCTGTTTGGCAAAAAAAGTGAGCTTCCCCATGGCAGTCTGGGTCTGGATGAAAAAGCCGGTCTTCTGAAAAAGCTTTTGGTTTGGACGCGATTGAACCTCGTGATCCCGGATGCACGCAAGTTTTGGAACCCTGCTGCATTGCGAAGCGCCACCCGGTTTTTGCGAGAAAATCCGATTGATCTAGTCATCACGACCGGACCTCCACATTCGACTCATCTGATTGGATTGAAACTCAAAGAAAACCACCGTCTGAAGTGGGTTGCAGACTGGCGTGACCCCTGGAGTTCAATTTACTATCTGCAGCTGAATCCGCCTTCAAAATTCAGTATGGATTTACAGCGTCGCTTGGAGCGGAAGGTGGCTCAAAGCGTCGATCTTAATATTGTGGTTTCAAGTCATCTGGCGTCACAACTGCCATCTGAAAATACTGCCGTAGTTTACAGTGGATTTCAGCCATTTGTGGAAGAGACGCTCGAATCTCGAACAAGATCATCGAAATTCCGGATAAAATTTGTGGGCAATCTTACTGAAGGACAAAAGTTTGAAGAAGCTGTGAAGCTCATCCGGGACGCCTTGGCTGACCGCGATTTTGAACTGAGTTTTGTTGGCACAGCTCTGAGCCCGGATCAACGTGAATTTTTGGCTCAAAACCTGCCGGGCAAGCACAAAATTTTGGGTTTTCTACCTCATCAAGAAGCTTTGGAAGAGATTGGCGACAGCGAGCTTTTGCTGCTATTGATCAATTATTATGAGGGTTATCAGGGTATGCTGACCTCCAAGCTTTTTGAATATATCGGTTCGGGCAATCGGATTTTTTGTTTGGGTCCCCGCGGCGGCGAGGCTGAGAAATTGATCAATGAATATGGGCTGAGGGTCTGTTTTGATCTGGACGAAAGCGCAGAGGCCGCCAAGGAACTACAATCCATATATGATGCTTGGAAAGCTGGAGACAACCTGAAGCAGGTTTTAGATGTGAGCAGGTTGAGTTCAGGATGTCAAGCTGCTAAACTCATCGACCTGCTGCAAGAGTTGAAAAAACGTTGACAAAAACTGGCTCCATTTAATCCTGTCTCAAACGATTAACAAAACTTGAGGTGAAAAATGCCAAATACCAAGTCTCCAATGAAAAGAATGAAAACCGATGCCAAACGTCGCGCTCGCAACAACTATGTGAAACGCACCATCAGAACGCTTGACAAACAGCTTCGCACCGACATGCCCGCTGAAGAAAAAGAAGTTCTTTTGAACAAGCTTTATTCCCAGTTGGACAAAGCCGCAAAAAAAGGCGTGATCCACAAACGCACCGCTTCCCGCCGCAAAGCGCGTCTGGCTGCATACGTCAACAAATCCCAGGTTCAGGAGTAAAATAGGGCAGTTTCAGCCTGTTCTTTTACATATTTATTTCATGCCGCCCTCTGCGGCAGGACTTCAAAAGCCATAGATGAAGCGCAAGCCGGTCACTAAAATCCTGCGTGGCATCCTTTTTGCCCATCTGGGTTTTTGGACGGTAATTGCCATCTTTTGTGTGATCTACAGCTTTGTGGATCCACCGCTTACACCCTTGATGCTGCAGCGACATCTGATTCGCGGTTATCAGTGGCAAAAAAGGGAAAACATCAGCTTGGAAAACATCCCACCCACCACGGTGCGGATGCTGATATCCATCGAAGACGCCAACTATTACAAGCATTTCGGCTTCGAATGGAACATGATCAAACAGGCTTGGCGGCGCAATCGTGACGCAGGAAAGATCCGTTTTGGCGCCAGCACGATCAGCAACCAGGTGGCTCGCACCATCTTTTTGACCACGGACCGCAATTGGGTGAGAAAGTATCTGGAAGCTCAAGTGACGATCCTGATGGAACTTATCATGAGCAAAGATCGGATGCTGGAGCTGTATCTAAACTATGTTGAATGGGGTCGCGGCATATACGGAATCGAAACCGCGTCGCTTCAATACTATGGAAAAAGCTGCAGCCAGATCAACAAAGACCAAAGCATGCGTCTGGTGGCAATTTTGAGCAATCCAGTTGACTACAATCCCAGCAATTTGAACAATTCCCGCTCTGCGAGTCAGCGCTATCGGATGCTGAAAAGGTATTTTTAAATGGCGGCTTTGGAAGAAAAATTCCTTTACCACATCTGGGATGCAGGGCATCTGCTCACTCCGCTGAAAACCGCCAGCGGCAAAACGGTGCAGGTGAACTATCAGGGACAGTTCAACACTGGCAGGGGTCCGGATTTTCGCAATGCCGTGATCGATTTGGATGGACAAATCATGCGCGGAGACGTGGAAATCCACATCAACAGCTATGATTGGAAGGCTCACGAACACCACGAAGATCCATATTACAACAATGTGGTTTTGCACGTGGTGATGAATGCCGGAATGCAGACCCACACCGTGAAAGAAGATGGCGGAACGGTGGAAATCCTGGAACTGCAAAGCCAGCTGAGTGACGATATTCGCAAACTGCTGACGCAGCCGGAGCCCGTATCGCTGAAAGACAGTGCCGGTTTTTGCGATCTGCTTTCCGCCCTGGATGCGGATTCCTTTCAAAGCATCTTGGGCGCCTGGGGCTTGCGCCGCTTCCAAAATAAAGCCCGCCGTTTCAGTGCTGCTCTGATGTTGAGCGATTTTGACCAGGTTCTCTACGAAGGGATGATGGAAGCCCTGGGCTATGAAAAGAACAAACATAACCTGCTTTATCTGGCTCAAGCCATTCCTCTGAAAGACATCCGGGAATGGCAAAAAAACGGCTTGGATGCCTTGGGATTGGTTGCCATTTTGAGCTGCTCCAGCGGCCTACTTGAACGCTGTGGAGAGCATCTGGACGAGCGTTTACGCAAGCTTTTGGAAGAGGCTTGGGAGCGCCAGCCCTTCTTTGCACGGCGCGTGCAAATTGATTGGCAACTTTTCCGCGTGCGCCCTCAGGGTCATCCACTATACCGGATTTTTGCGATGGCAAGCCTCATTCATCGCACTTCAGGACAAGGTTTGATGGAATATTTTCAAGACAGGGTTTTAAGCGACAATGCCGATCCCAAAAAAGTATTCCAAGCCTTTTCCCAAACATTTTCAGAAACCGTGTTGCCCGGTTCGGAAAAGCTGCCCCGTCCCGGCAAAGGCTTGATCAGCAACATATATATCAATATCTTCCTCCCCATCAGCTATATGTATGGAGAAAAACACTCTGACAACGAGGCGCAGGAAAGAATAATCCACTATTATAAAAGCTTCCCCGCCCTGCAGGAGAATCACATCACACGTTTTATGAACCGCTGGCTCAGCGAATCTCAAGCCCGGGCGGTGAGCAAAAGCACGCTGCTTCAGCAGGGTTTGATGGAGCTTTTCCATCGCTATTGCCGCTATCATCTTTGTGCGGAATGTTTGGCAGGCAGGCCCTGATGCATGGTTTGAAACAATTAATGCAGATTTTGTTTGACATCCAAGCCCGGATTCCACAGCCTGCACCACGTGGCTCCGGGCCTTTTTTCATAAGGACGGTTTTGCTCAGGCCGTCATCGGATTTTTAATGAAAAGGAAAGTTATGATGAGAAAAACTCTGACCTTTGCACTGGTCGTTTTGTCCATTTTGGTTCTCGCATCTTGCAAAAACAGCGAAAAATCCAAGATGCCGGACGGGAAGGAAAAAGTATCTGAATATGCGACCGTGCCTTCCTTCCGTTCTGTTTTTCTGGCTTTGGACAAGCTGGATGACGATGATCTCGCCACCCTTGTTCAAACCAGGTTCAACGTGGCAAACAGCGACACCATGAGGGTTGCCTTTGCGCTTGGAGCCCAGATTGCCGAGTCCAAATTGGCGATCGGGAAAAAGGACAAAGCCTGGCTGAATGGCGCCACTTCGCAGATTCAAACGCTTGCTCCGGTTTTGAGGCTGGGAAAGGTGGCAGACAAATATGACCTTGGCTTTCAGCCCCTTCTTGCCGCCGGAGATTGGGAATCGCTGGAAACCTTGCTTTTCAGGTTTCAAGACAATGTGGACCAAGAGCTTTTGGCCAACAAACGCGATCATTTTTACACGCTCGTCGCTTTGGGAAACTGGAGCCAAACCGTGAGCCAGGTTGGCGGGCTGATTGCAAAGAACTACAGCACAGAGAAATCCAAGGTTTTGGTCAGTCCTGCCTGGCAGGCTTTGGCGGAAAACCTTGCCTTGATGGGTCCTGAATATTCCAAAATCCCCGCCTTCAAAGATGCCGTCCAAACCACGCGCGAACTGGCAGACATGATGAACACAGCCGGCACCAATCCCCTTACTGTGGAACAGGTCAATACGGTCGTGGACGCTGCGCGCTCCATCCGGGACGCTTTTTTGGGCATAAAACCCGCAAAGGAAGCTGAAGAATGAAGAAAATATCGCTCTTGTTTATCACCATTTTGATGGGACTTTTTCCTTTGGCAATTTGGGCGAACCAGCCTGTTTTCACGGCTGAGGATATGCCCTGGGATGATGGAACCGCCGTCCTGTTGAAGTGGAATCTCGACTCCAAAGCAGATTCACTGAGCCTGCAAAAGGCCGACAGCCTGGGGGTTTACCACGAATTTTTCAATGAGTTTTCCACCCAGGGACAGCATATTGAGTCCAGCCTCGAGATCGGCGGCACATATAAATACAGGCTCATTGCCTACAATCGTGCTGCAGGGGACAGCTCTGTATTCACAGGCTCTGCCACTACCAAGGCTCAATGGTTTGACATGAACAAGCTTTCCCTGCTCATCCTGCTGGGCTTGGTGTGCGGCGCAATCTTGTATTACATCTATTTGGGTCGCAAAGGCAAAGAACTTTTCATCCGCAGAATCAGCGGCTTGGACAGCATGGATGAAGCCATCGGACGCGCCACCGAGAAAGGCAAACCGATCCTTTTTGTTCCCGGCCTCAGCGACCTGGGCGATATCCAAACCATCGCCGCCCTGAACATCCTGAGTCCGCTGGCTCAAAAATCCGCCGAATATGGAACCGAACTTTTGGTTCCCTGCCGTTCTTCAATGGTGATGTCTGCAGCCAGGGAAACTGTGAAAGAAGCCTATATGCAAGCCGGCAGACCGGACGCCTATCGCGAGGAAAACATCTTTTACCTCAGCGACGACCAATTTGGCTTTGTGGCAGGCGTGGACGGCATTATGCTGCGTGAACAGCCTGCGGCAAACTTCTTTTTGGGAGCGTTCTGGGCGGAGTCGTTGATCCTCACCGAAACAGGCTTTGGCACCGGCGCCATCCAAACCGCGGGAACCGGACAGCCGCATCAACTGCCCTTCTTTGTGGTCACCTGCGACTACACCCTCATCGGCGAAGAGCTTTACGCCGCATCTGCATACATTTCCCGCGATCCCCAGCAATTGGGAAGCCTCAAGGGTCACGACTTTGGCAAACTCTTGGTCATCATCCTGGTTCTGGTCGGAGTGGTGACCGAAATCCTCGGCTGGGGCTGGTTCAAACACTTTTTTGAAGGAGGAGGAGGTTAAACATGAAACGAAATGCGCCTCTTGTTGTTGCTTTCATTGCCGGACTGGTGGTCCTGGTGGGTGGCTTCATCCCCCGGGAGCCTTTTCCATCCATAGAATCCACTCTGATTGATTGGTTCATGATCATCTCCGGATTTGCCATCCTATTGGGTCAAGCCAGCCTGCTCCATCTCAACATCACCCGCGTGAAAGAGAAAATGCCGAACTGGCCCTACTACCTTGCAGGTCTGATCAGTTTTGCGCTGATGTTGATTGTGGGATTGCTCTGGGGGATGGAACAAACCCCGGGCTTGCTGGGCCAGGGCGATGGGATCGTGAAAAGCCTTGGTGCGAAGCCTTTTGACTACCTTTTCACAAACGCCTTCATCCCACTTTCCGCCACCATGTTTTCACTTTTGGCGTTCTACATTGCTTCCGCGGCATATCGCGCCTTCATCATCCGCACTTTTGAATCCAACCTGCTGATGATCACCGCCGTGATCGTTATGCTGGGCAGAACCAGCTTTGCACAGCTGCTCACGGGCTGGATTCCGGACAAACTTAGCTTCCTGCGCCTGCCCGAACTCACAAACTTCATCATGGAATATCCGAACACAGCCGCGCAGAGAGCAATTTTGATCAGCGCCGCACTGGGCATTGTGGGAGCCTCACTGCGCATCATTTTGGGCATCGAGCGTTCCTATCTGGGAGGCGGAAAATGAAAAAGGTGGACAGAACCGTTATTGAACGCCGCATCGTTTTCCTGATCCTGGTCTTGGCGGTGATGCTGCCCATGCTGTTTCCCTTGGGCTTGAAAACCCAAAGCACGCCGCTCACCCAAAAGGTTTACGACCTCATCGAATCCGTTCCCACGGGCGCACCTGTGATTCTTTCTTTTGATTACGACCCTTCTGTGATCACAGAAATTCAGCCGATGGCGCTGGCCTTGATCGAACACGCTTGGAAAAAAGGCCATAAAGTGATCGCCACAGCGATGTGGCCGCAGGGACCGCAGATGGCAGACAGAGCTTTCAACGAAGTGAAAGAAAAACTTGCAGAGCAAAACCCTGAGGCAGAGCTGCCTGAATATGGAAAAGACTATGTGAACCTGGGTTACAAGCCTGGCGGACTGGTCACCATCCAAGGCATGGGACGCAACATGAAAGCCATTTTCCCCAGCGACATCACCGGCAAAAAATATGAAGAAATCCCACTCTTGGAAAAGGTCCGCACCTTGAAGGACATCCGCTATGTGATCTCGCTTTCCGCCGGTGATCCCGGTTTGCGGGATTGGATCATGACCGCCAAAGGCAAATTCAATGTTCCCGTTGCCGGAGGCACCACCGCCGTCAGCACGCCGGGATTTTTGCCCTATGTGAGCGATCAAGACCAGCTTCACGGCCTTCTCGGCGGGCTGAAATCCGCAGCGGAATATGAACTGCTCATGGGCTATGAGGGCGACGCCAGCCGCGGCATGAACCCGCAATCTGTGGCACACATCCTCATCCTGCTGCTGATCCTGTTTGGAAACATCCGCGCCGCCAGAAAACGCAAGGCGGACAAACTTGCCCTGGAGGAAAACAATGGCTAATTTCATGACAACTTTCGGCATCTGGCTGGCGGCTTTTTTCACGCTCAGCATCTTCAGTTTCCTCTATAAGGACAATCCCTTTTATAAGTTTGCGGAGCAGGTCTTCGTTGGCCTTTCCGCTTCATATTGGTTGGTTTACACCATATATAACATCCTGATTCCAAACCTGTTCAACAAGCTTGGCACAGACTTCAGGGGAAACCTGATCCTGCTCATTCCCATGATACTGGGCATCCTCATGCTGCTGCGCATGGTGCCAAAACTGCAGTGGCTGAGCCGCTATCCGCTGGCTCTGATGATTGGAACCTCCGCCGCGATGTCCATGCTGCTCAGCTTCAAGTCCGACTTCCTGTCTCAGATGGCAGCCACAATGGTGAACCCCTTCAGTTTTTCCTCGCCGGTTGACATCGTTGGCACCATCCTCATGATTGTGGGAACCCTCTGCGGCGTGTTCTTCTTTTACTTCAGCAAAAAACAGGAAGGATTCTTCAAGGTTCCCTCAAAAATTGGAATCTGGTTTCTGATGGTAAGTTTTGGCGCTTCATTCGGTTACACCGTGATGGCGCGCATCTCTCTGCTGATCGGCAGGCTGGATTTTCTTCTGCGAGACTGGCTACATATCATCAAATAGCAAGGAGTTACAATGCTTCACCACCGTTTCATTCAATCCGCAAAAAAATATGGCAAAAAAATAGCCGTGTATGACCAGGCCACGGGTCAGGATTTCACCTACTCCAAAATGCTCATCGCATCGCTGATCCTGAAAAACAGCCTGGCAAAAATCAAGGGAAAATATGTGGGAATCCTGCTTCCAACCTCAGTTGGCTGCATGCTTGGAGTTTTGGGAACCCTGATGAATGGCAAAATCCCCGTGATGATCAACTATTCCACCGGGGCTATCGAAAACTGCCGCTACGCCCGTGAAAAATGCCATTTCAAAACCATACTCACCAGCCGCAAGCTGTTGGAAAAGCTGAACCTTGAGCCCATTGACCACATGATCTTTGTGGAAGACATCCTTGCCAAGGTGACCATCGTGGACAAGCTCAAAGCCGCCGCCATGTCCAAACTGCCCACCCCCATCCTGAAAACGATGGTTCACAGTGGGTCAGATAAACAAGTCAGCGTGATTCTCTTCACCAGTGGCAGCGAAAAAGAACCCAAGGCTGTGCAGTTGACTCACCGCAACATAATCAGCAATGTGGAAGCCAGCATTCAGGTTTTCGGTATTTCTTCTGATGACAGCTGCATGAGCATGCTGCCCCTCTTCCACGTTTTTGGGCTCACCGTGAATATGTGGCTGCCCCTGATTTTGGGCAACAGCATGGTGGCTCATCCCAACCCGCTCGAATACCAAAAAATAAGCTCTCTGGTGAGAAAATACAAGGTGACCTACATGGCTGCCACCCCGTCCTTTTTCTATGGCTATCTCCAAAAATCCGAACCCGGAGATTTTTCCAGCATCCGTTTTGCGATCGCAGGCGCGGACAAACTGCCAAACAAGGTCTATGACGGATTCCTCAGAAAACACGGGATCACCATCTTTGAAGGATATGGCGCAACCGAGACCTCGCCAGTTATCTCAACAAACCATCCCGGAGCCCACAAAATTGGCAGCATTGGAAAACCCATCCCCGGCGTGAAAGTCCGCATTGAAGACGTTGAAAGCGGTGAAACCTTGGGCCCCGATCTCGAGGGCAAAATCCTCGTGAAGGGCGACCTCGTTATGGAAGGCTATCTCAACGACTACGAAGAAACCTCGCTGCGCATCCGTGGCGGTTGGTATGACACCGGAGACATCGGTCTCATCGATAAAGACGGATTCCTCTGGCACCGCGGACGCCTCAAACGTTTTGTAAAAGTTGGCGGCGAAATGGTCTCGCTGGTGAAGGTTGAAGATGTGCTGAGCCGCCTTCTGCCGGAAGACGTGATCTGCAGCGTTGTGGACATTCCGAACCCCACCAAAGGTGCGGATGTGGTTGCCGCCGTTGCCACCGGAAACTTCGACAAAGCCAAGGTGCTCAAACAGCTTAAAAAAGAACTGCCCAGCATCGCCGTGCCGCGTCAATTCTTTGTAATTGATGATATTCCCATGATGTCCAGCGGCAAGGTCAACTTCCGCGAAGTGGAAAAAATCTGCCGCGAACTAAGCGCCAAAGGAGAAAAGAAATAAGCACGCATCCAGAACTGAAAACCGTCTTTGAACTGCTGCCCGAACTGGAGCAAACCCTGCGGGAAACCGCTGAATTGATCAGCGTTCGCGGCTGGGGCGAAGCAAATGCGGGAAATCTGTCACTGAATTTAACTGAAACCCTCACCCCACACTTTGGGCCCGGTTCCTGGTTTTTGGTTTCCCAAACCGGAAGCCGCTGGCGCCATGTGGCACGAAAGCCATTGCCCCACTTTGTTTTAATCAGGATCAACGGCGAAGGAGAGGAATATTTCCCCGCCACGGCCAAACCCACCTCAGAATGGAGCTGTCACAGGCTTTTGCAAAAACATTTCCTTGCCACCGGCAGAGAGGATAAGGTGGTGCTGCATTCCCATCCCAACAGCGTCATCCTGCTCAGCCAGATGGATTTTGCCAAAAACGAAGACAACCTCAATTCCCGCCTCCAGGATGCCCTGGCGGAACTGCAACTCTTTTTGCCGGATGGGGTTGCCATCACCGGGGCAGCGCTTCCGGGCTCGCAGCAGCTTGCCTTGGGCAGCCTGGATGTGATTGGAAGCCGTAAGGCCTTGATTTGGCAGGCACATGGCTTGGTTTGCACGGGAAAACACCTGGATGAAGCCTTGGACTATATGGAAGTGGTGGAAAAAGCTGCCGCCATCGCCCTTGGTAAATTTTTCTTGACTAAAATGCCCCATCCAGATTAATATTTTAATTAAGACATCAAAAAAACAGGAGCTTTTCAAATGAGAAATATTTTTGTAACCTTGCTACTGCTTATGCTATCGACCTTATTGCTTGCACAGCTTACATATAGCGATAAAATCCTGGCCTCCGCCCAAAGTGGACATCCGGAAGGTCAGTTCCAGCTTGGAGTTTGCCTTCAGGACGGCTTGGGCGTGGATGTTAACCATGCTGAAGCGGTCAGATGGTACACCCTTGCCGCCAAACAGGGACACGCAGGTGCCCAAAACAACCTCGCCTATTGCCTTTACAACGGTATAGGCGCCAAAGTGGACAAACAAGAGGCAGCCCAATGGTATCGTCAGGCGGCAAACCAAAATTTCACCACAGCCCAGTATGGACTTGGGGTTTGCTATTTCAACGGCGAAGGAGTGACCAAAAATCAACGTGAAGCCCTAAAATGGTTTGACATGGCTGCCGCCAACGGAAACCTGGACGCCCAATACAGCCTGGGACGCAGCCTTTTCGAAGGCACCGGTGTGGAGCAGGACAAGACAGCAGCCCTGCGCTGGTTCCGCCAAGCTGCAGACAAAGGCCACATCCAAGCCATGAACGACCTCGCCTACTGCTACAAACATGGAGAAGGAGTCGCTGCAAACGCCAATGAAGCCTTTGCCTGGTTTGAAAAAGCTGCTGACAAGGGAGACGCCTTTGCCCAATATAACCTGGGCATGGCTTATGCCGATGGAGACGGGGTTAAAGCCAACCGTGAAGAAGCATTCAGATGGCTGGCCAGCGCTGCCGGACAGGACCATCCCGATGCAAACTATCAGCTTGCGCTCATGAACCTCAAAAATAACCCGATCGACGGCTTGAGATGGCTGAACCAAGCTGCGGAACTGGGACATCGCGAAGCTCAGTTCATGCTTGGCCAAGTTCATGCCGCGGGCGAAATCGTGACTCAAGATCAAGCCCAGGCAGCAAAGTGGTTTTTGAAAGCCGCAGACCAAGGCCATCCCCAAGCCCAATATGAAATTGGAAACTGTTATGCCTTTGGCGAAGGGATCGATGAAAATGCATACGAAGCGTTTTTCTGGTTTTCCCTGGCTGCTGCAAATGGCGAAAAAGACGCCGAAGATGCCCGCAACCTGCTTGCATCATTGTTCACCGCCCAGGATATCGACAATATCCAGCAAAGGGCTGAAGAATGGTTCAAACTGCACTATTCTGAAAAATAAACCCTTACTAAGAGATAATCCCACCGCCGGAGCCCAAACCGGCGGTTTTTTGTTCTTTCAAATCCCAGGGCAAGAAGCTCTGGAATTCATTTCCAAACAAAACCCAAAACAGCTTCAAGGCTTGCTTCCTCCTGGGTTCGCTCCAATTTCCCCCTCGCCTGATCCCCCTCAAGCACCCGCTCAAAGGCGGGAGCCCAACGGGAGCGACCCGAAAAATAACAGAGCACAAGCCTAGGGAGAGCCATGAAAATAGCTGACAGATTTACCGGGATAACTTGATAGAAATGCGTGGGTTCCACTATATTATTGACAATTTGTGGCCATTCACAGATGTGTACTCCAAACAAGTAACGCAAGGAAAATCAGATGAGTAAAAAAGAACGCACGGCGATACAGCCGACGCGCGAAGAAAACTATGCGGAGTGGTTCCAGCAGGTGGTACGCGCCGCAGATCTGGCTGAAAACAGTGAAGTTAGGGGCTGCATGGTGATCAAACCATGGGGCTATGCCATTTGGGAAAACATACAGAAAGCGCTGAACGAAATGTTTCGCGAAACAGGGCATCGTAACGCCTATTTTCCCATTTTCATTCCCAAGAGCTATTTTGAAAAAGAAGCCGAACACGTGGAAGGCTTTGCCAAAGAGTGCGCAGTGGTGACCCACAGCAAACTGGAAGAAGACGGAAAAGGCGGCCTGAAGCCCGCCGGGGAACTCACCGAAGCCTACATTGTGCGCCCCACCTCCGAAACCATCATCGGCGCTTCCTTTGCCAAATGGGTGAACTCCTACCGCGACCTGCCGCTGCTCATAAATCAGTGGGCAAACGTGGTGCGCTGGGAAATGCGCACCCGGCTGTTTTTGCGTACCACGGAATTTTTGTGGCAGGAAGGACATACCGTGCATGAGACAAGCGAAGAAGCGATGGAAGAAACCTTGCAAATGCTTGAGGTTTATGCCCGGTTTGCCAGTGAATTTTTGGCGATTCCCGTGATTAAAGGAGAAAAGACGGAGGGGGAAAAATTCCCCGGAGCCGTGAATACATATAGCATTGAAGCGATGATGCAGGATAAAAAGGCACTGCAATCCGGCACTTCCCACTTTCTGGGACAAAACTTTGCCACCGCATCAGGGATTCGCTTCCAAAATCGCGAAGGCGAATTCCAGCATGCCTGGACCACTTCCTGGGGTGTTTCCACCCGCTTGATCGGAGCCCTGATCATGGCTCACAGTGACGACGACGGGTTGGTTTTACCCCCGAAAATTGCACCGTCGCACATCGCGATTGTCCCGATTTATCGTGATGATGCTGAACGCGAAGTGGTGATGGCGATGGCGAATAGAATTGTCGAATCGTTCAAAGGCGCACGTATTGATGACGTGAGAGTTTACACCGAATTGGACAACCGTGATCTCACCTCCAGCGAACGCAACTGGTATTGGATTAAAAAAGGCATTCCGTTGCGCATCGAAATTGGTCCCAGAGATGTGGCTTCAAACTCGGTGATGATTGCCAGGCGCGACCTTGGTCCCCGTGAAAAGCAATCCGTGGAAATGGAAAACGTGGTGGATTACTGCCTGAAAACCTTGGGAGAAATCCAGAAAAACATCTACGAACGTGCCTTGAAGTTCCGTCAGGAAAATACGGTGAAGATCGATTCAAAAGATGAATTCTACGCCTTTTATACCCCCAAAAACGCCGAACAACCTGAAATTCATGGCGGTTTTGCGCTTTCCCACTGGTGCGGATGTCCCGACTGCGAAGAAAAAATCAAGGATGACTTGAAAGTCACCATCCGCTGCATACCTTTCAACCAGGACGAGGAAGACGGAAACTGCATCAACTGCGGAGCCCAAAGCAAGCGCCGCGTGGTTTTTGCAAAATCCTACTGATATGTATAAAAGTGCCGTTTTAACAATCGGCAACGAAATCCTGCTGGGCAGCACGCTGAACACAAATTTGGCTTGGCTGGCGCAGGAACTGGCGGCAATTGGCCTGCCGGTGGATTTTTCGCTCACCGTGAAGGATGAACCCGAAGCCATCAGCCAAGCGCTGGCACTGGCTTGGGAAAAATGTGATGTGGTCATCACCACCGGTGGCTTGGGTCCCACGGAAGATGATATCACCAAAAACGCCATTGCATCCTTTTTTGATGCCGAATTGATGTTCGACCCCGCCATTTGGGAAGAGATCCTGAAAAGATTCGCCTTCCGCAAGATGAAAGTGCCGGAATCCAACCGCAGCCAGGCGATGGTGCCCAAAAATTTTATGGCTTTGAAAAATGATCGTGGCACCGCGCCGGGACTATTTTTTGAAGACGGATCAAAAAGCTTCTTTGCCTTTGCCGGAGTTCCGCTTGAAATGCGGCATCTCTTTGAAAATCAAGCCAAGCCCCTGCTTCTCGAAAAATATGGCAACGACAAACAAATCTGGCAACATACGCTGCACACTTTCGGAATCTCGGAATCCGCCTTGGCAGAGCTTTTGGCAGATTTCCCCAAGCTAAAAGGTGTTGAGCTGGCATGGCTCCCCCAGTCGGGAAGAGTGGACCTGCGTTTTTACGGTCCAAGCAAAATTGAAGTCACGGAAAGCGCCGAGCGCTGCCACAAGCTGATTGAAGAATATGTTTGGGGCGAAAACGGCGATACACCTGCGCAGGTTTTGCTTGAAATTCTGAAAGAAAAAGGATGGAAACTGGCTCTGGCTGAATCCTGCACCGGAGGCTGGGCGCAAAAAATGATTACGGATGTGCCCGGTGCTTCAGAATCTTTTTTGGGCGGTGTGGTAAGCTATGCCAACGAACTCAAGCAAGCCTTATTGGGAGTGAATTCCACCACCCTCATGCAGCATGGCGCAGTAAGCGAAAAATGCGCCCAGGAAATGGCAGAGGGCATAAAAAGCTTGACAAAATCTCAGATAGGGATTTCCGTAACAGGCGTTGCCGGTCCGGATGGTGGCACCGTTGATAAGCCAGTTGGGACCGTCTGTTTTGGTTTTTCAGATTTACAAGGGACTTGGAGCTTTACCCATGCTTTTAATGGAGATCGTGAATCCATCCGGTTCAAAGCGGCTGAGTATGCGCTCCTGAGTCTGATAAAACATTTGAGGAGAACCATAGCTTGACAGTTCTGATCATCGGCGGAGGTGGGCGTGAACATGCCCTGGCAGCGGCAATTGCCAAAGATGGAGCGCAGATTATTGTGGCGCCCGGAAATGGCGGCATTGCCCGCGAATTCAAATGCCTTCCATTCACAGACCTGAATGAGGTTTTGGATTGGTGTTTGACAAATCAGCCGAACTTTGTGGTTTTTGGTCCGGAACAGCCACTGGCAGACGGTTGGGTGGATGTTTTGGAAAAAGCAGGGGTGCCCTGTGTGGGTCCCACTGCCCAAGCTGCAAGAATTGAAAGCAGCAAGGCTTTTGCCAAGGAATTGATGGCAAAAAACAAGATTCCAACCGCGTCTTATGAGTGTTTTGACAATCCGCAGGAAGCACAAAGACACATCCTCTCTCAAGCAAATTATCCCATCGTGATCAAAGCAGACGGCTTGGCTGCAGGAAAAGGCGTTGCTGTTGTGGAAAACGAAGCTGATGCCTTGAGTTTTCTGGAATCCATTTCCGGGAAAGTGGTTTTGGAAGAATTCCTTGTGGGCTGGGAAACCTCGCTGTTTGCCATCACCGATGGTGAAAACTTTCAAACCACCCTTTTCGCCAGAGATCACAAGCGTTTGAACGATGGAGACCAGGGTCCCAACACTGGTGGGATGGGTGCATTTTGCCCTGTTCCAGAGGCTGAAAAATGGCGTGAGGAGATTGAAAACAATGTGATCTCCCCCACTTTGAAAGCTTTGCGTGATCTGGGCTCACCCTTCCGAGGATTCCTTTATTGCGGTTTGATGATCACGGAGGAAGGTCCCAAGGTTTTGGAATATAATTGCCGTTTGGGCGACCCCGAAACCCAGGCCCTGCTTCCGCTTTTAAATACATCTTTCATAGAAATTTGCGAAGCTGTTACCACAGGAACAGTTGGCGGCTTGAAACTGGACTGGAGCGATCAAAGCAGCGTTTGCGTGATTATGAGTTCGCAGGGATATCCAGGCAGTTTCAACACAGGCCATCACCTTGATTTTTCACGAGAAATTCAAAGCCTGATCCGCTTCGGCGGAGTGAAGGAAGAAGCAGGCAGATTGGTAAGCTCCGGCGGCAGGGTTTTGTCACTGGTGGCATTGGGGGACAATTTGGCCGAAGCTCGTGAAAAAGTGTATGGAGATTTGGAAACCATAGACTTTTCGGGAAAACATTTTCGAAAAGACATTGCATTGCCCCGCAATCAGATATGATTTTGGAGACGATATGAGGTTCAGCATAGTATTGGGCTTGCTGCTACTCCCGTTGGTTTTTTTGGGAGCGCAGGTGAGCGTGGTCAGCCAGGATTCTAATGAACTTGTTTTACAGTTCACCCTGCCTGAATATAAAATTGGATACCAAACGATTGAAGGGACAACCTGGAATGTGATTGAGACCGACCAAGGCAGCATCCATGCCATTGAAGGCTTTCCAGAGCTGAGAGTGTTCAGTGAAGCGGTTGCCATTCCGGTGGACGGAGAAATAAGCATCCAGGTTTTGGACGTGCAAAGCAGCATTCTAAAAAATATCAACCTCAAGCCAATATATAAAATGAATGTGGAAAACGAGGATGTGGAACATCTGTTTTTCCAAGATTCCAAAGCATACCGCAGCCAGCAGATGTGGCCAATATCCATTGCGGAAACCGGCGATGCGGCCTTCATTGGAGACCGCCGATTTGTGCCGCTGCGGCTTTATCCGTTCCAGTATCGCGCCGCCAGCAAAGAGCTTGTTGTAAACACCGGATTCACCATCCGGGTGCAGATCCTTGGCTCTAAAAGTGCCACTCCGGGCTGGCAATACAGCGAAAATCCCGTGGATCAAATTGCCGATCACCTATTTTTAAACAATGCAAGCTCCAAAAGCTGGCGCCTGCCAAAGCAGAAGGATCTCACTTATGAATCTCCAAAAAATGGAACTTCGCAGGTGAATGAAATCCAATTTCTGGCAAACAAGGAAGGGATCTATAAGGTCACTTTCGAAGCGCTGAACAGCTTTATTCTGACCATGGCAGACTCTTTGGAAGTGGAAATGGCATGGCTGCCGGAAACGGTGGATCCCAGATTTTTGGAATTGAAAGATCGTCATGGCGCCGTTCCCATTCACTTTGAAGGTGAAAAAGACGGCAGCTTTGATCCAGGAGATTATTTAGAATTCTATGGAGATCGTCATTATGGAGAAACCTGCTATCATGACGCCTACACCGAGGAAAACGTTTATACCCTATACTACAAAGGCAGCCTGGGCGCCAGAATGGCTGTTGAAAACGGAGGTTTGCTGGTTTCCAACCCCGCACAATATATTGTGCCGGACGCCTATGAACATACTGTCCACTTTGAAGAACAGCTGATCATGGATAAGCTTGGTAACTCGTGGTCATCAAGGGACCCTGAATTCTACAAAGAAGACTACTGGTTTTGGCGCAAGATAAATGCACCGGACTTGGACATCATTCCTTTTCAGTTGCAGTATCCAATTGACAGTACAGTTAGAACTGCAAACGTAACTGTGGCGCTGCATGGGCTTACTTATGCCACGGCTGTTGGTCCGGGTCAATATGATCATGAAGCCACAGTGCGAATAAATGAAGCCATGATCAACACCCACAGTTGGGTGGGTCAAACCGAAAAAATCTTTAATAACGCGGGTCCTGTGGCAAACTCATATTTCCGCCATGGCACAAACAATATGTATATCAGCCTTTCCGGAAATACGGTTTCTGGAAATCGAGAGCAGGTGCTTTTGGATTGGCTCGAGCTGAAATATTGGCGTGAGTATCGCACCAGTGAAGATAAAATCAAATTCAGCAAGCCCTCGAACCGTCCGGCGGGACTTTATCAGTTTGAAGTCAGCGGTTTCAGCAATGAAAACGTTTCGGTTTATAAAATAGGTTCGAGCGTTTTCAACAATCTCCAGATCGAGCCCTTCAGTGTGGAAGGCTTTGCCCCTTGGACAGTTAGCATCCAGGATAGTGTGGCTTCCACAGAAGTGAAATATTATGCAGTTACAGAGAACCAAAAACTGGCACCTCTGAATATGAGGCTAAACCTTCCCTCCGACCTGAAAAACCCTGCCAATGCAGCAAATGTGATCATGGTGGGAAGAAGGGATTTCATCTATTCCGAAGGTGGAGACCTGCTCACATCAATCTGGGAAGCGGACGGTCACACCGTTGCCAGAGTTGACTATCAGGATATTTTTGACGAATTCAACCACGGGGTTCGCAGTGCTGACAGTCTGAAGGATTTCTTTAGATATGCCTACAACAATTGGAGTTCGCCACAGTTGAATCACGTGATTCTTTTAGGAGAAGGCACAAACGACGAAAGAGACGGCAGCCCTGCCCGAACCTATCAGCTGGTGCCGATCAAAATGACCTGGACCAGCCAACACGGTGCAACCGCCAGCGATGGATGGTATGCCACCATCGTGGGAGACGACCTGGTTCCCGACATCGCTGTTGCACGCATCAACGCTTGGAAACCTCAGCATGTGATGGATTTTGCCCAAAAAGCTTGGGACTATCGCAATAAACTGCTTACAAACAGACTCTGGAACAGCCATCTAACCATTACCTCCGGCGGAAAAATTACGGATTCTGACGATCTTTTTGCCCAACAATCCGAAATCATCCGCAGAAGAACCATGCCGATGGATTATCGCGCCACCAGGGTTTACACTTCCACTCAAACAGTCAGCAATCAATACTTTGGCGGAACTTTCGACCTCAAGGACGCCATCAACTCCGGAACCCAATATCTGCACTTCATCGGTCACGGAGGTGGACGCATCTGGGCTGACTATAACCTTTTCAACTACAATGACGTGGCAACGCTGAACAACCAAGTTTATCCCATCGTGGTCAGTCTGGCTTGCTATGCATCCGCTTTCGATACAAACGGCATCAACAGCATCGGAGAAGCCTTGGTGATGCAGCCTAACAAGGGCGCAATCGCCACTTTTGGCTTCAGCGGCCTGGGCTATATGTACCAAGACCTTGATTGGGGCTTGGCTCTGTGTGAAGCGCTGTTCAAGCATGACTTCGATACTCTGGGTGAAGCCTATATGTACACCCTGGGAAGGTTTTATGTGACCACCACGCTCTCCGCGGCTCGTTATGCCCTAATGAACGGTTCCGCATTGCTGGGTGACCCTTTGATCAGAACCTTGAAGCCCGTGGGTGAAATCCCCGTGACTGCACAAAACCATGTTTTGATGCCGGGCGAGACGCTGAACGTCAGTGCACAATTCCCTCCGGACGTGCTGGCAGCAAGGCTCTACATTCTTAATACAAACGAAGTGACTGTCAACATTCCCTACGACATTCCCGTGATCAATGGACAATTTTCAGCAAGCTATGAAATCCCAACAAACGTGAATCCTCCATACACGCGGGAAATTTATGTGGCAGGATATTCCGCAACAAAGGAATATGTGGGTCGCAGCTTCTTTGGCGTGGGACGTGCCGCAGTTGAACATATTGCAACACTTCCAGACAGTCCTGCCTGGAATGATTCCGTGCGTTTTGTGGCCAAGCCTTTTGCAAACGAAGAAATTCTGTCCATGAGTTGCAAATATCGCTTGGGCTCAGGAACCAGTTGGGCAACCCTGCCCATGGTTTTAAACCCTGACCAGGAAGGGACATACATCACCAGCCTGGCAGTTCCACCTATTACCACTGGAACTGAAATAACCTATAAATATAGCATAACGACCGATTCTGGCACAGTGGAATCGATAAATCATAACTATGTAACCCGCGGTCCAGATCTTGCCATGCGGGATATAAAACTTGAATGTGCTGACGAAACCCGGGAAATCAGGGTTTTTATCGGGAACAATGGTAATGCAACGTCCATCCCCACTGACCTGAAGCTTTTCGTCAAGCTGGTTGACGGTCCCCAAAGTCTTTTTTCTGAACAGGTTTTTGCGCCGCTTGAGATTGCTGGAGAACGCTGGGAAAGTATTCCGTTGGACGGCTTGAGTCCCGGCAGCTATACTTTTCATGCCAAAGTGAACACATCCTGGGTTTTCCCGGAATGGCATGGTCAGGATAACCCAGCCTCTGAAACTGACAACTTCGACATCAGCAACACAATCAAACTTACAGCAGATTACAATTATCACGAGACAGACTCGCAGGGAGGCACCATCACAAGCCTGGACGGAAATGTGAGCTGTCAGGTCCCTCCAAACCTTGTTCCAACTGGTCAAAGCGCCGTTTTCAATATCAGCAGCGTTGGCACCAGGGACGCACAAAACCAACCGGATATTTCCAGCATCAAGCTTAGGAGCTTTGATGCAGAGCCGAGCTTCCCTGAATCGAACGCCTACGAAATCAGGACGCTAAACACTGCCTTGGTTGATTCCACCGGAACTTTTGTCAACAACCATCAGATCCAGCTTAGCTTTTTCTACAGTGTTTTTGACTCTGAAACCCAAAACCTGGAATCCGAGAATTCTTATAAAATCTACCGCTGGGACGATCGTGTGAATAAATGGCTGCTGCAGGGTGGGAATATTTCCTCCACCGAAGACAAGGTGGTTTTCATGGTGCCCAGCCAGGGAATCTACACCATCTATCGAAATCGTGACCGCGTGCGTCCTGCCATCGACGTCAATGTCCAAGATCAGGAATTCACCGTTGGAGGCCATATTTCAGGGAAAGGAGTGATTTCGCTCATACTTAGTGATGCAAACGGCATTGATGTGTATGGAGAAAGCTTGAAACTTTTTCTGAATGGAAGCTTGGTGCCACCTTCAGACTATGTGGTCACCGTGCGCACAGACAACGTGAACCGGGTTCCGCTCAAATATCAACTTGATCTTTCCAAAGGCAGATACAGCTTGGTGGTGGACTGCAAAGATGTAAACGGAAACTATAACACACGCGAGATGCAGTTCACGGTAAGCGAAAGCTTTGACATGATCAATGTGGCAAACTATCCGAACCCCGTTCTGGGGCGCGCAGTGGATCCTAAAAACGATGGACGAACCCGTTTCACATATACATTGACAGATGATGCAGATGAGGTTTCCATCAAGATCTAAACTCTTTCTGGAAGGCTGGTGAAAGAATTTCTTAACCTTCCCGCCGGTGTGGGATACCATGAATATCCCAGAACCCTTTACGGTTGGGACTGTCAAGATGAAGAAGGAATGTATCTGGCAAACGGTACATACTTCTGGCGGATCACTGCACGGAAAAACGGGCAGAAAATCCAAAAAACAATGAAAATGGCAATTCTGAAATAGAGGTTCCACATGAAAAACAGAATATTGATGATCATACTATTGACCCTTGCAGCTGTTTCGCTGACTGCGGGACGCTACGCGGGAGACTTCATGATGATAGGATCCGGAGTGCGTGCCCTGGGAATGGGCGGCGCCTTCAGTTCCATTGCAGATGACGGCAGCGCCATATATTGGAATCCCGCCGGCATTTCCCAGATCAAAAAACCCGAGATTTCTGCAATGCACGCCTTTTTGTATTCGGGATTGGCGTCATATGACCACATCACATATTGCCAACCCCTGCCGAGCGATGTGACCATCGGGGTAAACCTAACCAGACTCACAGTCTCGGAAATTCCTGTTTTTTCAGAGACTTACCTGCTTGGCACAAACGTGGACGAGCGCATAAACAACGCCGCACTGCAGCTTCCGGGCGTCCCGGACGGGAGTTTCAAGGCAACCGATGACCTCTATCAATTTGCTTTCTCGAAACATCTGCACTACGACCTGAACATGGGTTGGCTATTCTTTGCGTTGCCTATGGATTTCCATTTGGGTGGGAATGTCAAATTCATCAAACGAAACCTGATGAACAATCAGGGAACAGGTACCGGTATAGACTTCGGCATGAAGGTGAAAACTGATTTGGGCGTACTTTTTGATTGGGAAGCCCTTGGAAAACTCGATTTTGGCTTGAACTTCCAAGATATTGCCGGTACCGACATCAGTTGGGACACCTATTCCGAACATAGAGACAAAGTCCTTTTCAACACCAAACTGGGAGTGGCCGTAACCCAGCCGATCCCACCTCTGGATTCAGAAGTGCTTTTGGCATACGACTACGATTATGTGTATGAAGGCTGCAGCCACTTTGGAGCACAGTTTTCATACAAAGATCTGGGCGCGATCCGTGCAGGCTATTACGATAAAAACATTTCTTGCGGCGCCTCTTTGAACATCTATGGCGTAGGAATTGACTATGCCTTGGTCACAAACCCTGTGGGAATAACCAACCGAATTGGCTTGAGAGTCAGTTTTTAGGGAGATTAACAATGAAAAAGATCAGCATTGCCCTGCTTCTTGCCGTCATTCTTTTTCTTGCTGCATGTGCGGGAAGAGATGAAGACGACAAAGACACCACACCCCCCATTACACCTGTGATGACGCCACATTTGGGTGATACTGGAGACCCGCCAGTGATCTACCAAGGTCAAACAGTTTTCCTGAATGAGGACAACAATGGAATTGATACAGTTCCAGACGGAAACTGGATTCGGGTAAGCTGGGATCCTTTCAAGGATACCGATCTTAGCCATGTAAAAATATGGCGTTTTAACAATTTTAATCCGGAGCCAGCGTTGATCGATTCCATTTCTGCAACAGCGGATTACTATCTGGATACAGACAGCCGCCTCACCGAAAGAGTGTGGTATTCATATTTCATCGATTTGGTGGACTTGGCTGGAAACTCATCCAGATCTGATACAACATCCTATGCGCTTTTGGCAAAAAGTATCCTGCTTTCACCAGAAAATGGTGCCACCGTTTCTCCGTTAAATGCGCGCTTCAGTTGGAATCGCAGCGGAGAAGTGGGCAAATTCAGGCTTATTCTTTTCGATGAAAACTATGAATATGTGTGGCACGAAGACCTTTTTGTGGCGTTGGAAGAAGATCCGTTAACCATCAGCATGCCCTCTAACTTGGCCTTGCAATACTCAGGTCGCAGCCTGCGCTGGAGAGTGGACTCTTTTGATTGGGATGAAGAAATGCAAGCCTATATGGGCTCCGAATCGCACGAGCGAGTGGTTCATATACAATGAGTTCTTTGGGACTCTTTGGATCGATTGACCGATTGAGCCGGTCTGAGCAAACTATGCTGTTTATTAAAGGACTTTTTACGCTGCATTGTTCAGCCTGTTACGGCTGTTTCCTGCATGAGAACATGCTGTTTGGAAAATATGTCTTGACGTAAATCGATGATTTGAGAAAATAACAAAAAATTGGAATATTGAGGATATCTTGAAAAAATTCCTGATCACATTAGCAGTATTGTGTGCAACGCTATTATTGTTTGCCCAAACAGACAATATGGCCACATCTTTAAGCCCCACATCGGCTTATTCCTATGAAGGAAGCCGCAGCGGTGTACAAAAGCTGAAAATGAACGTGTATGTATTGGGACGTGTGCACAAGCCGGGTCTCTACTTGGTGCCAGACGATACAGATTTCATTACGCTTTTGGCTCTGGCTGGCGGACCTGCTGAAGATGCCAAGCTCACAAAGATACGCATTATCCGTCCTGCCAAACAGACTCTTGGCGACGAATCCGATGCGGAAATAATCTGGATCAATTTTAAAAAATACATGGAAACCGCAGATGACCAGTATCTGGCTACAAAAAAAACTACAACCAGGGTGCTGGATGAACTGACAGGCGAGGAAACAGATAACACTGTATATGACCTCCGGCTGCAGCCAGGTGACACCGTTGTGGTTTCAGGCACCATTTTCTATGCATTCAGTAAAGTTGCAGATTTCCTTTCCAAGGCAGCAATTGCACTCAGTGTCTATAAAATGATCACAACTCTATAAGGTGGCAAGAAATGGAACAAAACAACCAACCAGTTGATATCCCACAAAGCGAAGAGATCAAACTCACTGACTATTTGCGGATATTGCTCCAATATCGCTATCTTATCATTTTGATCTTCGTGGTGACTCTTGCTGGAACAATGATCTACACTTTCAGGCAGCCAAAAATCTATTCTGCGTCGGGCAGGCTACTTCTGGATAACCAAAGCACAGGTGCTGATATTTTCATGATCACTGGTACCAGCAGCGGAAAAAACTATATAAATAACCAGATCGAGCTGATGCGAAGCCGACCCATCCTCAATGCCGCCTATGAAATCATGAAAAAGAGCCCGGACTGGGAATCCTACCCAATCAGCGGTTCATCATATCCTGCTGGAGCGTTGAGACGCATCCAAATCGAATCGAAACGTGATACAGATATCCTCAGGCTCTCTTTCGAATCCACAAACCGTGCAGAAGCCATGGCTGCCGTAAACGCTATAGCAGACGCTGTTCAGCAGCAAAACACACAGGTTGCCAGGCTGGAATTCACCACAATCCGTGAGTTTCTGGGAGAACAGCTTGACCAAATTTCACGTCGTTTGCAAATTTCTGAAGATGACCTGCGTAACTTCAAGAATGAAAACAAGCTGGTGGAAATTTCAACAACCACCAAAAAATGGATTGATCAATCCTCAGATGTTGAAGCACAATACGAAAAAGCCCTAACAGACCAGGCAGTCAAAGTGAAAACTTTGGAAGTGCTTCACAGCCAGATGCAGGATCAGGATGAAATGCTGAGCAGAGTGGAAAATGTGTTGCAAGCACCCTATATTGAAGAATTGCGCAAACAGGTAATTGAAATCCAGTCCACCATCGCCCGGCTGAAAACCAACGAAAACTATTCCGAAAACCACCCCCAAATGAAGCTCTTGACCAGCGAACTGGGCAAAACAAAAGAAACTTTGGACAATGAAATCAACAAATTCATTGCTATTACACTGAGTAAAGATCCTCTGACTGTCCGAAACGATCTTTTAATGAAAATTGTTCAGGCGGAAGTAGATCTGGAGATGAGCCGCACTCTTGTAAATGGTCTTGAACAAACAAAAGCTATTTTTGACGATCGCCTAATCACATTACCAGACAAAGAACTGGAGTATGCACGTCTGCTTCGAAGCATGAGCCTGGACGAAAAAATCTACGGCATCATGATGGAAAAGTATGAAGACGCCCGCATTGCTGAGCAAGCCAAAATCGGTAATATCAGGGTTTTGGACTATGCAGAAATGCCCGGAAAACCCATCAAACCCCGCGTTCCAATGAACATCCTTGTGGGAATCATTCTGGGCTTGGGTTTGGGCGTGGGCGCTGCATTTTTGGTTCACTCTATGGATACCAAGCTGCGCACTTTGGAAGACATGGAAAACTATGTGCGGCTTCCCATCATGGGCACCATTCCTGTGATTCAGGAATCCGAATCCAAGATCATGGAATTCAACAGCATGATCGAGCAGGCAGAGGGTGAAAACAAGGAGCAACTCAGCAAATCACTGCACTTTGTGATGATGCAGTTGGTTTCCCACTATGCACCAAAATCACCAATTGCCGAATCCTATCGCACCCTGCGCACAAATATCTTGGCCAGAAAACCCTCGGATAGTGCAACTCTTTTGGTCACCTCATCCGGACCCAAAGAAGGTAAATCCACCACAGTGGCAAACCTTGCCATCACTCTTTCCCAGATGAACGCCAAGGTGGTCCTAGTGGATATGGACATGCGCCGTCCCATGGTTCACAACAAATTTGGTGTGGAAAAAGAAAACGGACTTAGTGACTATTTGATCGATACCGATGTTCCTTTGGAGCAGGTTGTTAAAGCCTCAGGCATTCCGAACCTGGATGTGATAACCAGCGGATTCATCCCGCCCAACCCTTCAGAATTGATTTCTTCTGCTCGTACTGATGATTTCATCGAGGAACTACGAAAACGCTATGACTTCGTGCTTTTCGACACACCGCCCATCATTGTTGTCACAGACGCCCTCATCCTTGCTAAAAAAGTGGACCTGACCTTCGTCGTGGTCCGCTGTGGCTTCACCGAAAAAGGCATCATCAAACGCACCAAGGAACTGATGGCAAATATCGACGCCAATATCGATGGCATCATCGTTAACCGTGTGTTTGTGCAAAAGTATTACAACAAACAGAATTACTACTATTATTACTACTACTATTACTATTACTATGGCGATGACGTACCACAGAAACAGAAAAAAGGTGTTGCTAAATTCCTACGCAAAAATAAACCTGTTTCTTGAGGTTCTGGGAAAGCTTCCAGACAACTATCATCAGATCGAGACACTGCTTTGCAGTGTCTCTCTGTATGATACACTTAAATTTGTTTTGACAAAAAGCCCCAGTGTGAATTTATGGTCTAACCTGCCAGAATTGACAGTTGAAAATAACTTGGTTTTCAAGGTTGCAGAATATCTGAGGAAAGAATTCAAGCCTCAAGCCGGTGTACAGATCAATTTGGAAAAATATATTCCCGTGGCAGCCGGTCTTGGCGGCGGCAGCAGCAATGCAGCCGCGACGCTTCGGGCGCTGAATTCGCTTTGGAGCTTGAACTTGAGCCTTGTCGAAATGGAGCGGATCGCCGCCGAATTTGGGAGCGATGTCCCGTTTTTTCTTCACGGTGGCTGTGCCTGGGGCACCCACAGAGGAGAACAAGTGGAACCCCGGCCATTCATGCCCCTGGACCTGCTTCTGGTGAATCCCGGCATTGGAATTTCCAGTTCCAGCGCCTATGGTTTGCTTTCAAAAGCCAAGCCGGAAGAAAGAAGACACTGGGATCCCAACGCCGGAACTCAAAGCTTTTTCAACCGTTTGGAACCTGCAATCAGGCAGGCATACCCGGTCGTCGACAGTTTACTGAATGAACTAACCGAAACTGGAGCCAAAGTTGCGATGATGAGCGGCAGCGGCCCCACTTGTTTTGGAATTTATGAGGATGCCAACCTGCAAAAGGCTGGCAAGGAATATTTTGACGGGAAAGGATACTCGTCATTCATCGTGCGAAGCATATCAAGAGAAGAGAGCCACATTGAAACCTGACATTATTTTGATTTCCGGTCGGGCAAATCTTCCGCTTGCGGAGGAGATCTCGGCCATCGCGGAGATTCCACTTTGCAACGTTGAGCTTTTTAAGTTTTCGAACGACGAAAGCTTTGTAAAGATCAACGATAACGTGCGTGGAGCGGATGTTTTCATCATCCAACCCACCTGCCGTCCTGTGAACGATAATCTCATTGAATTGCTGATCATAATCGACGCTTTGAGACGCGCTTCGGCAAGACGGATCAATTGCGTTATTCCTTACTTCGCCTACGCTCGTTCAGACAAAAAAGACCAGCCCCGTGTGCCCATCACGGCAAAGCTGACCGCTGATCTTCTCTCCACTGCCGGAGCAGACCGCGTTGTAACTGTTGACCTCCATGCTGAACAGATCCAGGGCTTTTTCAATATCCCTGTGGATCACCTTTATGCCATTCCCGGCTTCGCACGCCATTTTTTGACCATGGATTTGGACAATCCGGTGGTGGTGTCTCCAGATTCCGGCGGGGCGAACCGCGCCCGAGCCTTGGCAAAAAGGCTGGATTGCGGACTTGCCATCGGAGACAAGCGCAGGGTGGGAAATATTGACAAAACCATCCTGTTGAACATCATTGGAGATGTGAAGAATAAAACGGCGATCCTGTATGATGATATCATCGACACAGGCGGCAGCCTCATCCGCATCGCCGGAGTTCTGATGGAGCACGGAGTTAAAAAAGTTTACGCTGCCTGCACCCACGGTGTGCTTTCCTGCTCTGCCGTGCAAAACCTTGAAGCATCGCCGATTGAACAGCTTTTTATCACAAACACGATTCCGCTTTCGCCACAAGCAGCGGCTTGCAAAAAAATAACCCAGCTTTCAATAGCAACAATGCTGGCGAAAGCCATAACAAATATACATCAAGAGGAGTCTTTAAGCGTCCTGTTTGAATAAGGCGTAAAGACTGGAGGAATAATAATGACATTTAACCTTGAAGCACAAAAACGGACACCATCCAAAAAAAGCGACCTGACCAACCTGCGCGCCAAAGGTGGAATCCCTGCCGTGATTTATGGAAAATCCCTGGCATCCACCCCCATCTGCGTGGACGGTCAAGTCTTTTTGAACTACTACAAAAAGAGCTTCACCGAACTCGCCTTCTACGAGATCGAACTTGAAGGCAAAAAGCATCACTGCATTTTGAAAGACAAGCTGGTGCACCCCGTCTCACGCCAGTTCCTGCATCTGGACTTTTTCGTGGTGGAAGAAGGCGCCGAAATGGAATTCGAAATCCCCATCCAATTTGAAGGTGAAGCTGCCGGCGAAAAAGAAGGCGGCTTTGTGGACATTCTGCAAAGAACAGTCAAAATCACCTGCAAACCCAAGGATCTGCCCCGTGATCTCATTTTGGAGATCTCTGATTTGCACGTTGGCGACTCCCTCCAGGTGAAGGATCTGCCCCAAGGCAAATGGAGCTATAAAGACAGTGAAGACCAGCCCTTGGTTGTTGTGCATGCCAAGCGCGCTGAATCAGCCGATGAAGCTGAAGGCGATGAAGCTGCTCCCGAAGCCGGGGAAGAAGCATCTGAATAGTGAAGCTGATCCTGGGGCTGGGAAACATTGGTGAGGAATATCAATTCTCACGTCACAATTCAGGTTTCATGTGCCTGGATGCTTGGGCTGCAAAGCGCGGCTTGAAGTTTCGGCACGGTGACCTGTTTGATTTCCTGCTCCACAAGGATACCTGCTTGATCAAACCCAACACCTGGATGAACCGCTCTGGCCTGGCGCTTGAAGAGGCGCTGCGTCGCTGGAAACCAAGCCAAATCCTGGCGGTTTACGACGATTTGGAAATCCCCCTGGGGGCTATCCGCATCCGCTCAGGTGGTGGAGATGGTGGCCACAATGGCATCAAATCCCTCTTGGGGGTTTTACCTGCAGACCAGATCAAGCGCATCCGCATTGGGATTGGCCGCGACGACAGCGATCCGCGGGAATATGTTTTGGAAGACTTTTCCAGCGAGGAACTACAAAAGCTGCAGCCTGTGCTGAAGCAAACTTGTGAATTTATGGACGTATATATAAAAAGCGACTTCAGCACTATGCTGAACGCCTACAGCGTCTGGAAGAAATCCTGTTCCGGCGATATTCAAGCCGGAAACAAAAGTCCAAAGGAGAACGACAATGGAAAGACACTATGAACTGATGGTGATACTATCACCAAAACTGGGCGAGGATGAAGCCGCCGCCCAAAACGAAAGCATCCTGAACCAGATCAAGGAAACCGGTGGAGAAATCATCAAAATCGATCCTTGGGGAAAAAGAATGCTGGCCTATCCAATTGATAAAACCACCGAGGCACACTATTTTGTGAACTATCTGAACATGAATCCTGCCGCGGTGAAGGGCATCAAGCAACAGCTCAACATCAATGAGCATGTTATCCGCCACATGTTTGTGGCAAAGGAAAAGTAGGAGAAAAAATGGCAGACCTGAAACTTCCCCGCTTGAACAAAGCTTTCATCGCGGGCCGCATCACCCACGATCTTGAACTGAAATACACCCCCAGCGGAAAAGCTGTGTTAAGATTCAATGTTGCTGTAGATAGAAACTACAAAGATGAATCTGACCAATGGCAAAAATCCACTTCATTCATCGATGTGGTGGCTTGGACATACTTGGCTGAAAACCTGAGCAACAAAGCCCGCAAGGGTTCAGCAGTCCTGGTGGAAGGCAGAATAGAAACCCGCACCTATGTGGATTCAAACAATGTCAACCGCAAATCTTTCGAAATCATTGCCGACAGCGTCCAAACCTTGGAATGGCAGGACCGCACTGCGGAAGTCCCAAATGAAGAGCCGCCCCTTCCTCCCGAACCCGACGAAAAACCCGCTGATGATGCCACGAACGACGACGTTCCATTCTAAACAGGAGATATAAATGAACTTTTCAGATAAAAGAAGAAGATACAGCCGTAAAAAATTCTGCCGTTTTTGTGCCAATAAAGAACTGGTGATCGACTATAAAAACTTGGACACTCTGCGCCAATTCATTTCGGATGTGGGTAAAATTGACCCCGCCCGCATGACTGGAACTTGTGCCAAGCACCAGCGCAAGCTCACAATGGAGATCAAGCGCGCCCGGCAAATGGCGCTGCTGCCCTACGTGATAGAATAGTGCTTTTTTTGGACCTGATGCTGGGAGCTTTGGCAATGATGAACCCTTTTTTGGGCATCTTGCTGATGTTTACCGGACTTCATATGCGCATGATCAGAACCCAAGGCAAACCTCAGAACAGCGCTCTGCTCTGGCTGGTGTTCCCAGTCCTGTCGGCGTTTTTTGTGCTGCAGCAGCCTCCGTTGATGCTGCTGGCTGCGGACGCCTTCTTCGGAGCCGGGCTGGCTGTATTGCTCTATATCTGGAGCCTGCAGCGCTTTGGAAAACCCGTGCTGGCACTCACTCACGCCGCCCTGCTGATCATTATATATGGCATGCTCAGGTACCACGTTTTTGAAACCCACATCAGTTCATCATTCACGCAGGCCATGGCAGAGGTGGAAAGGCTCATGCCCCAGCTCTTGCAAACAGACCAAACCCGGCAAAGCTTGGAATTCATGCAAACCATGCTCCCCGCCAGTTGGATTGTGAGTCAGTTGACAGCATTAACCTTGGGATTCCTGATCCACATGCGCTTTTTGGGCTTCAGGCAATCCCTCAGGCACATGATGCTTCCTGTTTACTACAATCTGCTGGTGCTGGCGGTTTTGCCGCTTTATTTCCTTCCGCAATTCCGGGGGCTTTTGCTCAATTCCTTGGTGGCATTGCTTTTGCTGCCTTTTTTCCAGGGAATTGGAGTCCTGCTCCACTGGTTTGCCAGAGAGTCAACAAACTTTTTGCTGATCCTGCTGGTGGCCGTGCTTGCGATCACAAATACCATACCTGTCGCGCTGATCGGCTTTGCCGACATCTGGCTCGACTTTAGAAAACTAAAAATTAAAGGAAATCACTCATGAAAGTAATTCTCTTAAGCTACATAGAAAAACTTGGAAATGCAGGTGAAGTCGTTCGGGTGAAACGAGGCTATGCCCGCAACTATCTCATTCCCAGAAATTTAGCCATCTATTCCACACCCGGAAACATGAAGCGCCTTGGCGCCATCCAAAGCCAGGCTGCCGAAGAAGAAGCCAAGCTTGTGGCAGAACTTAAAATCCTTGACGGGAAGATCAGGGATCTTAAACTGGTCTTTACTCGCAAGGTTGACGAAAATGACAACATGTTCGGCTCCGTTTCCGAACTTGATATCGTGAACGAGCTTGCCGCCCAGGGCGTCGATGTCCACAAAAATTCGGTGCAGCTTGAAAAACATATCAAGAGCTTGGGCGAACTCACTGTGCCGATCCGCTTGCATCGTGAGATAATCTCCGTGCTTGCCGTGCTTGTGGAAAAAGAAGGCGGGGAAACCCAGCCTGAAGCCCCTGTCCAGGAAGCGGCTGTGGAGCCTGAACCTGTGTCTGAACCTGAACCGGAAGTGGAAGAAGAACCCGCTCCCATCCAGGAAACTGAACAGCAACCTGAAGAGCCCGCTGCTGAAGAAGCACCGGAAGTGGAAGAAACTGAACAGGCTGAAGAGCAGCCTGAGTAAGAGATATAAAACCGGGAGAAATCCATGCTGAACATTTTGCTTCAAGCCACTGGCGACCTCACCGTTGCCGATCTCACTGGAGGCGACGCCGCCTCCGGCGGATTCAATTTCGCTGCCTTGGGAATCATCGCCCTCATTGTGGTGGTGGTGGGCGTCATCATGTTTTTCCTGCACAAGCATTCCAAGGAAGGCGAGCGCGCAGGAAAATCCGGCTCCAGCGCCAATCCCGTCGTGCAGTTCATCGTGGTGGTCCTTTTTGTGGCCATCGTGTCGGTTTTGGGCTTTTTGCGCCACGGCATTTTGGGATTCATCGTTGTGTTTGCCGTGCTTTCAGCGATTTTGGCGCTCATCTATCTGAGCATCAAAAAACGCCAGCGCCATTTTGAGCTCACCGAAGCCAATCCTGCCACCAAAATCGTGGTGGGAGCGGTATCTGCGCTTTTGGCCATCGGGCTGCCCATCCTCATCCTGATCAACGGAAATATGTTTGACATCAATGCAAGCATGATCCTGATCAGCGTGGTTGGAGTTTTGGTCTTCATCGGTCTCATTGCCGCAGCCTTGATCTTTGGCAACCGCAAAGGTGCAGCCGGTGCAGCAATTGGATACCTGCTTGCCATTCTCGCAGCCATTTTGCCCGGCATTTTGGTGGTTGTTGCTTCCGGCGAAGCTGCAGCTCTGGCCATGGCATATCTGGCAGCTTTGATCGCGGCAGTTTTTGCCTATTTCTCCATCATCCAATTTATTCAAGTAGACTGATCCGGCTTCTGCCGGATCGGTTTTTTTGAATTGAGTGGGATCGTGAACCATGGCCCTGAGGTCTTTCGACAGCCTGATACATGAAACGCTCATCCAGGTGGGCGGGGAAAAATACCGCCCCTTCATGCGTTTATACTCCGCTTGGAAAGACATCGTTGGACCTCTTTTGGCCTCACGCTCCCATCCCTGGCGTTTTCGGGATTCCGTGCTTTACGTTGCAGTGCAAAACAACTCCTGGCTGCAGGAGCTTTATCTGCGTAAGGCGGACATCCTGAACCAATGCCGCAAAATCATACCTGAGGATATCAAAGAGATCATCTTCATGATCAGGAATTAACCATGCCCAAAACTCAGATCGCCGCATCGGTGTTATCCTGCGATTTTGGCAATCTGGAAAAGGAACTGCAGGCTGTTGGCAGCGCTGATATGCTGCATTTGGATGTGATGGATGGCCATTTTGTGCCCAATCTCAGCTTCGGCCAGCCCTTGATAAAAAAGGTCAGACAGCTCTCCCCCCTTCCGCTGGATGCCCATCTCATGGTCACAAACCCCGCTGAATATGTGGATCCCCTTGCTGATCTTGGAGTTAACTGGCTCAGCTTTCATCAGGAATGCGAATATCACGTCCACCGTCTTGTCCAGCGGATCAAAGACCGCGGCATGAAGGCTGGCATCGCGCTCAACCCCGCCGCACCCATCTCCACCTTGGAATGCATCCTGCCCGAGTTGGACTACGTTTTGCTCATGAGCGTCAATCCCGGCTTCTCGGGGCAAAAGTTCATCCCCTTCGTTTTGGAAAAAGTGAGACAACTGAAAAGCTGGATCGAGGAAAAACAGCTTTCCACCCTCATCGAAGTGGATGGCGGCGTAAATTCAGATAATTCCGCCGCTTTGATCTCCGCCGGTGCCGATATCCTGGTTTCGGCTTCCCACATTTTTCAAAGTCTGAACTATTCTGAAACCATCCGCAGTCTGCGTGGTTTTTAAGCTCTCACTACCCATGATGGTTCTGCAACCCCACCATACAAACGCAACACATCAAATCCTTACACAGTTTGCAAATTTTGCAAGCCCAAACCTTCTCCTCCTAAATATTTGCCCGTCTTTTATCCGTTGGGTCCTCGTATCCCTCCCGCCCGGAGGCGGGTGTTTGACGGGTGCGAAGCAAATGCAAATCGGGCACGGGCCAAGGAGGGAACTGCCCTGAAGCCATGAAAAATAGATTTTACCCCAAAGGGAAGATAAATGTTTAACAGCCTCTCTGAAAAACTGGATAAAGTATTTCGCAACATCAGCGGCAAAGGCTATCTCACCGAACAAAACATCAAGGACGCCCTGCGCGAAATCCGCATGGCTCTTTTGGAAGCCGACGTCAACTTCCGCATCGTGAAAAACTTTGTGGCGGAAGTGGAAAAGCGCGCTCTGGGTGTGGAGGTGATGAAATCCCTCACCCCGGGCCAGCAGGTGATCAAGATCGTTCACGAGCAGCTCATCGCGTTGATGGACACCGAAGATTTTGAACTGAAAGCCTATAACAACCGCCTCACCAAGGTGATGATGGTGGGCTTGCAGGGTTCCGGAAAAACCACCGCCTGCGCCAAGCTTGCCCTGCATTTCCGCAAAAAGAACATCAAACCCATGATGGTGGCTTGCGACGTTTACCGTCCCGCCGCCGTGGACCAGCTTCAAACCCTCGGCAAGCAGATCAGCATCCCCGTGATTTCCCAAGACACCAAGGATGTGATCAAAATTGCCGACACCGCTTTGCGCCAAGCCCAGAAGGACATGGTGAACCTTCTTCTGTTCGACACCGCCGGACGCCTGCATATCGACGAAGAAATGATGGACGAAGTGGTTCGCCTCAAATCCTTTGTGAAGCCGGACTACATCTTCTTTGTGGCAGACGCCATGACGGGTCAGGAAGCCGTGAACGTGGCAAAAGAGTTTTATGACAAACTGGCTTTCGACGCCGTGATCCTCACCAAGCTGGATGGCGACGCCCGCGGAGGAGCCGCTCTTTCCATCAAGGCGGTCACGGAAAAGCCGGTGGCTTTTGTGGGCACCGGAGAAAAAGTGGGAGATCTGGAGGTCTTCTATCCAGACCGCATGGCATCACGCATCCTGGGCATGGGCGACGTTCTCACCCTCATCGAAAAAGCCGAGGAAGCGGTCGATGCCAAGGAAAGCGAAAAACTGGCAAAAAAGATGCTCAAAAACCAGTTTACTTTCAACGACTTCCTGAAACAACTGCAGAGCATCAAAAAGATGGGTTCCCTGGAATCCATCATCAGGATGCTTCCCGGCTTGGGCCGCAAGCTTCCCGCTGATCTCAAAATCGACGACAATGCGCTCAAACACGTGGAAGCCATCATCCAATCCATGACGGATAAAGAACGCGAAAAACCGGATATCCTCAACGGCAGCAGAAGATTGCGCATCGCCAAAGGCAGCGGTCGCACCGTGATGGAGGTGAACCGCCTCATCCGCCAATTTGAAGACATGAAAAAAATGATGAAAAAGTTTTCCACCCCCCAAGGCATGAAGGATCTGGAAAAAATGATGAATCAAACTAATCAGCCATAAAGGAGAACAGATGAAACGACTCATTATCATGATGTCTCTGCTGCTGGCAATCTTTGGATTGACCGCGCAGGTCATCACCACCGGAAGCGGAACAAACTCCGTAACCGTATTATCCTCCTCAGCATCTGAAACTGTTTTGCAGTATCAGATTGGTAATTTTGAACAGAAACCGGTAACCATCGCCCAAGAGAAATGGTTCTACGTGACGCTTCCCAAGGAAGGGATCACGCAGGAAAAAGGCTTTCCACAGCTGCCGGTTTTCAATCGCAGCATCATCATTGATGATTCCAGCCTCATGAAAGTGGAGCTTTTTGACGTTAAATATCAGGACTACAATGTCCCTGTGGCGCCGTCCAAAGGCGTGCTCACACGTGACGTCAATCCAGCATCCGTGCCCTACAGTTTTGGCGATGCCTATGAAAAGGACGAATTTTGGCCTCGCAATGTCGCACAGCTTTCCGAACCCTACATTTTAAGAGACTACCGCGGCATCGTGGTGCAAACCAACCCCTTTGCCTACAACCCCGTCACCCAAACCCTGCGTGTCTATACTTCTTTCAAGGTCAGGGTTTACAGCTCTGGAACGGACCACGTAAACACCATCACCAGAAGCCGGGACAGCATCTCCCGTGATTTTGTTTCCATCTATGAAAACCAATTCCTGAACTGGGACAGCCATCGCTATACCCCTGTAAGTGACAGCTTTGGCAAATTGCTCGTCATCTGCCACAGCAATTTCATGACCACCATTCGGCCCTACGTGAATTGGAAAATCCAAAAGGGTATTGACACTGAACTTGTGGAATGGTCCACCATCGGAACCACTGCAGCACAGCTTCAAACCTACATTCAAAACCGCTATAACGCAGATAACAGCCTCACCTTTGTTCAGATCGTAGGCGACGCGCCCCAGATCCCCACACTTTCCAGCGGCGGCGGCGGCGCCGACCCTGTCTTCTCTTTGGTGGCAGGAAGTGACGACTATCCAGACATTTTTATTGGACGCTTTTCTGCAGAAACAACCGCCCAAGTCACTGCCCAAATCAATAAAGTGATCGCCAGTGAAAGAGACTTTACCACTTCAGACACCTGGCTGAGACAAGCCATGGGCATTGCCTCCAACGAAGGCGGTTCCGGTGCTGATAACAATGAAACAGATATCCAACACATGAATGTCATCCGCACAAAATTGCTCAACTATGGCTACACTACCGTTGATCAAGTTTACGATCCCGGTGCTTCTGCCTCCACAGTCACCACCAACGTCAATGCCGGCAGAGCGGTGATCAACTATGTGGGTCACGGCGCAGACACCTATTGGGTCACCACCAATTTCAACAACACCAACGCCACCAACCTCACAAATGGCACCAAAGCTCCCGTGATCATGGACGTTGCTTGTGTAAATGGAAACTTCGTGTCCCAGACCTGCTTCGCGGAAGCTTGGCAGCGCAATGCCAACGGCGGTTCCGTGGCAATATATGCCTCCACCATCAACCAATCCTGGGCTTCCCCCATGCGCGCTCAGGATGAGTTTACAGACCTCCTCATTGCCAATTCCAAAACCACCGTGGGCGGCCTGTATTACAACTCTTCCTGTAATATGATGGATAACTACGGTTCAGACGGCGTGAATATGTTCAAAACCTGGCATATCTTTGGTGATGCCTCCATGCTGATGCGCACCAAAACACCCGTCGCCATGAGCGTGACCCACCCTGCCACCATCATTATGGGTGGCACATCTCTCACGGTCAACACTGGCGTGGCAAATGCCCTCGTTGCCGTCACTTACAACAACACCATTTATGGCAGAGCGGTCACCAATTCCTCTGGAACAGCCACGATCACCTTGAGTAATCCCCCCAGCGGAATTATCTCCTACACCATCACTGCCACTGCTTTTGATCGGGTCACCTATGTGGGCACCATCAATCAGATTGCCGCCTCTGGACCATATATGAACGTCACCAGCGTGGTTTATGCGGATAGCAATAACAACCAGCCGGAATACGACGAAGCCGGACGCTTCAACGTCACCTTCAAAAATGAAGGCAGTTCCACCGCTTCCAATGTAACGGCAACCCTCACCACCAGCACTGCCGGGATTACCATCACGGATAACAGCGAAACCATCACCTCCCTGGCAGCCGGTGCTTCCGTCACCAAAACCCAAGCTTACAGCATCTCGATCGCCAACAACATCGCCAATGGCACTGTGGCTAATTTTGCCATCACCATGACCATGAGCGGACAAGACCCCTGGGTTTATAATTTCACCCAGACCATCAACGCTCCCGCCCTCGAATTCGGAGATATGAACATCACCGAAATCAGCGGCAATGACAACGGTGTCTTCGATCCAGGTGAAACCGTCAACGTTTCCATCATCTTGAAAAACACCGGTGCCGCAGCTTCCACGAACGGAACGGCAACCTTGAGCTGCAGCACGTCCGGGATTACGATTGTGGAGAACAGTGACAGCTTCACAGCCATTTCTTCCAACGGCGAAAAAACCCTTACTTTCAAGGTTTCCGCAAATTCCTCCGTATCCCAGGGAACCTTGGCTGCCTTGAATTTCAACGCCACCGCCGGTCAATACAATGCCAGCGTCATAAAAGAAGTGGAAATTGGAGCCCCGCTGGAACTTGTGATTGGCACCGGTACATCCACACAAACTTATCCTCTGGATCGCTATTACAACTATAGCACTCACGAAGCCATCTATCTGGCTTCCGAGATTGGCAGCCCCGGCACCATTAAATCCATAGCCTATCAAAAAGCCAGTGGTGCGGACCTCAATCCCATTGAAGCCGTCTCGGTTTATATGAAAAACACCACGGATTCCAGCCTAAGCGGTGGGACTTATTCACTCACCGGCTACACTCTTGTTTACAGAGGAAACTGGCCAAATGATGCCACCAGTGGTTGGATGGAAATTGATTTGGACAACATGTTTCTCTACGGTGGCGCCAACCTCTCCATTTTGGTAGTAAAGGATTACCAATATTGGACTTCTTCCTATCCCTACTGGACTTACACCACTTCAAGCCAGAACCGCGCCAGACAACAACGGAACGACATCAGTCAACCCACTTCGCTGACCGCGTCCACAAACCTGCCAAACCTGCGTTTGAAGCTGTTCCCCGCTGCAGAAATACTGCTTCCACCCCAAAACCTGACCGCTGAAGCGAGTCATCGCAGCGTTAAGCTTAATTGGGAGGCACCCGCCAGTGGAACTCCTACCGGATACAAAATCTACCGGAACAACTCTGCTCTCACCACGGTTACGAACCTCACCTACAACGATACCGCAGTAAGCAACGGAACCACTTACAATTACAAGGTTACAGCCCTTTACGATGGCGAAGAATCCGACGCTTCAAACACAGTCACTGCCACCCCGAATATGTTCGCACCCACAAACCTGGTCGCCGATGGCGGCAACAGCGTTGTGATGCTTTCCTGGAACGCCGCGCAGGGACGTGAAGCCGATGAAACCCCGGAACTTGGTGAAAAAAGCCGCGCCATCAGCAGCTATAGGGTTTATCGTGATGGAAGCGCTCTAACCACAGTGACCGGCACCAGCTACAACGACACTGACGTGAGCAATGGCACCACCTACAGCTACCATGTGACCACCATCTACAGCAACCCAGCTGGTGAATCCGACCCTTCAAACACTGCCTCTGGCACGCCAAACCAAATCAGTGAAGTCATCCTCGGAAGCGGAACTGGAAACACAGGCAGTAGTGAGGCCTGCCCTATCAACGTTTACTATCAAAGCCTGCACGGTCAGTCGGTATATACCAAGACTGAATTGAACGCTGCCGGCGTCGTCGGGCCCACCATGATCACCAAGATCGGTTTTAACGTGACTGGGACACCCGCCTTGGCCATGCCAAACTACATCATCCGCATGGGACACACCTCGGCAAGCAACGTTTCAAGCTGGATTCCTGCCACAAGCATAAGCACGGTTTGGACTTCCACTTCATATCAGCCAAGCTCCACAGGCTGGGATATGCTGACCCTTACCACTCCTTTCGAATGGAACGGTGTGGACAACATCGTGGTGGATACAGCTTTTGGGCGTATCGGATCCTACAATAGCTCCGGAAAGGTTCAATACACAAGCACTTCCAACGGATATCGGTTTGCGCGAAATGACTCTTCCGACCAGACCAACACCTTCAGCGGCGGCAGCACCTCCTCATACCGGCCAAACCTGAAACTGATTCTGCAGCCCCTCGCAACTGGACCCGCCATTGCCGCGGAACCAGAATCCATTTCCAAAACTGTCTATGAAGGAAGCAGCGACATAGCCAGCCTCGCCATCCGCAACACTGGAACCGAAGTTCTGAACTGGAGCACGCCTTCCAGCTTTGCCGCCTGGGGAAGCGTTTCACCCACATCTGGAACCATCCAGCCCGGCGGAAGCAGCGAACTCACTCTGACCCTGAGCGCTGGGACCCTGACACTTGGGAACTACAATGCCAACCTGGTGATTACTTCCAATGCTGAGAACCACCCCAGTCTGAGCGTTCCCGTTACCATGACCGTGAAACCCGAGCCGCAGCCCATCCGTTTTGTGGCGGAGTGGGAGCCGGCTAAAGGCGCCGTGGTTGCTTATGTAGGCGGCACTGGTTTTGGCCTGCCCACATCTGTTCTTGCTGATCTCTCCACCCGCGGCAAGCTGTATGTCTTGGTCACCTCCACATACCAAAACACGGCACGCAATCAGCTCCAAAATGGCGGCGCAACCATGAGCAACGTGGAATTTATCGTTCGCAACGGAGTAAACACATACTGGACCCGTGATTACTCCGCTTGGACCGTTTTCGATGCCACTGGCGAAATGGCGTTGATCGACTTCGAATACAACCGCCCCCGACCCTACGATAACGCTGTGCCCGCAGCCTTGGCAAGCTACTTCAATATGGACTTCACCTACATGCCATTAACCACCACCGGTGGAAACACCATGACCGATGGAAACGGCAAGATGATGTCCACCACACTCACCCAAACTGAAAACAGCAGCTACACCCTGAGCCAGATTGAAGACCTGGTGAGCGAATATCTGGGCGTGAACGAATACATCATGTATGCCGATCCGCTGGCAAATTCAAGCATCGACCACATCGACTGCCATGCCAAGATTTTGGACGTGGACAAAGTGATGGTGGCACGCGTGCCTTCAAATCACCAAAACTACACTGCCTTGGAAAACGTGGCGAACCTGTTTGCCAACAAAACTTCAAGCTATGGAACGCCTTACAAGGTGTATCGAGTTGACCAAAGCTCGAACAACGAGCCGTACGCAAACTCCTTCATCTATAACGGGAAGATTTACGTTCCCCAGTGGAATTCCACTGCCTCCAGCTACGATACCGCCGCCATCGCAGCCTATCAGGCCGCCATGCCAGGCTACACTGTGCAAGGCTATTACAACAGCTCCTGGCTGTCCGACGATGCCCTGCACTGCCGTGTAAACACCATTCACGACAGCCAGCTTATTCACCTTTGGCACCAGCCCCACACTTCGGCAATGGCAAACAGCAGCATCGTTGTGGATGTGCAAATCACACACCACAACCCGCTGACTCCTGCCAACACCTATGTGGCCTACCGTCACGGCGCCACAGGACAGTGGCAATATGTCACGCTCACCCACGTTTCAGGAAAGCAGTGGACGGCTTCAATTCCCACTCCCGCCCTGGGTCAGATGCTCTACTACTACATTCTGGCGACGGACAACACCAGCCGCAGTGCCCTTATGCCGCTCTGTGGAGCCGGCGATCCCTTCGCCCTGCTGATCAACATTCCTTCGGCAAACAATGCTCCCACCATCGATCTGCCCGTTTATTTCGAATTTGACATGAACGGCAGCCTGGTGCTTGACTTTGCCCAATATGTGCATGATGAAGACGGCGATACGCTCACCCTCAACTACAGCGGAAACACCAACGTGAACGTTGCCATCAACGGATTGACCGTGACCTTCACAGCCACCGAAAACTGGTATGGAGCCGAAAACCTCACTTTTACAGTGAGCGACGGAACCGATAATGCCAGCGACACAGTGGAAGTGCGCGTGATACTGAATTGGCTGGCAACACCCGGCATCTCAATCACCTATGTGGATGCTGCCAACGACTACATCAAAGTTGAATGGAATGCTGTGCCCAACGCCAATTTCTACCAGGTGTGGGCAAGCGACAATCCCTACGATGGCTACAGCTTCCTGACTGAAACCACAGACACCCACTTCAACGATATGAACCTTGGCTTGGCAAGACGCTTCTACAAAGTGTATGCTTCAAGCTCCTCCACGCTGCCTGCAGCCAAAAACTAAACCTACTAACTCTAATAATACAGGCCCGGTTTTTGCCGGGCCTTTTATTGGTTCATGTTCAATTATCGTGAGATGAGACACAGGTCATAATTAAAACGTAAGGGAGATGTGATCAAACAAAAATGTGTTGACAAATTATGTGCATGCTTCAGAAGAGTATCGTGCTATAAATATGATGACGTGATAAAATAGAAATCTGGTCTTTATAAGCTTAATTAGCTATTGTAATACTATATTATAGTAATTATTGTCACTATATTGTAAAATTAAGGAGAGATACGATGTCAAATATTCGGACATATGAGGAATTGAAAAAAGCTATCTACAGTTCAGGAAGCCAAATAAGTATTACTGATACTGAAGTTAAACGAGCCGTGAAAAAATCATTTGAATTGTCGACAGTACTGTTGTATTTAGCAATTGCGCTTGTTGCAGTTGTAGGTATTGCAGCAGCAATAGCGATACTAAGAAATAAAGGTTTATTAGATACAGTACAATTAAAAATACGAGACTTTGAATTTATTGTGAAATTTCATAAGAATGTAGGCATGAGAACAATAACTGACATGAAACATAATTGGAAAATTACCGAACCAGTGTTACCCAATCACGATTTTTTAGACTCTTGCGCGCCATTAGTTCTTACAAGAAAAATATCTGCATGAATATAAAGATAGCCCATGGAAGCAGCTATAGGTTGTTCCGAATGAGGTTGTAATTATTCTCGTTTGGGAGATCCTGTAGCTAAGGAATAGGTAAGTCAACCCCTATGCATTCTGGGATATCCCGGTGGCTATCTCGCATTTTATGTCTATATCAGAACAACAATCATTTTCTCATTAGGCTCTGCCAATTTACACCACCCTATGAGACGGCACCCCTATTATTGGTGTTGTCTCCAATTTTGTCTCGGTATCCTTTTTACCCCAAACCAGAATTACTTGATACTCAACCTAAAGTCAAGCCAAAGAATCTATAGCATGACTATAGGTTGATTAGTAGGTGTTTATTGTCCAGAGCCAAGAAGGGAAAAAGAAAAGGAGCCCTTTTAGCGGGCTCCTTTTTATATTGGATTGTTTTGGTAGTTGGCTTAGATTTTCAGGTTCAAAGCATCCACCACGGCTTTTTGCAGTTCGGGTTTTTCCTTCAGGTCACTTTCCTGGAGGTATTCACGACGCTGCTGGAAGCGGTTTTTCAGCAGGGCCTGGTATTGTTCCAGGTTGCCGCGTTTGGCGGGATCATAGAGATCATAGTATCCGGGCAGGATCTTTTCAATGCTTTCGCGGGTGGGGATAAAAGCTCCGGGCAGGGCATCCCAGGGTTCCCATTCCAATTGATCCAGCAGGATGGCGGTTTGCAGGGTGAGAGAGGTCTTGAGCGGGATGGCTTCAAGGACATCATCCGATTCTTTCCAGTAGCCGCGGGAGTTGAAGCAATAGAAGTCTGCACCGTTGTCTGCTACGCTGATGAAGGCTTCCACGTCGCGATAGAGTTCATAAACTCGGAAAGGATTGGCAAAAGGCTCGAAGACCAACTTGTTAAGTTCTTCTTCGGTGACGTTTTCAGCACGGTTGCGCTGAGTCATGAGCGCGGCTCCCATGGCGATGGCAAGATGCTTGTCCGCAAGCTTGAGCACGGGCGGAAGGACGGAGTCCTTCATCAGCCAGACCAAGGCTTTCGGGAAGGCGCAGCGGTTCACATAATTGCCCAGCAGAGAGCGATCCAGCAGGGCGCGTCCATTCTGGTTGCGGGCATCCTGACCAACCGGGACCCTTTTGCCATCGAGGTTTATCACAGCGTGATTCATCACAGCCAGAGCATATTTCCAGTCCGGATGATCAGGCGGACGGCTGTCGGTTTTGTCGAACAGGGTGGGCTCCCAAACGCGGCAGAGTTTGTTCTCCAGGTCGATCTGGAAGGCGTCATCGTGCAGAACCACTTTGGAAACGCCCTTGGGCATGGTTCCGGCGTTGTCATGGCTGTTTGTATGGGAAGATTTTCCAGTTCCGGAAAGGCCGTAGAAAGCGATGGAGCGCTTGCCAAGGCCGTGATATTTGGGATCTTCGCAGGTGCTGAAGTCCAGTTCCTTGATGCCGCCGTGGCAGGCAGCCATGCCGATGCGGATGCCGGAGGTCCAAGCCAGGGTGAGCGTGCCTTTTTTGCGTTCGCCAAAATAGCGCATGCCCAGGTTTACGATCACGTTGTGTTTTTCATCCACCAGCGCGAGCTGCGGGGCACCAACGTTGTTGTAGAAGGGATCATCTTCCTTGCTCCATTCGTTGAAGGCGATGAGGATGATATCCTGAATGGGCAGCTTGGGGCTTTTTTCATATTGTTCGCGAAGCTGCTCGTAGGGAGCAAAGTTCAAAAGCCAGTTATAGACGTTGTTCACGTCGCTTTCGGTGGTGATGAAGGTGGCTTTGATCATCAGGTCTTGATCCATGCCCAAAATGGCTTCCGCCTTCACCAGAGGATAGTGTTGCATCTGCCAGATGGCTTCGCGCAGGTCGCCTTCAACCTTGTTTTTCTTGCTGGCATCCAGGCGATTGTAGAAGCGACGGGCTTTGGCTGTGCGGCCGATAATGTTGCCATGGCAATCGTCCAAAACTTTGGCATCGGCGGGGAGATTGTGCAATTTCACAAATTCGGGATAGACGGGGAGGTCCGTAATATTCACTCCGGGCTGTTTTTTTGCCATTTCATAGGCTTCACGAATGTCGATTTTGCGAACATTGTGGGTGTTCATTAAAGTCTCCGCAATCGCTCGGATGGGAGATATTTCCTTAAAACTGCCGTAATACTCGGCACTGTTTTTGCTTGCCATGGTTCCTCCATTTTGGCATATATTTTATTTGTTTCTTAATCTATTCAATTGCAAGAGCTTAAATCACTCCCAGTTCTTTTCCGATCATGCGGAATTTTTCCAAGGCAAAGTCCAGTTGTTCATCGGTGTGAGTTGCCATGAAAGAACAGCGGATGAGGCATGAATTTGGCGGCACTGCTGGTGGAATGACAGGATTGATGAAGACGCCTTCATCGCCCAGACGTTTCCACATATTGAAAGCGACCATCATTTCGCCCACATGCAGCGGGATCACAGGCGTGCAGGAATCTCCGGTGTTATAGCCCATGTTTTTGAATTCGCGCAACATATAGTGCGTGATTTCCCAAAGCCGCTTTAGCCTCTCTGGTTCTTCTTCCATAATCTTGAGCGCAGCCAAAACGCTGGCAGTGGACGCCGGAGGCATGGAAGCCGAGAAGATCAGTGCGCGGGATTTGTGCTTGAGATAGTGGATGATGTCTTCATCAGCGGCAATGAAACCGCCCACGGAAGCAAGAGATTTGCTGAAGGTTCCCATGATGAGACCAGTCTGCTTGGTGAGCCCAAAATGCTCCGCAGAGCCAGCGCCTTTTTTGCCCATCACACCCAGGGAATGAGCTTCATCCACCATCAGGCTGGCATTATACTTTTCAGCAAGCTCCACAATTTCGGGAAGCCTGGCTATGTCGCCTTCCATGGAAAAGATGCCGTCCACGATGATCAGGCTGTTTTTGCCTTCAATCTTTTGGAGCGCACGCTCCAAGGAAGCCATGTCGTTGTGGTTAAAACGCAGCATCGTGCCCGGTGAAAGCAGGCAGCCATCGATGATGGAGGCATGATCGAACTTATCCGTGATCATGTATTCATCTTTGTTCACGATCGCGGAAATGCAGCCCAGGTTTGCCTGGTAGCCGGTTGGGAAAGCCAGAGCGGCATCTTTGCCAACCAAGCGTGCGAGCTCTTCCTCCAGCTGGATATGGATATCCAAAGTTCCATTCAAAAACCGGGATCCAGCGCAGCCAGTGCCATATTTTTTCAGCGCTTCCATCGCGGCTTCCTTCACCTTGGGATGGTTCGTGAGCCCCAAATAGCTGTTTGAGCCCATCATCAGCATCTTTTGTCCGTTGCAGATCACCTCGGTGTCCTGCTCGGAGGAGATTTCCCTAAAATATGGGTAAAAGCCAGACGCAATCGCGCGTTTGGCGTCTTGGAAAGCGTAACATTTGTCAAAAAGACTCATTGATTACCTCAGATCAGATTATGCGAAATTCTTTTAAGTTTTTGTGAAGTGCTGAAACCAGGCTGTAAACCATGTGTACCAAAGGAACTGAGATCAGCATCCAGATCACACCACCAAAATAGCTCCCCGCCAAAACTGTCAAGATAACAACCAAGGGGTGCATTTTCATGGTTTTGCCGATGATGGCAGGATAGACCACATAGTTATCCACGAGCTGGACTCCAAACATCCCAATTGCCATCCAGATTATATTTACAGGTGGCAACCCGCTCACGATGATGACCAGCGCTGCGATAATACCGCCCAGCCAGGGTCCGATGTAGGGAATCACATTTGTGAGACCGGCTATGATGCCAACCACAATGGCATAGGGAACTCCCAGAATGCTGAGTGTAACGGAAGACATCACCCCCACCGCGAACATTTCCAAGAGCACGGCGCGCAGATAGTTGCCCACGCTTTCGTCCACTTTTCTCATCAGGATGAGGATGATCTCAAAATATTTGTTTGGAACGAGGGACATCATGCCGCGCCGGATTCTATTTTTGTCGCTAATCAGGAAAAAACCGAACATGGGGATCATAAAAATCAGCGCTATGGCTCCCAGAATGGGCTGGTAGTTTGAAACAAGCATCTGGGGAAAATCCCCCACTCGGGCAACAATTTGCTCCAGTAAATGGTCAAATTTGTCTGAAAGCCCAATCTGGGGTATGCGGTGGTTTAAATTAGTCACAATATCCCGCAACGGTCTCACAATGGGCAGATCTTGGATTAATTCCAGCGGCGCCTGGTCTGTTTGGCTCAAAAGTGCCAAAAACTGGTTGCCTTCCTTGATGACTTTGGGCGCGTAAACGCCTATCGCCAAGGTCAATAACCCTGCGACCACAATATAAACAATGATCACACTCAACCAGCGCGGAACTTTTTTGTATTCCATCCAAATGACGGCTGGATCAAGCAAGTAAGCCAAAACCATCGCCAACAGAAGACGCGTGATCAAAGAACTGTAGAAAAACAGTCCCAAGACAATCACTGCCAGAATTAAAATGTTAAATATGAGCTTGGGCCAGTTCATCTTTTAGGCAAGACCTCTTTTTTCTCACAAAGGGAAGCGAGATATTCGCAACAAGCTTGCAGCACTTTCACGCCGAGCGCGGTGTCCCGATTGCAAAGATCGTGCAAATCGCTCACTGACAAGGCTAAAAGTTTGAGTTCGGTGATGGCTTTTGCACTGGCGTGGCGTTTTTGGGTGTCGAAATGGTCCAAGACGCCAATGAACTGGGGATGAGAAAATAGGTTTGGATCTGAATCTGTCTGCGGATAGGTGAGTTCCATCTCTCCAGACTGGATGAAATAGATCACTTCAACCGGATGCCCAGCCTCAAAGACGGGATCTCCAGCTTTGTATTCGCGGCTGTGCAAAAGTTCACCCACCATGCGCCTTTGATGGGTATCCAAATCTTTGAACAAACTGTAGTTCAGCAATTCTTTGTGGCTGTCTTTTGCCGCAAAAAACGCTTTGAGCCAAGAGGGTACAATTGATGCCAAATGTTTCTCCTTCATTGGGTTATCAGCGGCACAAAAGTGCAGCCGCCATGCTGGGTGATCTCAAAACCATCTGCCTTGCGCTGCACTTTGCTTAAAACCTGATAGGGTCCCTGCCCCACAGGAATCACCAGGATGCCGCCTTCCTTCAGCTGTTCCTGCAATCGGAGCGGGATTTCAGAAGCGGCGGCACTCACGACAATTTTATCAAATTCGGTGAAAGGCGGAAATGCTTTTTGCCAGCCTTGAGCACCGTCTCCGATGCGAAAATGAATGTTTTTGTAGCCCTGTTCGCGAAGGGTGCCCTGTGCTTTCAGAGACAGTTCCTCCAGCCTTTCGATGCTGCAAACCTCTTGGGCAAGTTCTGCCAAAAGGGCGCTTTGATAGCCGCTGCCCGTACCAATTTCCAAAACGGTGTCGGTTTCCTGCAGTTCCATATACTGGAGCATGATGGCAATCATCAGGGGTTGCGAGATGGTTTGGGCATGTTCGATCGGCAGTGGCTGGTTGCGATAGGCGTAGTCTGCATATTGAGGTAAAACGTAAGCTTCACGGGGCACTTTGGAAAATGCCGCCAAAACCCGCTGGTCGGTTATTCCAGACTTGGCGAGGTCTTTCACCAGAAGCTCGCGCTGGTCCTCAAACCGCATCCAGCGCCTCCAGAGTCAACAAAGAATTGCTTTCCAACCATTCAAGAATGGCGGGGAAGGCCTCTCCATTTGTGAGCGTGATGCCCAAAGGCGTGATGGAAACATAGTTGTTTTCGATCGCTTCGGCATCGGTGCCTTTTTGGATTTCCCAATCCGGCAGATCTCCACCAATGCGATAGATGAAGCCGTCTTCCAGTTCCTCCACCACGTTCACAAAGTTGTAATACTTGCGATGTCCCGTGGTGGTGAGCCTCACGCCGCGGATCTCATCCAGGCTTGCGTTTGGAAAGTTGATGTTCAAGATCCCGCGCTCGGGGATGAGTTCATCCACACCCAGTTCCAACAGGCGCACCATCCAGCTGGCGGCAGTCTCAAAATTTTGCCCCTGATAGGAATTGATGGAAACGGCAATCGCTTTATAGCCAAAAAGGCTGGCTTCCAAAGCGGCGGCCACGGTTCCGGAGTATAGCACATCCTCGCCCATGTTCTGACCGCGGTTAATGCCGGAAATAACCAAGTCCGGCGGGTCTTTCAGAATTTTTTGGGTGGCCAAAACCACACAGTCCACGGGGGTGCCATCCACGCAGTATTCATTTTCCGAAAGTTTTTTCAGGCGCAGGTTTCTGCGCAAAGTGATGGAATGTGAAGCTGCACTGCGCTCGCTGTCCGGAGCCACAGTAATCAGTTCATGCCCCGCTTTGCTCAGGTGTTCAGCCAGGGTTTTGATTCCAAGTGCGGTGATTCCATCATCGTTGGTAAGCATTATTTTCATGTATCGTTCTCCAGTTTGTGTTCCAGCGAATCATCGCATATAAATATATAATACGATCAAAATTATGATGGCCATCACAATGAAAGGCCAGTATTCAGCTAAAAAAGTACCAAAATTCCTTCTGTAGCGACGTTTCCTTTTCACGTTGCCATAGCTTGTTTGCGGAACTTTTTTCAGGCTCGATTTCCTTCGGCTCACGCCTCTGGATTCCGTGTAGGCTTTTCCCACTTCCGTGAGCCATTTGACCTTGCCATTCCCCATCCTGTAAGGACGGTATCCCAGCTGTTCGTAGTGCTTTTTTTGAAGCTCGGGGACATCCGTCAAGCTTGCAGGATCCAGCTCCTCAACGATCAAGAAGCGTTTCTTTTTCATATTGGCATCCTTTAAAACTACCTAATTTTTTCCAAATAATTCTGTCAAGCACTATCTGAGCGCCTGTCACATGCTTTTGGTTGCCTGCAGTATTTGCAAAATTCACATTCGCTTGCTATCGCTCATCCATCAGCACTGAAAGCAGTTGATAAATATGGTCACTAGGCCTTCTGAAGAAGAAATCTTCAGTTTGGGATTGAAAATTGCGTGCATAATGTTATGGAATACCATTTGGAGAAAGAATTTTGACATTAACCAAATCAAAGCTTATCCTTTTAGCAGCATTTATGGTGCTGATCTGCACCCCGATCCTGCTTTCGGCTCATCACATCCTTCCAGCCGATCTTTTGGAAAATCAGCCGCGCTTTTCCGTTACTCCGCCCCCTGCTGGGCCTGTGCGTCCCATCGCGGAATTTGAACCCTCCTCCCATGTTTTGATCCGCTACCCTCTGGGCATCCCGCTTTCTCTGGTGACGCAGCTTTCAAACACCGCCCACGTAATTTGTCTGGTTTCATCCAGTTCCACGCAAAATACCGCGACAAACGCCTTCAACAATGCCGGTGTGAATATGGCCAATCTGTCCTTTTTCATCACTCCCACAGATTCATATTGGACGCGAGACTATGCTCCCTGGTTCATTTTTGATGGAAATGGAGAATTTGGAACCGTGGATTTTCGCTATAACAGGCCACGACCCAACGACAATAACGTGGGCCAGAATCTTGCCAATCATCTGAATATGCCATATTACGGAATGAACATCACCCAGACCGGTGGAAACTACATGACCGATGGCATCAATACTGCGGCGCAAACCACGATCGCATATACTGAAAACAGCTCTCTGGGACAAAATCAAGTAAACCAAACCATGATGGACTATATGGGAATCGCAAACTATTATGTGGTTCCCGATCCGAACAATACCTATATCGATCATATCGACTGCTGGGGCAAGTTTCTGGCTCAGGATAAAATCCTGATTCGCAGCGTGCCCAGCAGCCATGCTCAATATAATGCGCTCGAGCAGACCGCTGCTTATTTTGCTTCCCAAAACTGTGCTTGGGGGTATCCTTACAAGGTTTATCGGGTAAATACTCCCCAAAATCAGCCTTATTCAAATTCGTTGATCCTGAACAAGAAAGTGTTCGTTCCGGTGATGAACAGCACTTATGATAACGCGGCGCTTCAAGTGTATCGTGACGCCATGCCGGGATACGAAGTCATCGGAGTGCCGTCTGGATCTGAACCCTGGGAATCCACAGACGCTCTGCACTGCCGCACCCACGAAATCCCGGATCGTCAGATGCTTCATATCAGCCATCAACCCATGCATGGAGAACAAAGTTATTCAGAGCGCTGGGAATTGAATGCCAGGATCATAGCCCATAGCGGTCAGCCGGTTTATGCCGATTCGGTTTTTATCCGCTATAAAGTGAATCAGGGCACCTGGCAAACCCAGGTTTTGGAATACCTGTGGGACAACGAATATGGCAGCTCATTTTCAGGATTTTCCCCGGGAGACACGATCCGTTATTACATCCACGCAGCCGATCAATCCGGCCGCAATGCAGATCATCCCATCTTTGCAGAGCTTGACCCCCACATCTTTTTCTGTGCGGCGGATACCGAAGCCCCAAGCATTGTTCACAACCCTCCCACATCAATTATCAGCGGTAACCACCTCTTTTCAGCCGTAATCACAGACAATATCGGAATAAGCGCAGTCTTTTTTCATTTCCGCACCGATGATGGCGAAGTTCAAAGCATCCCAATGATGACCGACTCCGAGGCAGCGCCAAACTATTATTGGGTGGAACTCGATTTGCAGTTTGCGCCCGAGGGCCAATATTTCTATTACCAGATTGAAGCCTGGGATAATGCATCCCCACACAACGTGGCGACATATCCTTTCCCAGATGAGTGGATCAATGTTCCCATCAAGCCTACAAGCATATCTGATGAATTTATCCCGGAAGTCCAAAAATCCACCCTGAATGTTTTTCCCAACCCCATTTCATTTGCCCTATCTGACCATTTGACAGTGGAATACGTCGGTGTTGCGAAAAATGACCTTGTGTTGAATATATTCAACAGCAGAGGGCAATTAATCCATCAAGAACGCAAGCCAAACTCACAATCAGACAAGGTTTATTTTGTGTGGAACTATATCAACAGCAATGGCTACAAAGTACCGGCTGGGATTTATTTTTTGCGAGTTGATGATGGTGTTAACCGTCTGCACCACAAAGTGTTAATCACTCAATAAATCATTGTGGCATGATTTCCACAGCAAAAAATGAAAAAAATGTCTTGACAAAAAACCGGGCTCCTATATTTATAAAAACAGCCTACAGACCCTACATAGAATGCCCTCCGAGCAGTGGGGATGCCGCCCGGCATTCCCCACTGTTTTTTTTTATCCCAAAATTTGGAGTATTCATGAGAAAGATCACTTTGGTTTTCATCCTGTTGCTGAGCGTTGTTTTTCTTGGCGCAGGCAGCCGCTTTGTGGCACGCATTGACCATCCCAGTCTCAACGACCTCACCCGCTTTCAAAACTCTGATGCGGACATTGCCGCCTATCATCCGGGCTTGTATTTGGATCTGGTTCTCAGCAGTGAAGAATATAGGGATTTATTGAAAGACTACCCACAGCTTAGAATCACCCAGACTGAGGAACAGCTGAAACAGAACCTTCAATCGCAGCGTGACATTCCCGGCTACCGCAGCTACAACCAGGTGATCACGGAACTTCAGCAAAAGCGAGGATACAAACCTGTCTGAGAAGTTTCAGTTTCGCCCCATTTGGCAAACCGGCAGCTCTTGTTCCGCTAACATTATCATTATGCAGTTGCTTGGGACAAAGGACAAGCAATCAATGCTACGACCTGATACATATGGACTTACAAAAGATTAAAAGAGCTGGTTGAATATTTGGGATTAAAAATAATCTGCATGGAATGGATTTTGCATCATTGACAGCATGGCCATAACGGCGGAAACCGTTTATGCCTGTGTGCACACAAGAACCCAACGAGGAAATTGATGACAGTATTGATAGTTGCGACTATACTGCTGGTGGGATTTTGGATCCATGAATACTGGCGGCATCAGCGCAACGTAAAAGCAATCCCGATCCGCATCCATGTAAACGGAACCCGCGGAAAATCGAGCGTGACCCGGCTAATCGCCGCAGGGCTTCGTGCCGGCAACAAAAAAACGGTGGCAAAAATCACCGGAACCTTGCCGCGCGTGGTGCTTCCAGACGGCAGGGAAGCCGCCATCATCCGCTTGATGGGGGCAAATATCATCGAACAGAAATACATCTTTCGCCATGCCAAAAAGGAAAACCCAGAGGCGATCGTGATCGAATGCATGGCGGTGAATCCGGTTTTCCAGTGGATCACCGAACGCAAATTTGTGCGCAGCACCATCAGTGTGATCACCAACTGTCGTGCCGACCATCTCGACCAAATGGGTTCCACCGAGCAAAGCGTGACCATGTCGCTCAGCAACACCATTCCCAGCGGCGGCATCTGCTACACTGCGGAAAATGTCCATTTCGGGCTGCTTAAAAAGGTGGCGGAAAAACGCGATTGCAAAATCCAACAAATCCGTCCCACAGATATCAGCCAACAGGAACTGGCACAATTCCGCTATATCGAACACGCTGAAAACGTGCAGCTTGCGCTGGCGGTCTGCGCCGAAGCAGGCGTCCCCCGCGACGTGGCTCTGCGCGGCATGCAAAGCGCCAATCCCGACCCCGGCGCCCTGCGCAAATATGTGATCAATGATCGCCGCAAATCCATCACATTCTATAATGTTTTCGCCGCAAACGATCCCCAATCCACCGCACACATCATCAATATGGTGACCGGCCACTTGAAAAACGTGAGCAAGATCATCATTCTGAACAGCCGTGCAGACAGGCTTTTCCGCTCGAAACAACTGGTGGAGGCGGTGGCAAAGTTGGATTTCACACATATTTTGCTCACCGGCGAAGTGCCTGAAAAGGTTGAAGCTTACGCCCTGCAGGTTGGCATTCCCCGAAAGAAAATTGTGGCGTTGGGCGAGCCGCTTCCCGAACAGATTTACGAAAAAGTGATGGAACTCACCGATGGCGAATCCCATGTTTTGGGCATTGGCAACATCGCCGGAAACATCCAATATGGCGCACAGATTGTGGCCTATTTCAAACATAAATCCAGAAAGCAAGACGAGGAATTAAAGTGGTTGAAGCAGTAATTCAGGCCGCGGTTGGCCTGGGTGTGATCATCAGTTTGATCTTTAGCGAACTTTTGGGCGCCTCCGCCGGCGGCATTGTTGTCCCCGGCTATCTGGCGCTATATTTGGATAAACCGATGCAGATTCTGGGAACCCTGCTCGTAAGCCTGCTCACTTGGGGCATCATCCGTTTCATCAGCCAGTTCACCCTGCTTTTTGGCAAGCGCCGCATGGTTTTGAGCATTTTGGTGGGCTTCATTTTAGGCTGGGCTACTCGCGTCCTTGTGATCAAAAATCTCACGGTCTACACCTTCCAGATGCAATCCATTGGCTACATCGTTCCCGGCTTGATCGCAAACTGGTTTGAACGCCAGGGTTTCTTCAAGACCATTGCCACCATGGGCATCGCCGCCATCGTGGTGCGTTTGGCTTTAATGGTCATCTTCGGCGGGGAGGTCTGATATGTTCCGTCCTTCCTTAAAATCCACCTGGTCCCTCATCGCGCTGCTCGTTCTCAGTGTGATTCTGTTTGTGATTTCCCATCGCAGCTATGTGACCATCAAGGCCGACTATTTTGAACAAAAAGTGGAAGCCGCCCAGTTGATGGAAAGTTTCATGGAAACCTTGAAGGCCGAACAGCAAAAGCTCGGCATACCCTTTGATCCCATCAACGATCCAAACTCGACCGGCTTGATTGGAACCCCGCGAACCACCATCACCACAGACCGCGGTTTGCTCTCGGAAAAACAGGCTGCCCTGAATCCAAACCTCGCCGCAGTTTTTGTGGAGGAATTTTCCCGCCACGGTCTCAAGCCCGGTGACCGCATTGCCGTTTCCATCACAGGCTCGAACCCCGCTGTGAACCTTGCTCTCTACGCAGCCATCTCTGTCTTGAAACTGGAACCCGCCATCGTGGTATCGCTTTCTTCCGCATCCTACGGTGCAAACTTGGAAGAATATACCTGGCTGGATATTGAATCCATCCTCCGGCAAAAAGGACTGCTAAGCTTCGGCTGCAGCCATGCCTCGCTGGGTGGCAAGGATGACCTTGGTGAAGGATTGTCTGAAAGCGGCATCACGGCTTTGCGCGACGCCATGTCTCGCAACAAAGTGAAGCAAATCATCGGCACCAGCTTGGAAGAAAACGTCCAGGCACGCCTTGATGCATACAATTCACAGCTTCCCGCCGGAAAACGCTTCAGCCTCTTTGTAAATATTGGGCGCGGTCTGGCAAGCGTGGGCAGCATTCCCAATGCAAACCAAATCCGCGAAGGCATGAACCCCAAGCTTGCTGAAGAGATTTTTGAACCCGAAGGCGTAATGATGATCCTGGCGCGTGAAGGCGTGCCTGTTTTCAGCATGCAGCATCCCCGCCGCTGGATCCGCAATTACAAGCTGGATGATGGTTCCGGAAGCATTCCCAAACCGGGTGTGGGTCCCTCCTTCAGCGTGAAAAAACACAACGTGACCGTTGCTGCCATCTGCCTTGCCATCCTGGTGGCGGCAATCGTGGCTGTAATCTTTTTCGACCGCCAGGACCGCCATTTCATGGCCAACATCGTTGACCCCGATGAAGAATTATGATTTTGGAGCATAAATGCGCAAACGTCTGATCCTCGTTTTGGTGATCGTCGCAGTTTTCAGCGGTGCTTTCGCCAAGGCAAAATCCCTGAATTTCGAAAATCCCGGCAACCGGCGCCTCTTGAAATCCGAAGCCGGAAATCACTGGTATTACCGCTCTCTGCCGGAAAAATCCCTGACCCTGAATGTGGAGGGAGTTTCCACCATCCAGCTGCGCAGCTTCGCTTTGGAAAACCTGCGCAAACCAAAGGTCTATACGATCATAAACAAGGAAAAAACGGCTTGGGACCTGAGCTTGAATGAACTGCAGGACGGATACTATCTCTACAATGAACTGGCGATCCCCATCCCCGATGGCACCAAAAGCATTGAAATCCTCTGCTACGACCGCAGCCTCTATTTCCGTGCCTTCCACACGCCCAAAAAAGCTCCCAACCACAAACAACCTGCCAAGCCTGCGAACATGGTTGTGAAAGCCCACGGCGGCAGCACCATCATCAGCCACAACGGCACCGACAGCTCCTACTATGTGTTCAACCAATCACAAAGCCTGAAATTCACGCTCAACAACGGCCGCAACGCCATCATCTATGTGCGCGCCAGGCTTCTGGATCGCAGCCTGCCCGTATTTGACTTATACATGAATGGAGAGCTTTTGCAAAGCCATGAATTCACCCTGCGCCGCACCACCAAATATACGGCTGTGGGAGTGGATCACCTCACCACGGGCTTGAAGCTGGAACTGCCTCCAAATTCCTCAACCGCCGAGATAGAACTTCGTGCCAAGAGCGACCATATGTTCTTTGCCCGGCCTGTGCTTCAGAAAAAACAATGAAGAACACTGAACTTGATTCCTTGATTCTGCAAAGCATGGAACGTCCTGCTGAAAGCGGTTCAAGCAAGGAAAAACCCAAGCCCGCTGAAGACGAAAGCCGCGGCAAGGTCAAAAAGCCCGTCCGTCCTCCCCGGAACATCGTTCCCATCATCATGTGTTTGGCTCTGGCACTGCTTTTGGCGCCCCGCCCGCTTTCTGCGCAAATGGAAGTGGACGTTTCGCTGGAAACTTCATATACGGACAACGTTTTTCAGCTCTCGGAACATGATCTGGACCGCTGGGCACATTTTCATCAAAACTTGGATTATGTAAACACCACGGACGATCTGAAAATCGGCGCAAATTTCGATATTGCCTATCCCATCCGCTATCAGTGGTGGAAATTCGTCCCTTCGGTGAGCGCCACCATCAGCCAAAATATTTCCAACCCGGCAAAACACAGCCAGAATGCGGTTTTCAGTCTGCGCACGGAGCGCTACTATTGGAATCTCACCGCCCTTTACGGCTACTATCCCGACAACTATGTGCGCAGCTACATTGATAGGGACGGCACCGGCGAACTCGAGGATTTTACCTATTCACGCAACCTTTACCGCGCCGACCTGAACCTGAAGCCGATTAAAAACACGACCCTGCAGCTGCACGGGCGCTATGAAGAGTATTTTTACAATCAATATTGGACCGAATTTGATGCCAACGCCGCCACCGTCGGCATCGGGGCGCGCTATTCCTTCCCAAGCTTCAGCATGGGAGCCAGCTACCGCTATCGAAGCAGCGACAACCATCGCCACGGCGAACGGGACGCCAGCTACAACAGCAACCGCTATGCGGGAGACATTCGCCTGAAAAGCACACCCCTCAGCAGCAAGGCAGGCAGCCCAACCTTCCATCCGGAATTTAGCCTTTCCTACGAGGAACGGTTTTATCAATCCAACGACACTTGGTATGGCGGGCGCGCAGACTTTATTTACAACACAAAAGCCGCCTTAAATTTCGGTTTTGGCAAAAATTGGAAATTAAAACTTGACTACTCTCACGCCTACAGGAATATAGAATCGCCTGTGGAAAGTGTGAGACGCTCAAAGGAATACAGCGAAAACAGAATCTCTGCCACAGTCAAATACAGCTTTTAGGTTTGCATCATGGAATTCAGACAAGAAACCAACGTCAAAAAGATCCGGGAACTTTTGGAACTCGCAGAAAACCACAAGGTTGAGCTCCGTCACTATAAAAACCCCGTCCTGGTTTGGGCGGTTGAAGATGGCACTGCCTACTACACCATCTGGGAAGAAGACCTGCTCCAGCGCTTTGGCTTGCAAAACGTTGATGGCTGGGATTTTGAGGAAGACCTGCTCTTTTGTCCGGACTGGATGGACCTCGATGAGGACGAAGACGACTTTGATGATGACGACGACGATGATGATGACTTCATGGAGCTGATTTGCGAAATGAAGCTCCCCAAATCGTCAAAAAAGTAATCAGAAACACCACCATGCGTGCCGCGGTAATCGGAGGAGGCAGTTGGGGCTTGGCTTTGGCCAATCTTTTGGCGTCAAACGGTCTGCAGATTCTGGTTTGGGAACACGACCCCTCTTTTTTGGCTGCGCTTCAAAAAAATAGCTCCAATCCCCTGCTTTTGCCCGATCTTGTTCTGCCCCCCTCGGTTTCCTTCACAGGAAATTTGGCAGATGTGGCGGACTTTTCTGCCTCGATCATCGTTTTGGCGACCCCCACGCAGTTCATCCGCTCCACTTTGAAAAACTCACCTGCGGAACTTTGGAATGGGGACACCTTGACAGCCATCGTGAACGTGGCCAAAGGCATTGAACAGGGCAGCCTGCTCACGCCCAGCGGCATCCTGAAGGAACTTCTACCCCCGCCCATGCACAGCCGCGTTTGCGCACTTTCCGGACCCAGCCACGCTGAAGAGGTGGCACGTCAGGTTCCCACCGCCGTTGTTGTTGCCGGAGAAGACGACGCACTTTTGCAAGAGCTGCAGAAAACCTTCAGCAACAGCTTTTTCCGGGTTTACAGCAGCAGAGACGTGATGGGAGTGGAAATTGGCGGAGCGGTGAAAAACGTAATCTCCATCGCCGCCGGAATCGTTGCCGGGCTTGGCTTTGGAGACAACACCATGGGTGCTCTGCTCACCCGCGGTCAGGTGGAAATCCAAAGATTGGGTCTGGCCTTGGGCGCTCAGGCGGAAACCTTTTTGGGTCTTTCCGGCATCGGAGACCTCATCACCACCGCCATCTCAACTCACAGCCGCAACCGCTATGTGGGCTTTGAAATTGGTAAAGGACGCAAGCTTGCCGACATCAAGGCAGAAATGAACATGGTGGCGGAAGGCGTCGCGACCACCAGATCCGTGCACGGTCTGGCTCAAACCCTGAAAGTGGAAATGCCCATCACCGCTCAGGTTTACGCAGCACTCTATGAAGACAAAGATCCCCGTCAGGCCATTCTGGAACTCATGACTCGGGATCTGAAAGCCGAATAATCCGAAAATATTCTCTATAAGGGCTTTTCACTCTGCGTGAATTGAGAATTCCCGGATTCCATCTTGACCCAAAGCGTTTATCACTTCTTAATCAAGCCTTAATCAAGCGTTAATAATTAAGACTTGATTAAGGCTTGATTACCACTTGATCGAGAACCTGAGTCAGGGATCAAACTTGAAAAATTCAGCCGAGTGATTATCATGAAACCGCATGGCTGGGAACAGCTCCTTTTATCCCACATTTTTTCAAACACAAAAAAACCCCACAGTCAAAGCCGTGGGGTGTGGTTTGAGTAATATTTATTTTAGAGATAAGGGCGGAGTTTGTCCATGATCTTATCTTTTTGAACCAGGCCGATAACCTGCGCCACCACTTGACCTTGGTGAAAAACCATCAGGGTGGGAATGGACATGATGGAAAGACGCGTGGCAATATCCGGGGAAAGATCGATGTTGCACTTGGCAACCTTCACTTTGCCTTCGGTTTCCTTGGCGATCTTATCCACCGTGGGGCCAAGAGCCTTGCAGGGACCACACCAGGGTGCCCAAAAATCCACCAACACCGGTAGATCGGACTGCATCACCTCGGCTTCGAAATTTTGGCTTGTGATTTCCAACATGATTACTCCACAATGGCCAAAATGTCATCTTTGGCAAGGATGAGCAGCTTTTCGCCCTCGATCTCCACTTCCGTTCCGGAATATTTTCCAAACAGGACTTTATCTCCAACCTTGACTATTTCTTTCAGGTCTTCATCGGTGCCAACCGCGATCACTTCAGCGATCTGGGGCTTTTCCTTGGCCGTATCCGGAATGATGATGCCACCAACGGTTTTTTCCTCCGTCGCTGTTTCAGGCTTCACCACCAGATGATCTTCAATGGGTCTCAATTTCATTTGGGTTCCTCCATAATGTATTTTGAAAGTCTGTGAACAATATAAGCTGTATCGATCAATTAGCAAACCTCTTTTTCGAGTGCTAAGTTACTGTCAAGGAAAAGCTGGAAATCAGGATGCCCTTTTCGGCTCGACGCCCGATTGCAGGTTCCCATACAATTCTTTGGCATAGACAAGAAGCTTGAGAAATATGCAGAAATTACAATGAATCCTTGTTCTTCAGGAAGGGGGGGCTAAATATATCAGGCATCGGGCAGTGAGCGGGTCACGCGTAAGTTTCAATCCTTGGTCTTCAGGAAGGGGGGGGCTAAATAGTTACGTGATCTGGCGTTATGCTATTGCGTATTACGTTTCAATCCTTGTTATTCAGGAAGGGGGGGCTAAATAGTTTGGGGCTGTCGAGTGGCTGGTTAATGATATGTTTCAATCCTTGTTATTCAGGAAGGGGGGGCTAAATGCTGTGTAGAGCCTGAAAAAACTCATGCTATGCCTCGTTTCAATCCTTGTTATTCAGGAAGGGGGGGCTAAATCCATGTATCAGGAGCATGATCCCAACAACACCTTCGTTTCAATCCTTGTTATTCAGGAAGGGGGGGCTAAATATTGACCGAGTTTGCAAGTTACGAGAGAAATACGAGTTTCAATCCTTGTTATTCAGGAAGGGGGGGCTAAATACAAGTCAAGGGTTCAATAAGGGCTTTTTCCTTGCGTTTCAATCCTTGTTATTCAGGAAGGGGGGGCTAAATACTTAGCTGGACTCTCTGTCAAGCTTGACTATGCTGTTTCAATCCTTGTTATTCAGGAAGGGGGGGCTAAATACCATCAAAAACGTCGGCACCTGCGTGATCGGCTCCAGTTTCAATCCTTGTTATTCAGGAAGGGGGGGCTAAATAAGACCAGTTAAACCTTTTAATAGCCGCTTTTGACGGTTTCAATCCTTGTTATTCAGGAAGGGGGGGCTAAATATCGAGGCTGCAATTGATTCAGGAAATATCCAGCCCGTTTCAATCCTTGTTATTCAGGAAGGGGGGGCTAAATTTTAGCAGGTGCCATAAATGCAACATTACGAGAGCATGTTTCAATCCTTGTTATTCAGGAAGGGGGGGCTAAATA